>DASROI010000514.1:0-39422 GCA_035646955.1 Pyrinomonadaceae bacterium
AGTCTTCGTTGGTCAGGAGAATCGCGCCGCGCTGTGCCGGCACGACTTCGAAAAGCAGCTCGATCAAACGTTCCAGAAGATCGTCGAGACCACGAATCGAATTGATCGTGGTGCTCACTTTCATCAACGCGCTGAGGTCGCGCGCCATCAGGTAGAAAGCATCGTCAAATCTGACTTGAAGTGTGGCACCGCTCATCACTTTGGTGCCGTCAAGTCTTACCAGGCTCGACTTGGAAGTAACAGCGGCTTCATTCGCGAGAAAGAGAAATTGTGACTCGCCGATGCGGACACGGTCTCCATGTTCCAGGACCCTTGTTCTTACCGGCACATCGTTTACAAATGTACCGTTCAAGCTTTCGAGATCGCTGATTACAAGGTCTTCACCCTGTTTCTCGATGAGCGAGTGGCGGCGGGAAACCGAAGCGTCGGCGATACAAAGGTTCGCGGCTACTTCTCGACCGATGACGAACGAGTCATCTTTGATTGTAATTATCGCGCCTTTAAGTTTTCCAGATATGGCTGCGAGTCGTGCCTGCATTTTCTTCGTCGAGAGGTCTTTCTGATGTCTTCAAAGTCTACGCGTCTAACCGCATTCCGGCAACAACCTTATAAACCTGTTCTTAGGCTATCCGACCAGTTAGCTCAACTATCTTTTTAGATAGCCAGGTTGCTGCACGAGGGCCCGAAGTTACGCGTTTAACCCGACCCTTTCATTTCTAAATACCATTTCTTAAGGGCTTTTATTTCATTCTCCTCGGACTAACGAGTGGCACAGTCTTAGCAAGGGAAGCGACGTACAGGCCACCGCCCAGATAAAGGAGAAAGACCATGACCAAGCACATCACCTCTCATCTTAGAATCGTGGGACTAGTAATCTCGTTCGCACTCGTTGCCGGCTCGACAGCCGTATATGGACAGGGTACCAAGCGACAGACAGCGGACATCCCCTTTCAATTCCAGGTAGGAAATACAACGTTGCCAGCAGGCGAATATAACGTCGCGGCAACCACATCGACTGGCGAGACGCTGCGCATCAGCTCGCGTTCAGACGACGCATCCATTTTCAGACTTTCGAGTCCCCTGGTCCAGAATGGCCCAATAAGCAAAGGGAAACTGGTATTTCACCAATACGGTAATGAGTACTTTCTCGCCGAAGTTTGGTCCGCGGGTTTTACAAACGGACGAAAGCTAGCGAAATCAGGTCGAGAACGCACACTTGAACGAGATGGCAATTTGGTTGGTAAGGCAAACGCTCAGAAGCCTCTCGAAGTCATTGTCACGTTGCAGTAACTGGAGACTGTCCGCGCGGGAGACGTGCCAGCGGTAACTGGAGTCGTACGCGTCTCCTTAGTAAGAAACCAGGACGGCAATCCAAAGCCCCCGGATTGCCGTCCTGGTCTTTATTTATGAAGAAAGAAGAATAGGTCCTATACGTCCTATAGGTCCTATAAAACCCCAAACTCGACTCTTCCCCCTAATACACAATTCTCCAATTATTATCCGGCTCAACTGGAATCGTCTTATGCCTCTCGACCCAGTCAATGATTAGCTCACGTATTTCTTCGCTCGACCGGTAGACCACCGGAGCATCCTTATACATCGTGTAACCACCGCCTCCATTCACACGATAGTTATTAGTCGCAAGGCGAAGTTTTTGGTCGGGCTTAAGCGGTTCCCCGCGGAATCTTAAATTCTGAATTCTTTGACCAATGGGCTTCGAGATATCCAGGTCGTAAGTAACACCTTCGGCTATATCGAAGTTGTAGGTAGGAATCTTATCGTTCACAAGTTCTGCGAGCGACTTCCCGGGCACATACGGTTGAAAATACCTGGCCGAATGTTCCAAAGCCTCCTTCAATTGTTGTCCGGTAACTTCGAGCACTGCCAGAGTATTTTCGTAAACGTATAGCCCAGCGATGTCGCGGACAGTTACTGGCCCTTTTGCAATGCGAGCGTCGAGATTGAAACTGGCAACCATCGAGACGTCAGCTTTACCCGCTTCCAGTTGCACTTTCTGAATAACATCCAGAATGGCCGTATCGCGAAACCTGGCTTCCTTCGCAGTTAGCTCAGCCGGTGACTCACCTATTACGCGACCCAACCAAGCTTGCGTCTCTTTATCGTAAGGCTCAATAAGTTTGACGATTTCCGGATCCGGCTGAACTTTGTCATCAGTGGGAATAGTTCGGGCCGACTTTGCGTAAATGTGCCAGTCACTCGAGCTCCCTTTTTCCAAATACAGATCAGCACGAGCAAGGTGACGACCCCAATGATTCGCCTGCGTCAGCAAGACTCCATTAATAACAAGGGACGGCACCTCGCGATGGGTATGGCCCATGAAAATTAGATCGACGCCAGGTACTTGTTCCGCAATTGCTATAGCTTCATTTTCGTGCAGCACTTGACCGGGATTTGGCTCGCCTGTTCGCAGATCCTCTTCCAACCCCATATGCATCGCGATAACAACAACGTCAACCTTTTCCTGTTGACGGAGAATCGGAACCCATTTTTGCGCCTCTAAAAGCGGCTCGTGAAACTCAAGGCCCTTAAAATTTTGGGCGTTATCCCAGCTGGGAATTCCCGGGGTTGTAAGTCCAAGGATCCCAATCTTCACCCCGGCAACATCTTTTATGAGATAAGGCTTGTAATGCGTCTTGCCGGTTGCAGAGTCGTAAGTATTTGCGGACAACCAGGGAAACTGTGCTTCAGAACGGGCCTTTTCAAGGACTTTTAGTCCGAAGTTATATTCGTGATTACCTACCGCCATCGCATCATATTTAAGCGAGTTCATCGCCAACATCATCGGGTCAGTCGGCTGATTATTTTTCCTGGCATGAAACGATTCAAGCGGTGAGCCTTGAATCGTATCGCCCGAGTCTATCAAAACGACATTCTGCTGTTCGCGCCGGACACCTTTGATGAGAGTCGCGATTTTCGCTAGGCCACGGTTGTCAGGCTTGTTGGTGTAGTAATCGATCGGGTCAAGATTGCCATGCAGATCCGTCGTACTGAGAATCGTAACTTGAACTCGAGTTGTTCCGTCGGATGACGACTGTGAAACCGCAGTAATGGAAAGCGTGATGACCAGGGTCAGCCACGTAATGAAGACCGGGAATTTTCGAATGTTCATGAGGTGAGATTAGCCGATGACTTCGAGGGCACACAAATATCGGTGACATACAGATTAGAAAAAACCTCGACTGCACTGGTAGGACCAATGAAAACTTCGTGAACTTTCGTAAAGTTGGCGCGCGTGTATTCAAGCTCTTGCTGGTTCTCAAAATAGGTTCGGCCTCGCTGGACAACTACAAAGATTGGTCCCTGCACATCCTTCACATTGAAATCTTTTGCCGAAATCGCATGAGCCTGAAGATCCGGCCGGCCGAATGACTGTAAGTAATAACGCGCTACCGCCGGCGTCTCGTGCGCAATAATTGCATTTTGTGGAGCATGTTCGCAGACGTACTTGATGGCCTCGCGCAGACCATCGTCGTAAAACTCGTCGTGAGGAAAGTAGAAACCGGCTTTTCCGGGGGCAAACATATTTGTGTAAAGCGCGTAGTGTGGGCCATTCGCAATTGCAGTCCAGCTTGGAAGAACGGCAAAAATTATAATTGCGAAAGTAGCTACAAGCGCAGGCTTCATCTTTAAGTGTTTAGAGACGACAGAGACGATAGCGACGACTCCAACCGCAGCAAGCATATAAACAAACGGCATTACTGCCAGCGTATACCTCAACCACTTTCCGCCAATTAAGGAATAAGGAATCAGCCAGAAGAAGAACATGAAGAGCAAAAAGGCGTAACCAACTTCATGTCGCCGCTTTATTGAAACGGCAAGTCCAACTATCAACCCAAACAACACGGCCGGCGGAACCTTGATCAACAAAAACAGCAGATAAAAATAGATCGGAGTGCCCCAGAAGGGCGAACTGGACATATTATTTTTATAAAGACGTCCCGCAAACAAATAACCAGAATGCGTAAGTAGCTTCTCGCCCATGTACGCATCGACGTAATGCCATACATCGGGCAGCAAAAGTGCCGGACTGGCTAACAAGAACACGGATCCAATCAACAAGAAGAACCATCCTGGCGTTCGGCCGCTCGGCTCGCCCGCTACAGGTTGCCGAACGTGAAACTTATGATGGAACAGCATGTTCAGACCCAGGTAATGAGGAAAATATTTCGAGGCGATCATGAGACCGAATGAAACAGCGCTCGACGCATAGTTATGTTTACGTTGAGGCAAATTCACCGGCGATGTCTGTTTGGCCCTCAGAAAGAAATAGAAGCCAAACAACATGAAGAAAACCAGCAGCGAGTCTTCCTTTCCGATTCGATTGTGAGTAATTGCATTTATACCAAAGGCCCAGAATGCAACCGCTAGTAACGCTGTCCAACGATCAAAGAAGGCAGCAGTCAGAAGAAACAGGGGAACAACAGTAAGTGCGCCAACAAGAACGTTAGGGAGCCTTAATGCGACTTCTGTACTTTCAACTGGAGCGAGCTTGAGCGAACCCCACATCAACAGCTTCATTACCATCGGGTGCTCTGCGTTCGCCGAGAAGTCGCCGCGCTCGTACGCTTTGATCGCATCGAGCTTATTCATTTCGTCTTCAGCAAAGCCAATTGCTGACAGCTGATTGAGGCGAAGACCAAACCCGAGGATTATGAAAAGAAGGAGGGCGGCCACAACGGTCCAATCAAGACTGCTTACAAAACCCAGTCTGATAGTTTTCAAACTCGACCAAATGCTCTGCGGTTTGGTAACACCGAGCGAGGGAGCGGTAGAACTAAACTTTAAATCTCGAGACAAAACCAAATTCCTTAAGCAGATATAACAGTACCGCGAGCAACGCGACCGGATGGTACGCAACTTAAGAACACCACTTAAGTGTCACGGATTATTTACACACAAGCTCTTTCAAGATTCATTCCGGACTGTGGTAGCTTATTCCAAAATGCTTTATGGTTATAGTGAAACTTACGGGTGCAAGGCGCATGCACCATTTGGCCCAAATTTATATCAGTGACCTCTTCTTGATGCATGGATAATTTAGTTACCTCCAATATTCGACAAAGACCGATCCGCACCCTCGTTAGCGTTGCCGGCATAGCTCTCGGTGTCTGCCTCGTCATGCTGTTTACGGGCCTCGCCCGAGGCATGTCTAATGATCTGCAACGGCGGGCTTCGAATGTCGCCGCCGAGCTCATTTTCATGAGGCCAGGCGCTGTGCAATTGACCGCAAATACAGCGAACCTCCCGATTCAGTACGAAGATCGTCTGAAGGCGATCGAGGGCGTGGACGACGCGATCCCGGTGATCCGCCATTTCGTCCAGGGAACGAAGGGTTTTGGTATTGAACAGATCGATGGTGTCGACTGGGAACGCTACGCGCGAATGAATGGGATTGGACTGGTCCAGGGGCGTGGACCGCAAGCTCTAGATGAGGTCGCCATCGATCGAATAAAGGCTTCGAGTAACAACCTGAAAGTCGGCGATACACTGAACCCATTTGGAGATCAGCCTTATAAGATTACAGGTATCTATGAACCTGAATCCGGCGCTCGCGTAAAGATGTCTCTTCAAGCTTTACAGACTGCGATTGAAGCGCCGGAAAAATGTACCTTTATTTTTATCAAGCTACGTGATCCTAATCAGATAGCGAATGTCGAGGCTCGAATCAATCGAGAGTTGCCAGGCAACACCATCCAGCCAACTCGCGAGGTCTTCACCGCGATTGAAAAGAATATTCCTTACCTACCCGTTTTCTTACGCGTGTTGGTCGGTCTCTCGGCGATCGTGAGCGCACTGGTGGTAATGCTTGCGATGTATACAACAATAACCGAACGCACTCGTGAAATTGGCATTTTGAAATCGATGGGCGCGTCTCGAGGGTACATAATCGGGGTAATTGAAAAAGAAGCCGTGTTGATAAGCGTGATCGGACTCATCGCGGGTTTTATCGTTTCACTCATCGCAGGATCTCTTATTCATAGAGTCTACGGATTGATGTTTGAATACAGTTGGACCTGGGCATTAACTGCCGCCGCAATCGGTTTGCTCGGAGGTGTCGTTGGTGCTTTGTATCCAGCGCTCCGCGCATCAAATCTCGATGCGGTAACCGCGTTGGCTTACGACTGAAAGTCTTAATCGCTGGTTGTGACAGGTGACGACGCCGGTAAAGGGTTTTCACTCGACTCCTGTTCAGATTGGAGATTACGCAGGGAAAACCCGCGTTGCAGCAATAAAAGCAGGCCAATCACACTCCAAAAAAGATCGCGTCCCTTACGAACGATCGCCAGCGTTACCCCGGTAGTTTTGGTCAGACCCAGTACTTTTGAGACCTGACCAGTCCCGCCTTCATCCACACCCGCGCGCAACGGAATAAACTTAAATACTACGTTAATAATTCGGTTGACTGATTCCAGAATTAACGCCTGTGTAAGAGTTGGTTGGACCGGACTTATGAACGACAACGTGGTGTAGATCTCAAGCACGCCGGCCAGGTGAAAGATTACTTCGAGACCAAAGATCGAGTAGAAGCTTTGTTGATTGCGTTGATAGAAACCATAGATGCGATCCTCGAGTGTGGCCGCCGCAGGTCTTAACCTATTAAGCACTCGATCGGGGACCCTGTGCCTCGCAAGGAAATTCAAACCTCCGCTTAATACACGAGCGCCGCCACGAACGACTGCCAACGCTAACGGAATAAAAAGAAGTGCGCCGGCCAGAGCTGCGATAGTTGCGTATCGAAGTCCCCTGGGCAGACTAAAAGTTAGTAGCAGTGTCGCCGTCCCACAAAACATGAAAAGCGCCACTGAGAGGCTGTAGAAGATGTTTTCGATTGCGAGGGCAGAAAGACCAATCATCAAAGGCAGTTTGTGTTTGACGAAGACCGCCTTTGATGGCTCACTTACGGCGACGCTCGCCAACGGAATTATATTGCCCAAAGCATCACCCATCAGCCGTGCCGCAAAAGCATCGCGAAACCGGAGTGCGTACGGAGCTTCGACGCACCTGGTCCAAGCCACCGATCGAACTATGTGACGGATGCTCGATATGGCCAACACCAACAAAAACCCGACACCGAGACGCCCGATCCCGTCCAGAATTTCTGAGACGCCGACTCTGCTGACAAAGTAAGCAAATAGAGCAAGGCCCACCACACCGAAAATCACGCCAAGTGGCACAAATCGGCGTCTTTGCTTCGTCTGCTCTTCTATCCTTGTGCTCATTTCCTGAGTGCACGCCTACACGTCATACAGTATCGCTCTCGCAGTGACGGGATGCCACGCTCAATCGACTGCTGTACGATCGCTTTGTTGAGCGAGTGGTCCGGTCAGGCACGCTTCGCGGTTTATTAATGGTGACAAATACAACTTTTTGTGCAAAACCAATCACCACCTTTCGCTAACCAGCAACACTCGTGCCCAATTGAGTGGATAAAACTATTCCCCATTTGCCCTCTTAGCATTTAGTATTCGGTTGTGGATCAAACGCAACGTGTGATTGTGGCCGAACTTCAAGATCGCCTGGAAGAAGTTTTTGCGGCCATCGAACAACTGCGGGAGTCAGGTGGCGACGGTAAAAAGACCAGGCGAATCGTCGAGGCTCTCTTTCGAACACTCCACAGTTTCAAAGCCTCCGCCACAGCAAATAACTTCAATACTACAGGTCAACTCGCTCATGAATTTGAAAACTTACTCCATTCCCTCCGTTCGGGTAAGTGCCGGCCGGACAAAGAAGTCCTGCAAGTAATGAGCGAGACGGCTGACGCTTTGTCAGCTAGCTTGCTTGCTGGAAGTGCCACTTCCTCAGAAACAAACAAGATATTAGTTGAAAAGTTGAATGAAGTTGCGCAGCGGGGTTCGACTCGCGAACGCCTGGAAGTCGAGTTTGTGCTCAATTCGATACCAACAGACATCTTGCAAGCGTTGAATCCAACGGAACGACACCGACTTCGCGAAGCTGTCGGAGAAGGCGCTATCCCTTACTTGATCGAGACTTCATTTGACGCCCACGATTTCGATCGACAGTTCCAGCAACTACAAGCATTAATCAATACAAATGGCGAAGTGATCTCCACTTCACCGCAAGTTGACGAAGTACGACCTGGAAAGATCAATTTCAGAATCCTCTATGCTCGAGATGCAGAGTTTGCCCAGGTTCAGCATGAATTGTCTGGCTTATCAGACGTAAGGATTGTCGAGCTGATCCCGACCAAACCTGCCGCAATCGACCCGGTCCACGACGACTCCGCTTCCGACACAAAACTCGCTACGAGTGACTCTGACACAATACGCATAAACCTTGACGACCTTGATCGTATTATCTCTTTGACTCACGCCCTGGTGAGAGATACCAACAAGAACCTGGACCAGGCTATAGATGACAATCCAGGTCTCTCAGGCGAATTAGTACACGTCGCCGACTACGTCAGCAGTTCCCTGCTCCAGTTAGCCTCGAAGCTGGTTAATCTGCGCATGGTTTCAATCGATCGAATACTGCAGCGCGCTTTGCGGGCAGGGCGTTCAGCGGCGTGGTCCCTCGGCAAAGAGATCACCTTCGTGGTTCAAGGTAGTGACTTAGTGATTGATAAGTCGCTGGCGGATTCAATAGCTGACCCACTGATTCATCTTGTTCGAAATGCAGTCACGCACGGAATAGAAGACGCCAGTCAGCGGGCAACTTCAGGCAAGCCTGTCCCGGCCTCAGTTTCGATCGAAGTCTCAACAGTGCAGGGTCAAACCAGGATCGCCGTGATCGATGATGGACGAGGGATCGACCCACACAGTATCGCCGAAGCAGCAAAGCGATTGGGCGTTTGGCACGGCATCAGGCCATTGAGTATGGCTCAGAGTGTTCGACTGTTATTTCGACCCGGCTTTTCGACGGCTCAACAGGTGTCCGGCCTATCAGGCAGAGGCGTTGGCCTTGATGCAGTTGAGTCTGCCGTCGAAGAGATGGGCGGGGCCATCACAGTGGCAAGCGAACCAGGACAATGGTCCAGGTTTGAGATTCGGCTGCCTGTCACCTTCGGGTTACTCGATGTGGCGGTGATAACTTCGGGCGGTCAGCGTTACTTAATCGACCGCACCTATGTTTCGTCGGTGCGACAGACCAGCTGGAGTGAGATACCAACCGGGACAGACGAACCGCAGTTACAGACCGATGGCGAGACGATCAGAATTGTTTCATTAGCTAAATTACTAGGAGGTTCGTCCCAGTCGACGAAAACGGGCGCCGCTTCTTTGCTGGTTTGCGACTTTTCAAAAATGGCGGGTGAAGGAATGACGCGACAGCGAGTCGGCTTGTTAGTAGATGGCGTTTCAACAGATCAAAGGGTGCTTGTAAGAAATCTTGGCAGCCATGGAGGCCGCTGGTTTGCAGTCGCCGGTGCAGCAGAGATGAGAGACGGGCACGTCGCATTGTTGTTGGATCTGCCGCGCCTTCTCCCTCGCTCCGCTTCACCGGAGACCGAAGGTTAGCAGCCTGGGAGTGAGGTACATTTCAGAAGGTAAGTAATCATTTCTCAATTCTCAATTCTGTTTTAGCGGTCCGAACACGGCAAATGAGAAATGAGAAATGAACCAATGATCAATGACCAATAAGTTTTTCTGGTCAGCTGCTCCAATCCACTTTAGGGTGCATGGTGTGCCATTTCGTCGCTCTCTCAAATGCAAGCGCCACACGCAGCGGTGAAGCCTCGTCGTAAACGCCACCTGTAAACATGATTGCAGTTGGTAAATCGTTGATGAATCCGCAAGGTGTCACCACAGCCGGTTGTCCGGTCAGATTCGTCACCAGTAGACTCGCACTACCCGGGGCCGGACTTACAAACACATCCCATTGCGACATCAATTTTCCCATCTGTGCCATCAATATGGTTCTCGCACGTTGCGCACGCAAATACTCGACTGCCGGGATCAAACGTGAAGTTCTAAACGCATTGGGCCAATCTCCATCTGACTGTCCTGAAAGCTGGTTGACACGTCCATCGCGAGTGATGTCGTCGAAAGCGGTCGCCGCCTCGGCAGTGAGGATGAAACGCAAAGAGCCAGTGGAAAACGAGGGTAGTTCAATCGGCATCAACCTGGCGCCAGCCTGTTCTAAAACTTTCAAGGCTTCCTGATACACTGCGCGACGCTGCTCTGCTTGTAATCTCTGTTGGTCATTTGCCGGACGAAAACCCGCGCCGTCAAACTCCTGCTTCAAGTAGCCAATCCTTAACTTCGCAAGATCTGTATTTGGATTCCAATTGAATGGTGCATCACCCACCGTCAAATCCCTGCCATCAGGTCCATAGATAGCACTGAGCACCGCAGCACAATCTTCAACACCTCGACAGATTGGTCCAATCTTGTCCATGGTCCAACTAAGGGCCATCGCGCCGTAACGGCTCACGCGCCCGTAAGTTGGACGTAGACCGGTACATCCACAACGCGAGGATGGAGAAACTATTGAACCAAGCGTCTCAGTACCAATTGAAAATCCAACCAGCCCGGCCGCCGTCGCCGATGCTGGACCAGCGGATGACCCACTGGATCCCAACTCAGCTTCATTCGGCTGCCACGGATTGCGAGTCACGCCCCCGAACCATCTCGGCCCCTGGGCCAGAGCACCCATTGAAAGTTTCGCAACTAATACCGCCCCAGCTTCCGCAAGACGTTTAGTGACCGTCGAATCGTAGTCAATAACTTGATCGCGATAAGGCTCAGCGCCCCACGTAGTTTTTATCCCTTTAGTAGCGAAGAGATCCTTCGCGCCCCAGGGAATGCCGTGGAGCGGTCCTCGATAATTGCCTCGCTTTATATCGGCATCAGCGTCTGCAGCTTGTTTCAAGGCGAGTTCTTCAGTAAGTGTCACAACGCAGAGCAGCTTTGGACCATATTTTTTGAGCCGTTCCAGGTACATTTTAGTCAGATCGGTAGATGTGACCTTTTTGGTCCGAATTAGCTCAGCTAGCTGCGGCACGGTCGCAAATGCGAGATCCTCCGTAGTCTTGAACGAAGGAACTTCAACCTTGCTGAAACGAAACTTAAGTTTTGGAGAATAGAGTTCCCGCTTCGCCCGAACGGGATGAAATGCAATGGCAGGTTCGGTATCAAGTGGAATATCAATCTTGCGCACGGTTTCGTAAGCACCGAGATTGCGATTTATGCCACTCAGGGCCATCGACTCCTGCGCGTCGGTAAACTCGATACCGATGAGCTTTTCCGCTTGATGCAACATCTCCTTTGTAATTCGTAGAGCAGCAGGCGTCGGAGAAGGCGATGGTGAAGGAGCAGATGCGCCGCCGGGCGACTGGGCGAGCGCTGCCACTGGAGTATTGGCCGCCATTAGACCAGCCGCTCCCATCACCGGAACTGCTTTTAAAAACTTGCGCCGGCCGACGGTCTTTGCATTTCCTGATTGCTCTTTTTTTGATTTGCGTCGCTGAGTGGAGGTTGAGCCTTTAGTCTTCATGTTTTTGAGTTGCGCTATTTAGGTGAAACCATCGTGCCGGTGCCAACCCCTTGAGTACTCGGCTGACCGTACTTCAATTTCATTACTTTTGCTTTGCCGACACGATAGATCGTTACCACGTATAAATTGTCGTATTCACTTTCAGGGATGAGCGGATAGTTTTCACCCGCCAACGCCGAGACAATTGCCGGCACTGTGTTGTTATGACCGGCGATGAAAATGGTCTGGCCACGATGGTCGGTTACAATTTGATTAACCAACTCCTCAGTCTGATTCGCATTAAGCGTCGTAACTGGAATGCCGGTTTGATCCGCGAGCGGTTTGACTGTTTGTTGCGTGCGTTTAAATTGCGTGGCGTAAATGGCGTTGATTCCAGCACCTGCAAACATGCGCGCAATCTCGCCTGCGCGTTCCTGTCCCGCTGGAGTTAGATCAGGGTCCTGGTTGTTTGGATCAAGAACCTTCTCAGCATGACGAACAAGAATTACAGTTGTTACGGGTCGTGAAAAAGAAGAGAGATAGGCTAGAAGTACAACGCCGGCAAAGACAAGAAACAGGGCCCCGAATACAAAAAGAGTTCTGAGTTTATTCGTTGGCGCGGGAGTTGTTACGGGAGCGACTGGTTCGTCCATCTTCTGTCCAGAGTAGCTTGTGCGCTTACGATAGCACCGGCCAGTTACAAATTGAAGTGGAAGGGCTTCGCAAAGGCCCGTGTTAATTGACTGGTTGGGCGTTAGAGCCGGCAGACTCACTGCAATCCTAAAGCCGGAAGGTCAAAGGCCAAAGCCCTAAGTCCCAATATGCAATTGAATATCGGAGATGTTAGTCTATCGTCTTAAAAACATTCGATTTCGAAGTCATTTTATTCTGAGCGCACATATCGTGGCGCTCGTACCCATTGAGAGGATTTTCAAGGTTGAACCCGCAAAATAAAATCGATTTTTCCGAAGTTATCGCTGAAGAATTCGGTCCCAACGCTTCCTATGTTCAGGGACTTCTCGATAGATTCCGAAGCAATCCACAGCTAGTTGACGACTCTTGGCGCGCTTATTTCACCGAATTGATGGGCGACGCAACCAGCGCAAAACAATCAGGAAACGGAAAGCCCGCAGTTGCCACCCTAGCCGATGGAAATCTAAACACGAAACCGGCTCCGGCCGCAGCAATTGCCCCCGCAATAGAAAAGAAACCGGCTACTACGCCTGCCGTCGATGGTAACTTCGAAGTGCTGCCTATTCGAGGCCCGGCACTGAAGATCGTCGAGAACATGGAGACCAGCCTCTCCGTTCCAACGGCCACTTCCGAGAGACGCATCCCCGTTAAACTCCTTGATGAAAATCGGCGAATCATCAACAAGCACCTGGCTGAAAATGATCGAGGTAAGGCGTCGTACACACACCTGATCGCGTGGGCCGTTTTGCGCGCGCTGGATCAGTTTCCGCAATTGAACGACGGGTTCACCGAAGCTGCAGGAAATCCCGCAAGGGCCAAGAGAACTGCAGTCAATCTTGGCGTCGCAATCGACGTCACAAAAAAAGACGGCTCACGAAGCCTGCTTGTTCCCAATATCAAGAACGCAAACACCTTGACGTTTTCCCAGTTCCTTGCAGCGTATGACGACGTAGTAAAACGAGCTCGCGACGGCAAGTTACAGATTCCAGATTTCCAGGGCACGACCTTGTCACTAACGAACCCTGGAACGCTGGGAACGGTAGCTTCAGTTCCCAGGCTCATGGCCGGACAATCGCTAATCGTTGCTACTGGCGCAATCGAATACCCAGCTGAATACCAGGCATTAGCGCCAGAGGCTTTTTCGCAGCTCGGAATCAGCAAAGCAATCGCCATTACGAGCACGTACGATCACCGCATCATCCAGGGCGCCGAGTCAGGAGCGTTTCTCGCGCGCGTTCATGAACTGATCATCGGCAAGGATGGTTTTTACGATTCGATCTTTGTTGACCTGGGAATTCCATACGCACCGCTGCGCTGGAGCTTAGATCGGAATCCTTTCTTTATTGGCGGCGATAGCTCTCGCGAGCAAACTATAAAGGAAGCCCGTGTTATTGAGTTGATCAACGCTTATCGGGTTCGCGGACACTTGATTGCAGATATTGACCCGCTTCACGCGCTGCCAGTGCTCTATCACCCTGAGCTGGATATTGAAACTTATGGTCTAACAATCTGGGATCTTGATCGCGAGTTCATCACTGACGGCCTCGCGAACAGACAGAGCGACACGCTGCGAGAGATACTCGACATCCTGCAGCGAGCGTATTGTGGAAAAGTCGGCGTCGAATATCGTCACATACAAAGCAAAGAAGAGAAGAATTGGATACGTGAGCAGATTCGTCGTGAATTCGTCGCACCTCAACCGATACCCGTGGAAATTAAGAAGAGGTTGTTGTGGAAACTGATTTCCGCCGAACAGTTTGAACGATTTCTTCACACGAAGTACCTGGGCCAAAAACGGTTTTCCCTGGAAGGGTGCGAAACGGTCATTCCGGTACTGGATCGCTTGATCGAGGGGGCCGCGGAACAAGGTGTTGAGGACATTACATTCGGGATGGCCCATCGCGGTCGCTTAAATGTACTGGCCAACGTCGTGGGCAATCTGTGCGAGAGAATTTTTGCGGCGTTTGAAGGGTCGGTACATCCCGAATTTCCTGCAGACGAGGGTGATGTCAAATATCACCAGGGCGCAACCGGAGAGCGCGTAACGGAAACGGGTCGCAAAGTCACTCTTACTGTTTCTCCGAATCCGAGCCATCTTGAGGCTGTTGACCCGGTTGTCGAGGGAATGGTTCGGGCCCGGCAGGACGACCGCCTCGGCAAGGAACAACTGAGTCGTGACGACGTAATGGATCTCGCTATGCCTATCTTGCTCCACGGAGACGCGGCCTTTGCAGGGCAAGGCGTTGTCATGGAGACACTGAACCTCGCCCAACTTAAGGGTTACAGAACCGGCGGCACAATTCACATAATCATCAACAATCAAATCGGCTTTACCACCTCTCCGGAAGCCGGTCGCTCTACTATTTACTCAACCGACGTCGCGCGAATGACGCAGTTGCCAATTTTTCACATCAATGGCGACGACCCCGAGGCGGCCTTTAGAGTATTGACGATCGCGCTTGATTACCGGCAGCGATTCAATAAAGACGTCGTACTCGATCTGATTGGTTTCCGAAGGTTGGGCCACAATGAGACTGACGAGCCCAGTTACACACAGCCTTTGATGTACGCGAGAGTCAAAGCCCATCCCGGCGTCCGAGCTATCTATGCCAAGCGACTAATAAAAGAAAGCGTGGTTACGGAAGCAGAGGTCAATCAAATGATCGAAGAGCGCGTGAAGCGTTATGAAAACGCGCTCGCGAACGCTAAGCGAAAAGTCACTGAAGAGCCAACACCCGCCCAGCCCCAGGTTTCAGAGTTTGAAGGCTCCATCATCGTTCCCACGGGTGTTCCAGCCGAAACAATCAAAACCATCGCCCATAAGATCGCTGTCGTCCCGGAAGGTTTCAATGTTAACCCCAAGATGGTGGGCCAATTGGCTCGTCGCGCCAAGATGGGAGAGGGCAGCCTCCCAATCGACTGGGCTTTTGCCGAAGCGATTGCCTTCGGCTCGCTCGTGATTGACGGTACGAAGGTCCGCTTGAGTGGCCAGGATTCCGGACGAGGTACGTTTAGTCAACGACACGCCGTTCTTTACGACACGCAAACTGGAAAATCATGGTCTCCTTTGTCAGAGCTCCGAAACGCTGATCATCCGGAAGCACGATTTGACGTCTTCGACAGCTCTTTGTCGGAAGAGGGCGTACTTGGTTTTGAGTATGGATACTCAGTCGTTGCGAAAGATGCGTTGGTATTGTGGGAGGCTCAGTTTGGTGATTTTGGAAACGGTGCACAAACAATCATCGACCAATACATCGCCGCCTCTGAAGACAAGTGGAAACAGCGCTCACGTTTAGTGATGTTGCTGCCTCATGGGTACGAGGGCCAGGGACCGGAACATTCCAGTGCCAGACTGGAGCGGTATTTACAACTGTGCGCTGAAAACAATCTAGCTGTTTGTTATCCGACAACTCCGGCTCAGTATTTCCACCTGCTGCGCCGTCAGATTCAGCCCGGTATGGAACGTCCATTGATTGTAATGACGCCGAAGAGCTTGTTGCGACTACCGGCTGCGGCATCAACTATCGCCGAACTGGAGTCAGGAGGATTTGAACCGGTTATTGACGATAAAGAAATATCGGATGCAGCGTCAGTGAAGAAGATCGTGTTCTGCAGTGGAAAGGTCTATTACGATCTGATGGAAGCGAGAAAGAAGAGTGGTGATCACAGTGTCGCTATTATCCGGCTTGAACAGTTTTATCCATTTCCGCTGCAACGCATGAAAGAGATCCTCAAGCGTTACTCATCGGCCAAACACCTGGTGTGGGCCCAGGAGGAACCGCAAAACATGGGAGGCTGGACGTTCATGCAGGAGCGACTTGAGAATCTGCTGCCCTCGTGCGAGCGACCTCAATACGTCGGGCGAGCGCCTTCTGCTAGTCCGGCTACCGGCGCGTACCACATCCACCAGAATGAACAAGCCCAGCTTGTTTCTGAAGCATTGCACGTCGCCTAGCGCTTCTTTGCAATGCAAAGTACTTGACGACGCTATCAGGATAGGGTTAGGATGCGCGTCATGGATCCTTTGCGAGCTATTTCCCCCGCCCCGGATCAACCGCCAGCCCTGCACGAGCGGGCGATGGACAATCTTCGCTACATCCGTGAAACGATGGAGCGAGCAACTGCCTTTACCGGAATATCCGGATGGGGCGAAGTAGCCATCGGAGTGACCGCCTTGATAGCCGCTGCCCTGGCAGCAAATCAAGCTACGTTCAAAGCATGGTTGGCGGTTTGGATTGCAGAAGGATTAATCTCGTTATTGATCGCCGGTTGGTCTATGGACCGGAAGGCGCGCGCTGCAAACATGCCGCTTGTGTCTGGTCCAGGACGAAAGGCGGTTTTTAGTTTGTCGCCGCCCATAATTGCCGGCGGACTCCTAACCCTTGTTCTCGTGCGAGCCAGAATGTCTAATGCCATTCCCGGAGTCTGGCTCCTGCTTTACGGAACCGGCGTAGTAACCGGCGGTATGTTTTCCGTTCCAATTGTTCCGGTGATGGGCTGCTGCTTTATGGTACTGGGTGCGATTGCGTTGTTTGCTCCGCCCGCTCTCGCAAACTGGTTCATGGCTGCTGGCTTTGGGGGCTTACACTTAATCTTTGGACTTATTATAGCGAGGAAGCACGGTGGCTAAAGTATCATCTGCAAAACAACGAAAGCACGAAAGCGAAGCAGACACGCCGCGTCCAGCTCGCACGCCGCAAAAGAATGCCGCTCCGAATCTCGACCGGCTGATTCATGAACGACTGCGCCTGGGTATTATCAGCGCGCTTGCCGTCAACGAATCGCTGACTTTCAGTGATCTGAAAAATCTAATGAACACGACTGACGGAAACCTGAGTGTTCACGCCCGTAAACTTGAAGAAGCCGGCTACATCACGTGCTCGAAATACTTCGACGGGCGCCTTCCGAAAACCGAATACAGACTGACCGCCAGTGGCAAACAAGCATTGCAAAATTACCTGAGTCACATGGAGTCTTTAATCAAACAGATGAAGAACGCCTGACCCCTCAACCTTTCTCTTTTTTTGCCCTAGAGCTTTGCATTATAAAGAGCTTTGAAGCGATATGGCCGGAAATTTCTCGTCATTAGCAGGTTAGCGCGGAAGAAAACATTACTTTTTCTTTAAACCAATGGACTCATTTGACGTCACAATCGTAGGAGCCGGACTCGCTGGTCTTCAATGTGCTCGCTTGCTTGGCCAGTCAGGTCGCCGTGTCCTGTTGTTAGATCGCAAGAACTCACTTACAAGAAATATTCATACGACCGGAATCTTCGTGCGTCGCACCTTGACTGATTTCGATATTCCTGAGGACTGCCTTGGTCCAGCAATTCGAGACGTTACGCTTTACTCACCACGTCACCGGCCGCTGGAGTTAAAGAGCAAACACGACGAGTTCCGAATTGGTCGAATGGGCCGTCTCTACACTTTCCTTTTGAATCGCTGCTTACTCGCCGGAGTCTCCTGGCTCCCGGAATCCTCTTATGAAAGTTGTTCGGAACTTGGACCTCGAACGTGCGTGAATATTAAAGCAGGATCACAACCTCGCTCGATTCTGACTCGCTATCTCGTTGGCGGTGATGGCGCCAGTTCTCGTGTGGGCCATGACTTACAACTCGATACAAACAAGGAGTGGATTGTGGGCGTAGAAAATGTTTACGAACAATTGCATTTTCCGGGACCGCCCAGGCTTCTATGTTTCGTTGATTCAGCTCTTGCGCCGGGATATATCGGCTGGGTTGCACACGACGGCGATGAAACACACGTAGGTGTCGCCGGTTATCCCGCGAAATTTGAGCCTCTACCTGCGCTCACTCGTTTTACTGAAAGCGTGAAAGACATAGTTGATCTCACTGAAGCCACTTTGATCGAAAGGAGAGGCGGACGCATTCCAATCGGTGGCGTGCTACGAAAAATCGCCAATTCAAGAGGCTTGTTGATCGGCGATGCCGCGGGTGCCGTATCACCCTTAACTGCCGGTGGACTTGATCCATGCATGCGCCTGTCGACTTTCGCGGCACAAGTTATCAACGAGTTTCTGGAATCCGGAGATGCTGAAGTGCTGGACCAGTATTCGGGTGATTACTTTCGCACAAGGTTCGCTTCTCGACTATGGGCGCGACGTCTAGCGGCCGCAGTCAACAATAACACTCTAATGGAGCTGGGTTGCGCGGCGCTGCGACTGCCGGTTGTTAAGAAGTTGGCGGCCCACGTTTTCTTCGGCCGCGGATCATTTCCGGATGCTCCACGATTGCCCAAAAGGGCTGAATCTGCTGTTCACTCAGTTGCCGGAACGTAGCGCAACACGTCCGGTTTCTGTGGATCACCACATTGTTGCTGGCTCAATGCAGGCACACAATCGTCATTACTGCTACGACCAGCTGAGACAGGAGTAAAAACATGACCAAGCGCATTATCGCCATCGCGTTCATTTTTGCTTGTACCTCTATTGCGTGGGTTATTCTTGGTGGGACTCTTTTCGCGAGAACATACGATTCGGGTTCAACTTCCTCAAGCCGGGTTGAATCAACCTGGGGTACTCAGCAAAATCAAGCTCCGCCCTCAGCGACTTTCGTCACCAAAACGTCGAAACAGCAAGAGACCATTGAGAATGGAAAGAAGGTCGTAAAAACAGTCGAGGAAGAACACATCACGGCGCTACCTCTCCTGGGAAGCACGATCGATGTTGACCTCGACCTCGAACATCGGCAGAAGGGGTTGTTATGGTACAGCACTTACAAAGTCGTGTTCGCTGGAACTTACCTTTTCACAAACTCTACTAATCAGGAGCAGTCAGTAACTTTCACGTTACCGTTTCCAACCTCTCAGGCCATTTATGACGATCTAACTTTCGCGGTTGATGGCAATACAGTTGAATTGGTAAATGCAAACGGCGCTGCCAATGGAACTACCAAACTGGCGGCTGGAAAAACCGTTCAGCTCAAGGTTGGATATCGATCGCAGGGATTAAATGAGTGGCGCTACAATTTTGGCCAGGGAAATGTGGCCCAGGTGCGTGACTTTACGTTGCGCATGAAGACAAACTTCAAAGACATCGACTTTCCGGACAATAGTCTCTCGCCATCAACAAAGGGGGAGACTGACAAGGGGTGGAACCTCGCCTGGTCCTACAAAAATCTTCTATCGGGCTACCAGATAGCGATGGTGATGCCTGAAAAACTCCAGCCTGGTCCATTAGCCGGACGAATCAGTTTCTTTGCCCCGGTATCACTCTTCTTCTTTTTCTTCCTCATGCTCATCATCACCACAATGCGCGGCATCGATCTTCACCCGATGAACTATTTTTTCCTCGCTGCCGCGTTCTTTTCTTTCCATTTGTTACTGGCCTACCTCGTTGACCACGTGTCGATCCATGCTGCCTTTGCGATCTCTTCTGCAGTCTCTGTTTTTCTGGTGGTGAGCTATCTCCGACTCGTCGTAGGAACGCGCTTTGCCACTCGCGAGGCTGCGCTGACACAATTCATCTACCTCGTTGTGTTTTCGTATGCGTTTTTCCTTAAAGGCTTTACCGGCCTCGCCATCACAGTCGGTTCGATTCTCACGCTCTTTGTTGTAATGCAAGTCACCGGGCGCATCCGCTGGACAGACAAGTTTGGGGTCAAGCCGTCGGAGCCAATACCCGATGCCAGCTAACTGTTAATAAAGAGCAGATTCAAAACGTCTTAGTGGTTGGAGTCAAATGGGACTTCGCCAGAAAAGTGTATGTATACGGCGATCTTTGCCGTTGCTTCCGTATGCCCGGCGCAGCTCATCTGGAAAATGTCTTTTCGTCTGCTGTGTCCGATCTTTTGGATGGGAATGAGCGCACTTATAGCCAAGTCATATCAGCTCGAGACTCACCCATCGCTACCGCGAATCGGTACTGACCCTTGCTACCACACGTATGCGGCCCGGGTGAATGAAACGCCAAGAAAACAAACACCGATCTTTAATGATTGAAATTCGACGTGAACTTAGAGACTTCTAACGGCGTATAGCCAGCCGGATCAGCAACCTGGTCCGCTCAAGCACATGAAAGCATTCGCTTCTTTTTACACTGATGCCCTGAAGATCGCTCTACAGTCGATCTTCGCTCACAAGTTGCGGGCATTTCTAACGCTGATTGGGATCATTATCGGTGTAGCTTCGGTGGTCACTGTCGGAGCCTCCATCAGCGGGTTGAATACTTATGTAGTAGAAAAAGTCGCGAAAATGCTCGGCAACAATCACTTCATGATTGCGCGGATGGCATTCTCGGGCCACATGTCTGATGAAGAGTACGAACGAAGGAACAGACGAAACAAGCGTCTCAATTGGGACGACTACGAATGGCTCAGAGATCACTGCCTATCGTGCGCAGAGGTGGGCGCCGCAGTCGGCAGCGGCACCGACCTAAAACAAGATGGAATTGAATTTCCTGGAGCGATTGTGTTTGGCGCAAGTTCCAACATGATCGATATCGAAGACAAGACAATGGAGGAGGGTCGCTTTATCTCAGCAGACGAAGTGCAGCGATCTGCCCTCGTTGTAGTTCTCGGTGGTGACATAAAAGATAAGTTCTTTCCGAACCAGGATGCGATTGGCAAGACATTGAAAATTCGCGGCTTGCCGATGCGCGTAGTCGGTGTTGAGGAAAAGCGCGGCTCGTTTTTTGGAGACTCAGTCGATCGCCATGTCTACATCCCGGTAACGACTCACTTACAAATTTTTGGACGCAACGGTTTGCAGATTCATGGCAAGAGTAAGAATCGCGAAGCGTTGCAATCGACAATTGAAGATGCTCGCGTCGCCATGCGCATCAAGCACCGCCTGAACGGCAATGAAGAAGATGACTTCGGTCTGGTAAACGTCGAAGAGATCAACAATCAGATCGATGAATTCACAGGTACGATTGCCAAAGTAGTCGTCCCAATTACGCTAATTACGCTGGTCGTCGGTGGCATCGTGGTGATGAACATCATGTTGGTCAGCGTAACCGAGCGAACGTTTGAAGTTGGACTTAGAAAAGCGGTTGGCGCAACTAAACGACAAATCATGACCCAGTTTTTGATCGAGTCGGGTCTGTTGTGTGTACTTGGAGGCCTCATCGGACTGGCGATCTCGTGGGGTGTCTGTTTGCTGATCACCAACCTCGCCGGAATTACGATGACTATCACGATTGGCTACATCTTTTTGGCCCTCGCAGTGTCGACGATAATTGGAGTTCTGTCGGGAATTTATCCGGCGTTTAAGGGATCGAGACTTGACCCGATTGTTGCACTGACTGCGGCGATGTAATTGTTGGTGTGTTATATGGAACTGGCTCGAAAGTTAAATCTTCGACTTCCAAAAAGCTCATTGCGTGAGACGCTCGGAATGGCGCTCGACAGTATCCGAGGTCACAAGTTTCGCAGTTTCCTGACTGTGCTGGGAATCGTCATCGGTGTGCTCACAGCTATTGTCATCGCGTCGCTGCTAACCGGTATGCGGCAGAGTATTGTTTCGATCATTGAAGAGTACGGCACCAACAACATCTACGCATTCCACCTCTCCACTGGACCACGCACCACCGAGGACCGGGCTGAACGTCTGCGAAAACCATTTACGGTTGCAGATGCTGAAGCAATCAAAGCCCAGGCTCCGGCCGTCGAAGACCTCGCAATTGTTGCTCCCAACGTTGGGTACAGCGGTGGACCATTTGATGACAATATTACTTACAGTGGTAAGAATTACCGTTGGGGCAACACTCAAGGCGTTACCCACAACTATGCGGACATCACGAATATCGCGCTGAGAGAAGGGCGTTTCATTTCGGAACTGGACGATCAGCAGCGCGCCAACGTAATCGTGATTGGTGTAAATGCAGCCGACGCCCTTTTTCCCGGGATGAATAACATCGCTGGCACTCAGGTGCGCATGGGAGGTTACAACTTCGAAGTAATCGGTGTCCTGGAAAAGCGGAAGGCTGGATTTTTTGGAGAGAACGAAGAAGACAATGCGGTGTTCCTTCCATTTCGGACGGCGCAAAAGCTGGCGCCCGCACGCGGTTACATGTTGTTCGTGATCCGCGGACGTTCGGGGCAAGTAACCGAAGCTCTCACCCAGGCCGAGGAGATCCTGAGGCGCAGGCGGCACGTAAAGTTTGGCGATCCTGACAACTTTGATATCAAGACTGCTGACAAGTTTATCGAGCAGTTCGATAGCATCACTGCGATGATTGGGCTAATCGCGATTGCAATTTCGAGTCTTGGCTTACTTGTTGGTGGCATCGGTGTGATGAATATCATGCTGGTGAGCGTAACTGAGCGCACCAAGGAAATTGGCGTACGAAAGGCAATTGGCGCACGTAGAAAAGATATTGTGCGCCAGTTTCTGTTTGAGGCAATGATGCTGACTTTTCTGGGTGGAGTTCTTGGCGTACTCCTCTCGGTTGGGATCAGTCGCCTCTTAATTTTTCTGATTCCGAGTATGCCGGCAACGATTCCGACTTGGGCAGTAGTTTCTGGTTTGACTGTATCAATCGGCGTCGGTCTAATTTTCGGTGTCTGGCCCGCGCGCAAAGCCTCCCGTCTCGACCCCATCGAATGCCTTCGCTACGAGTGAATTTCCACCGGCGCAGCGAAATCCTATCCACAGATTCCGCCGACTTCCGAGAGCTGTTGGCCCTATCGCCCCGGTCAGTACCGAAGCGCGGTAGCGTCGGGTGAGCCTCGAGTTATTATCGGTGGACGTTACCTAAAGGCTCACCCGGCGCTACCGCGCTTCGGTACTGACCGCGGGTCGCAAGTTGATCGTTTGGTTTCGGCGCAATCTGTGGATGATCATCACTATGAGTTATAATCCCCGCCAGACTCGACCTAAATCACGCTGTGAATCAAGTCCGCGACTTTACAAAAGAATTTCTCAACTACCTGCAAGTCGAAAAAGGCCTCGCCAGGCATTCTCTCGACAGCTATCGTCGTGACCTCTCAAAACTCGAGCAGTGGGCCATCGGCAACAAACAATCGCCTCTCGAGCTCACTCGTGCGGACTTGCGAAAGTGGATCGCCAGCTTGTCACGTGACGGACTCGCCCCGTCATCAGTTGCACGGGCCGTTAGCGCCGCGCGCGGCTTCTATAAGTTTCTAATGTTGGATGGTCACATTAAACACCACCCCGCAGAAGATCTGGATACACCGCAACGTTTCCACTACTTGCCGAAATTTCTCACCGAAGATGAAATTACTAAACTGTTTGCTGCCCCTGACATTTCAACTCCGGATGGCATCAGAGACCGTGCCATCCTTGAAGTTATGTACGCTTCCGGTCTCCGCGTTTCAGAAATGGTTAATCTGAAACACGTCGATGTGGATCTCATGGCTGGCCTACTGACGTGCCACGGTAAAGGAAGCAAGGAGCGCAGAGTACCCTTAGGCAAGAGCGCAGTTCACTGGTTACAGCAATACTCATCGATCAAAGCTTCGTTCGGCAAATCTCCCTATCCCCACATCTTTCTTTATAAAGGCAAGCCACTCACTCGACAGGTTGCATGGTCCATAATCAAACAACACGCTGAAAATGTAGGTATTGAAAAAGTATCGCCCCACACTTTGCGACACAGTTTTGCAACTCACCTTTTGCAGCATGGAGCCGACTCTCGGTCAGTTCAGGCTCTGCTGGGCCATAGCGATATCTCGACGACTCAGATTTACACCCACATGTCTGACATTCACTTGAGATCGGCCTATAACCGTCACCATCCACGAGCGAAGTTAAAGTCAACCGATTGAATTCCGCTTAAATGTTTTCGCTACTCGAACCTTCTGACCAAACGGTAAGAGAAGTAATCGCTCGCCAGCGCGATTTGCCTTTCACGTATAGCGCAGTCGGCGGCACCAGAGCCGGACTACCAGAAGGTTTTACGGTGGATCATAATCGAATTGAGGTCGGACGAGGCGAAAGCGATTTCAAAACCGCAATCATCACAATCCAAAACTGGAAGCACTTTGATCTTGGTTGGGTGACTATCGTTCCTGACGGTGTGAAGCTTGAGATTGGCGCTACCGTTGCCGTCAAGGCTCGCGCATTTGGTAGCTGGTCTCTCAATGCGGCCCGAGTGATCTACTTGATTGAGGAACCACGCAAGTTTGGCTATGCGTATGGAACCCTGCCTGATCACGTCGAGTCGGGCGAAGAACGCTTCTTTGTTGAGTGGCTCACCGACGACTCAGTCTGGTACGACATTCTTGCTTTTTCTCGTCCGCGGCATCCTCTGGTGAAAATTAACCTACCGCTCGCGCGCATGCTGCAAAAGCGTTTCGCCAGGGACTCGAAACGACGGATGCTCGAAGAAGTTCAAAAGAATCGTTGAGTAAGTGACTCACCAACCGCAAAGCGCTCTAAATAGGCACGATAATCCGACAACTCATGGTCCGACCGTTCGTCATTCCAGCCCAGCTGAGCTTGCGCAACTTCCACCGCTCTTTTCGCTACTCGAATTCCCAGATCGCGATTGAGTCCTAACATAGTTCGTCTCATCAAACAGTCTGTAAGAGTGGTCGCCAATTGATGATCAAACGCAAAGATGATCTCAGCCGCAATCGCATCACCCTCTTCGTTGATTGGCTCTGCCAATTTCGGATCTCGTAAGCACATCTTGGCCAAATCAAGACCATAAAGACCGTAGATCCTGGATAATCTCGCTCTTACCTTTTCCGCCAGCGGATTCTCAGAGATGGGGACATCCATCGCTGTCAACCGAGCGGCGCCAGGCAACCGAGCTACAGACGTCAAACACTCTGGGGACCGCTTGCCCATGAGTTCGTAAACGAGATCGACACACTCCTGGGCCAGGCTTCTATAAGTAGTTAGCTTGCCGCCGACAACAGAAATCAGATTTTTATATTGCGTATGACGGCGAAGAAAGTAGCGCCTGGTGATCTTTCTTTCAGTCTGATTGGTATATGGCAGTGGACGAACACCCGTATAACCGTAGAGCACATCCTCACGTACTAGCCTGGCGTCGGGAAACGCTAGATTGGTCTCATTTAACAGATAGTTTATTTCCCAATCTTCAAGGCGCGCGCTGTCTGGATCATCTCCATAGCGGGCATCGGTCGTGCCAATCAAATAATTGCCGTTCCAAGGTATGACAAAAAATGGACGTCCATCGCTTTGAGCTTCCAGATATACCGCTTTAGACGGTGCGCCAGCAAACGTTTCAACTATCAGATGACTTCCTTTTGTCCCTCCAATCAAACGCGGCTGACCCGAGTCTGTGTTCCCGAGGACTTGATCTATCCATGGACCAGACGCGTTGATAACGACATGCGCACGAGCCTCCTGACTTCCACCGCGTGTTTCGAAACCCACTATCAGGCATTGATCTGAGTCTCGGGAAATCCGCGTCACCTTTGCGTAGGTCAGACATTGCGCGCTGCGTTCGCGTGCACTCAACACATTTTCCAAAACCAATCGCTCAGGAAACTCGACCTGCGCGTCATAGTAGAGAGCGGCGCCCAACAAGCCGGCGCTATTTAGACCCGGAAGTTCTCTCAGCGTCTCTTCGGTCGAGAGCATCCGGTGACGCGGAAGAGACTTCTGTAATGAAAGCAGGTCATATAGAACCATTCCCGCACGAATCGTACTCTTCTTCCGCCTGCTGCCATTTAGAATGGGAATGACGATGGGTATGGGATGTACAAGATGAGGAGCAATCTTCAATAGAGTCTCTCGCTCACGAAGAGACTCGCGTACTAAACCCAGCTCGCCATGCTCAAGGTAGCGCAAACCGCCGTGGATTAACCGGGTTGACCAACTGCTCGTTCCACTCCCCAGATCATTTTTATCCAGCAGTAAAACGCTGAGTCCTCGCATTGCGGCGTCACGAGCGATCCCGGCTCCATTTATACCCGCTCCGATGATAATCAGGTCGTAATCCATCGATGGAAATTTTACGCTGTCGGATGATCGTTAAATGGGCTCCGCACGAAATGGTGCCTGGCTTACACGTTCTCAGGTATACGCACCGCTTAAACTAGTTTGTTGCGTGGTCCAATAACATCATTTTGCAAATTTGAGGATTCTCAAGTCGCAGCTTTTTCGTCTTGAACTGCTTCAACTGATCGGTCTTTCCACGACGAACCTTACCCACTTCGCTCTAATTTTTCATCGAACAAGAATCGTCGCGTAACGATCCGGATTGGTACCCCAACGTCATCCTCCTACATCGCCTTTGAGAAACCTCAATGAGCGCAAAACTCCCCCCCATTACCTGCAGTTACAGGGCACGCGCTTTGCCGTCGTAAAGACAACGAACCGAGTCGTTGAAAGTTGGATCTTCAGCCACTCAGTCCATCAGGACGCGCCGTTCTTTGTCACACGCGCCCGTCTGTTTCGACCCCCTTCGGACAGTGGAACTTTAACCACTTAGCTAAAGGAGCGTTACCATGCGTTTCTCCCGACTATCTTTGAGCCTTCTCTTTCTTCTGCTTTTTATCCTTTCAATTCGGGGAACGGCGCGCGCTGATTCAGACGAACCTGAAGATTACGACATTCAAGCTCGTGTTGTCCGCATCAGCCTGGTTTCCGGGGACGTCAGCCTGAAACGGAATGGAAACACCGATTGGGAACGAGCCCGATTGAACTTTCCTTTGGTTGAAGGTGATACCATCGCCACTGATCGCGACAGCCGGTTGGAGCTTCAATTTGACGGACGCAACTTCGTTCGCCTCTCGTCCAGCTCAGTCTTAAAAATTGTAACCCTCCGAGATGAAGGTGTGGCCCTCAGTCTAATCGAGGGTAGCGCGATTCTTCGCCTCGCAAAGTTCGACCGCGACAAGGAATATTTCGAAGTCGACGCGCCTCGAACGACAATGGCAGCCCAAAAGACAGGGCTATACCGCATCGACGCGCCACGCGAAGGACGTGTGCGCATCACAGTTCGTGACGGCGGAAGTGCTCGCCTCTATTCAGATACGTCCGGCTTCGTCTTGCGTGACGGGAGAACTGCCGAGCTGACTTTCACCGGAGATAATGCCGGCGACTGGGACTTTACCGCAGCCGGTTCATTCGACGGCACGGACGACTGGGTCAATGATAGGGAACGCTATTTAGCACAACGCTTACGTTATGACGTTCAGTACTTTGATGAATATGTTTGGGGCGCTGAAGATCTCGACAGCTACGGTGACTGGGATTACACCAAAGACTACGGTTGGATCTGGCGGCCACATCAAACTGTCATAAACATTTATGACGATTGGGCACCCTACCGCTACGGATATTGGACGTGGTGTCCGCCATTCGGCTGGACCTGGGTTGGATATGAACCATGGGGTTGGGCCCCGTATCACTATGGACGTTGGATCTACTACAACAGCGGATGGGCTTGGTGTCCTCGTAGCCAGTTTTACCGGCACCATAGTTGGTGGCGTGGCGCCTTGGTGGCGTTCTTTCACCTCGATTTCGGTGGGGGTAGTTACTGCTGGTATCCGCTCAACTATCACCAGCGCGATCCACACTCTCGTTATTACACAAAAAACCCTGCCCGCTTGACAGCGTTGCGCGCAGACGAACTTGCAAACTTACGTCGGGTGAATCCCGTCGCGTTGCGAGCTGTTTCAACAGCGTCCGCAAACCAATTAGGTAACGACAACCTTAGAGCTCGACGTGCTGACGAAGCTCTGGCAACACGTGCACTCGGAACTACTCCTCTGCGACAACTGCCGGCACGGGCTCCGTCGCAACAAGACTCCACGTCCGGAGCCACTCGTGCTGACGCGGTCTTTGGCCGGCCCGCTCGAGTGACCCCGGCAATTCAGCCGGTAGAGCGAACGACCGGAGCTGCAACTCGAGCAACCGGCACGCAAATGGACGACGAGCTGAGGCGTTCACGAATATTTAACAATCGAGAGCCACGGGCAGTTGTCCAACCAGATGTTAACTCTGGTACGGGCGGAGCGGTTGAAAATAGACCCACAGGAGCAGTAGCGAGACCCGCTCCCACACGAGGAGATTCCAGTGATCGTTCAAGGGGTAACCGATCTCCTTCAGAGCGCAGGGTCGTCGAAACTCCTTCGGGAGCTCCAGTTGAGAGTTCAACTTCGCCTGATAGCCGGCCTCGTGCTATCGATTCGGGTGACAAGCCATCGCGCGATGAGATCAGGGTCGCGCCAACTCGTAATGAAACGCGAAGCGAGCCTTCTAGTCCACGAAGTGAAGCTCCACCAAGTCGGAGCGAGTCTTCTGCACCAACCAGAAGTGAAGCACCGACCCGCAGTGAAGCGCCAAGTCGTAGTGAGGCGCCGCCCAGTCGCAGTGAACCTGCGCCCCGTAGTGAACCGCGATCCGAAGCTCCATCGCGTCCTTCACGCCCGGATAACTATGAACCACCTGCGCGAATCGAACGCTCGGAAACGCCTCGCTCGGAGTCACCAAGATCCGAAGCTCCTGCGCGGACCGAATCGCCGCGTTCCGAGCCTTCGCGTTCCGAAGCACCTCGTTCTGAACCAACGCGATCAGAACCTGCGCGATCAGAAGCACCGCGGTCAGAATCCCCCAGATCGGAAACCCGATCGGAATCGCCGCGATCGAGTCCTAACACGGCAAGTCCTCCACGCAAGCCCGACAACGACCTTTAGTTTCGGAGTGTGAGACTTATTCGTGGAGGAAGAGAGGAAGCGGCCTGAACCACCGGTGGACCCCGTGGTTGGCACGCGTCAGCCAGGCCCAGGCCGCAACCTCTTAAAAGTTTTCCCGACTGGAGAAGAACATGCGGCAAACCAATCGTTTAGCCATTTTTATTTTTGGCCTGCTAATTATCGGAGCAAACGTTCATATAGATGTTGCTCAAGCACAAACGCCGACGACGCGAACAAGACTTGAAGTGCGTCGCGTGCTTCGAGCGCCGCAGCGAGTAGGCATCAATACACGCAAGAACGGTTATAGACCAGCAAGTCTTGCAACGCGCCAGCGCAGTCGAACTATCGAAAGTACATCCAGCTTAAATCGCAAGCACGTCCTCATGCGGTCCTCAGCTACCCAGACAATCGCTGCGGCTGGTCCAATCGCAGCTGGAACCTCGTTAGCTCTTGTGTTGCACACTGCGCAGCTAACTCTCAACTCTTCAGCAGGCACTAACGAGCAGTTTGTCGATCGAACCAAAGATCTGATGGCCGACGACAGGACTACTTTCGACTCGGAGGGCGGCTCGTTTGATATCGCGGTGGGCCAGTCAGGCACACGCTACGAAGTCTATTCTGCTATCGACGGAAACACCCTCATCGGAACACTGGTAACAGCTGTTGATAGTAACGGCGACTTCGTGGCAAACACTTCAGAGGTTTTCGATCTCGAGCGCGACTTTGACCTCCCTTCGGCTGCTGCGGTTGTCACTGGATTGGCCGCAAACGGACGTGAATTTGTGATCATTTCATCAAGTGGCTATTTCAATTCTGATGATCCCAACGATCCTAATAACGAACCTTCACCCGGCGTGATTCTGTTGGTTAGGAATCCAGCGACTGGTGGATTTGATGATTCGCTTTCGCGCACGCTCGTGACTGTCGGCGACAACAAATTGTTCAACGCGAATGCTCTTGCCTTAATGCCCAATAACGATCTGCTGATCGCTGACTTTGCTTCAAACGAACTCAGAGTGATACGTGATACCAATGGCGACCGGCTGCCCGACACCCTGGATGCGCAACCATACTACTCATATCAATTCTCAGACGATGCTCCATTAGATATTGCTGTTAATTCGCGCGGCGTCGTGTTTTCTCATTCAGAAGGAAACGACACACTCATGCTCGCGATCTACGATGACAACTCAGATGGACGCGGAGATCATGATGAAGTTGTTGTCGAAGGACTTTCAATTGACAACAACCTGTTCCTGCACGGGCTGACGATAGATCGCCTGGGGAATGTGTACGTTATTGAAGACGCTAGTTCATCCGAAGACGGAACAGGTGGAAATGGTGGCACAGCTCGAGTCGACGCGTTTCCAGATCCAAACCTTGATGGCTTTTTAGAGGATGGAAAGGTTTTTGCTCAAGCAGACGGCAACCAGTTTGGTCTATCGGGTCTTGGTCTGGGGCCAAATCGATTAGACGACACAAGCTTTTTTGTCAGACAACACTATCTCGACTTTCTCAACCGAGAGCCCGATGCTGCTGGCTATCCTTTTTGGATCAACAACATTGACCTGTGTGGTGTCGATCTTCATTGTCGTGAAGTAAAACGAATCGATACCTCCGCGGCTTTCTTTCTCTCAGTCGAGTTTCAACAAACCGGGTTTCTAGTTTATCGCTTGTACAAAGCGTCTTTCCCGGCTTCAGCACAAAGACCAAGAGGACTGCCAAGATTTCCGGAATTTCTTACGGACAGTGGGACGATTGGAAACGGAGTCGTGGTTGGTGCAAATGGATGGGAAGCCAAGTTGGCCGCCAACACTACGGCCTTTGTAGCAGCATTTGTTTCACGTGCGGAGTTTCAGACAAATTTTCCGGCACAGATGACGGCCGCTGAGTATGTCGATAAGTTGAATACGCAAACCGGTGGAGCTCTATCAGCAACTGAACGGAACAATCTTGTGGCCGGCTTGAGCGGTGGTCAGGAAACGCGAGCGAGCGTTCTTTTGAAGGTCGCCGATGATGTCGACTTTAAAAACGCTGAATTCAACAAAGCGTTCGTGCTGATGCAGTACTTCGGCTACCTGCGAAGAAACCCGGATGATGCGCCCGACTCAAACTTTTCTGGTTACGATTTCTGGTTGACGAAGCTAAACCAGTTCAATGGGGATTTTCGGGCAGCCGAGATGGTGAAGGCTTTCCTGGTATCTCGAGAGTATATAGAGCGGTTTTAGCATTGGTCCTATTGGTCCTATAGGTCCTATTGGTCTTATTGTTATAGGACTTATAGGACCTATCCCTTTTCAATCTTCATTCTTGGCAATTTCCGGCCTGAGATCGATGAATCGACTTCGCCAACTCGCTTTGCACCCATGTGCTCATAAAAGGATGCTGCGTTTGGGTCGGCCGTGAGGTTCACCTCATCTAAATTTAGTGCTGTCACCCGATCCATCGCGTGTAAAAAGAGTTCCTTACCGACACCTGTGCCGATGTATTCGGGCCTTACCCACATATGTTCGAGCTCTGCTTTGCCGGCTGCAACACACAATGCATAAAAGCCTCGAACCTCGCCATCTGCTTCTGAGACGTAGACCGTATTATGCAAAACAAAATCCGGCGTAATAGTCAGGTCCGACTCCCATTGTTTCATCCAACTCTCCGGGTAACCCCAATGACTTTTAGCCGCCATTGCAATCGCAGTGAGTTCTTCGGAGTCTTCAACTGTTGCCGTTCGAATCGTCATGAAATATTCCTCGTCAGGGCCGCTGCCAGGCTGTGCTATCCGTGTACTCAATCCTGACCACAGTGACGCGTTCAATCATCGCTTCACGTTCACTTGAGTTGAGAGCCGTCAAGCTAATAGTCTGAGTTGGCGGTTTGGAAATTACAACAGTCAATTCTTTCGACTTTCCGGGCGACACCTTTTCATCACTGGTAAATTCCCGACGACCCAGCTCGGTTTCGGTGGTCCGATCCAAGAACACGTAATCCCAATCGATAGATTTGACCGTCTTGATCGACGAGTTCTTTACGGTGACCTTAGATCCCCGTTTGAACATATTTTGAGAAGCCCCTTGCCTCAACGGTGACCTCATAATCGCCCACCCGCATACCCGTAAAGCGATACGCCCTTCATTGTCAGTTTGAGCGGTGCGCGTATCATTGGTTTTTACGTTTCGCAACTATTATTGTAGCGTTGGTGACAACTGATTGCTTCTCATCTTTTACTTCTCCGGCGATTGAGCCATTCGTCTGGGCCAGGGTTAGAGATGCTGTAAACGCGAGCACCATAGAGAATAGGAGTAAAACTCTTGCTAGCTTCATAAGTTATCTCCTTGTTACACAGGGCGTTGGTGAAAACGCACAGGGATGGGTTTGAATCCTAAGAGCTGGATCCGCGCTTGTTTGGAAAATGCTCGCCGTATTTATAGGCAAGGAACATTCCAACTAATTGGACAAAAAAGACAAAAAACTAAATCAAGTAGAAACAAGGTTTACTAGATCGATCTACACCTATTTGGACGGTAGTTCCAAATATCAGATGAAATGTTGTTCAAATCCGTGAATTATCTCCATTCTCGTGGAGAGAAATGCTGTTAGAAACATGACCATCAACGCCCAGAGCCATTCGATCGTCTTCCTTGAGCGAAACACCTTTACCGTCGGGTTTCGCAAGCCAAACTTCAAACACGAATGGGTCGAATTCGATGAAACCAGTCCAGACGAAATTGTTCCCCGACTTCAAAACGCCACCATTGTTGTATGTAACAAGCTGGCGCTCAGAAGCGAAACACTTTCCCAACTCCCGAACATTCAACTTATCGCAGTAGCGGCAACGGGGGTGGACAATGTCGACCTTGATTACTGCCGCTCGCACCACGTTGCGGTGATTAATACTCGCGGCTACGCAGTCAACTCTTTGCCTGAACATGCACTAATGCTGATGCTGACCTTGCGTCGCAACCTGATCGCGTATCGTGATGAGGTGAATAGCGGTGCATGGAGTCAGGCCAGACAGTTCTGTTTGTTGGACCACCCGATTAATGACTTGAAAGATTCGATGATTGGGATCGTAGGTTTTGGAAAGTTGGGCCAGTCGATGGCCCAGCTGGCAGCTGCAATTGGCATGAAGGTGCTCGTGGCGGAGCGTAAGCTAGCGACGAGCGTTCGAGATGGACGCACACCCTTCGTCGACGTATTGAGACAGAGCAACGTCATCTCGCTACATTGTCCACTCACAGCCGAGACAGAAAATCTAATTGGTAGTGCTGAGTTAAACCTGATGCGGGAGGATGGCGTCCTGATCAATACGGCGCGGGGAGCGTTGGTAGACGAGCGAGCGTTGCTCCAAGCGCTACAGGCCAACAGAATCGCCGGAGCAGGTATTGATGTTTTAAGACAGGAACCACCACGTGATGGTAATCCGCTGTTAGATGCACGCCTGCCCAACCTGGTGATCACGCCGCACAATGCCTGGGCCAGCCAACAGGCTATGCAAACCCTGGCGGATCAACTGGTGGATAACCTCGAGGCGTTTGTACGGGGTGAGCCGCGGAATCTGGTTGTTTGAGACTCAGGTATTCCTAAATTCGGGGCGTCGGGTCTTACGACAACTGAGTCTGACCGCCGTTGTCGTTACGAGGCAGCCGCTTCTCCAACGACTTCCTCGTGATGTTCGGTGGTGTACAGGCGAAGAATATCTTGTCCTTGACGTGAGCGAGGATCGATTGTTCGCAGGTGCTTACGTCCTTGCATTTCCCAGATTGCAGTCACCACTCCATCTTTCTCGACCGCGTGATAAGAAATTTCCTCAGTGCTAGCTACTGGCGTCGGCTCCGGGGACGGTGCCGAGACCTCAGTTATTGATGCTTCATTCTCAGACATAAAAACTCTGAATTTCTCCTCTCGAAAATCTGTGTTTGTTACTGTTTTTAATTTGGCGAATTGTTGCACACGCTGAAAACCGTGTCCAGTTGGGAATCGTGAATTACCGCAATTGCAGCGCTAGTTGGACAGCACTGCGAGGCACAACCACGCCCCAACCCTGGCGTTCGACCTCCACTCCTGCCACTCGTTCAGACGTATCAATTAGCAGACGCTTGATCTGCTGGGGAGTCAGATTCGGGTTAGCTTCCAACATGCAGGCAATCACAGAAGCTACAATCGGCGATGCGAAAGAGGTCCCATCAACAAACTTATAGTGTTGATTAATGACATTTCCTTCATGCAACTTGATGGTGACCAGCTGTCTCAAAAGCGGAACCGGCAAATCGCGAGCCTCGTCCAGATCCCTATCAACTCCTTCGTGAGCCAGAATTATGTCTTGCAACTCTTCGTCCCGGGCTGAGTCAAGAGTCGCGTAGAGTTTCGCCTCTACTGCCGTAGGAGTGTGCGGAAGTATTGGAGCCGCCACCCAAATGCCCGGCGCGATCACCTCGGGCTTTTGAAAACCGTCAATGGTTGGGCCGTATGATGAGCGATACATGCCGCGGCGCGCCCGATTTAGCGAGTTCTGATCATCAAGGCCACCAACAGCGATACACGATGGGGAGCTTGCGGGAGGTAAGACAGGATGACCAGGAGCGAGACCTGCATTTCCCACAGCACATACAACTGTGATACCGCGACGGACTGCTTCTTCGACTAGACCTGAAAGCGGGTTGATTAAGTACGATTGTTCAAAGTCACCACCAGCAGAGATATTTACAATGCGAATTCCATACTTGTCTCTATTTTCCAGCACCCACTGCATCCCCGTCTGAATATTACTTTCAGGGATTCGCCCGGTCTTCCCAATCTTCACGAGCACCACATTCGCTTCTGGAGCGATACCGCGATATAAACCGTCCGAAAGGTATCCATTTCCCGCAGCGACAACTGAGGTCATCATTCCATGCCAACTGGCAACGTCCGGCGTCTGCAAAAAAGTCGGATCATCCTCGGCACTGAAGATACTGTGATAAGCAACAATGCGATTCACCGGCGCGGTAAGATCTTCATGCGCGTAAAACCCGGAATCAAGAAATGCGATGGTTACGCCGCGACCAGTAAATCGTTCGTCGGCATCCATCCTCAACGGAGTGGGTAGAGCTCGATCTCCTTCGCCATAGATCTCAGCCTGGCTTTTTAATTGCTCCTGCGCACGCTTGAAAAGAGCCAGGCAACGCGGACAGATGCGGGCAATTGTCTCGGAAGTGACCGCGTTCGTCTGGACCAGAGACTGGAGTTCTTTATTAAGCTCTGCCAACGGAACTTGTACTTCGCTGTTACGACGGCAAACTTGGCAGAGCTGCGAGGATTCAGCGTGCGTATTTCTCTGGGACGTTTCGGTGGTAAGTTCAGCCATTGTGGACAAAGATGTTGAATTGTAGCCGAGGTGTCAATCGGATTATTGGTGAATCATCGATAGGCCACTATTAATTGATAATTGACCAGTAATTCAGCCTTCCAAACTACCAAAATGGATCGCAGCACCCCATTCCCATTACTCACTCTCCCCTTACTTGCATGCCTCTGTATCGCCTGATAATCTTCGAGCAAACGACCTGGCTGCCAGAAAGGATCAATTAAGAATATGCGAAAAGTGTCAGTCTTGCTGGCCGCGTTGTTTGTGATTGCCGGACTTGTAATCGCAACCAATGGACGAGCCCTGGAAGGTGAGGTTCCTACTGCCCCCGCTATCGGCGCAACCGTCGACAACTTTACGCTGCCGGATGTTGATGGAAACGAGAAAGCCTTATCGTCATTAAAAGGCAAAAACGGCACCGTCCTGATATTTATCTCAGTTCAGTGCCCTGTCTCAAACGCTTACAACGAGCGCATGGAAAAGCTGGCCCAGAATTATAAAGCCAAGGGCATAGCGGTGATCGGCATCAATTCAAATTCAACCGAAGACGCTGCAGCCGTAAAAGATCATGCCTCCGCAAAGGGGCTGACCTTTACGATACTGAAGGACACAGGCAACAAGGTGGCCGACAAGCTGGGCGCCACCAGGACTCCTGAAGCCTACTTTCTCGACGCGTCAAACAAGCTCGTCTATCACGGTCGTATAGACAACAATCAGAACGCGTCCCTTATCGAAGCGAACGATCTGCGCAATGCGATCGACGCCTCGTTAGCGGGCAAGCCAGTGGAAAAAACTGAAGCTAAGGCTTTTGGCTGTTCTATTAAGCGAGCGTAACTTATGCGTTTCTCTCGAGCGATTTTACTGCTCGTTGTCTCATTGACACTCGTCAGTTTTGCGGCGCCGGCCCAGAATAAAAAAAGGGGCCGCGTCGCAAAACCTCGACCTCCTCTGCCTGTTGTGGCGGCGATCGACACCGAAAACTTGAAAACCCTGCTCAAGGAATCTCGACAGAAACCATTGCTTGTGAACTTTTGGGCTACATGGTGCGATCCCTGTCGTGACGAGTTTCCGGATCTCGTGAAGATTGACTCTGACTATCGACCGCATTCCCTAGATTTCGTAACGGTGTCACTCGATGACTTTACAGATATCAAGACTTCGGTTCCCAAGTTTCTTGGAACGATGAACGCCAGGATGCCGGCTTACCTGCTGAATGCCAACGACCCGGAGCCAGCTATCAATGCAGTCGACCCAAAATGGCAGGGCGACTTACCGGCAACCTTTCTATACAACGATAAGGGTGAGGTTGTGTATAAACACTTCGGTCGAGTCAACGCAACTGAACTACGTGCGGCGATCGACAAACTAGTTAAATAACAACTTTCTTTCTTCGCAATAATCGAATAGGTCTCTCCAACTGTCGCAAATGATCACACCGGAAGTTATCTCCGCGCACAATCTCACTCAGGATGAATATACACGGATAGAAAAACTGCTTGGTCGTGAGCCGAGCATGCCAGAGCTGGGCATCTTCTCCGTAATGTGGTCCGAACACTGTTCGTACAAGTCATCTCGGGTTCACTTGAAACGCTTGCCGACAACGGGCGACCGAGTCATTGTGCCGCCCGGAGAAAACGCAGGAGTCGTTGATCTCGGCGACGGGTGGTGCGCAGCGTTTAAGATTGAATCGCACAATCATCCTTCATTCATCGAACCCTTCCAGGGAGCGGCAACTGGCGTCGGTGGAATCCTGCGCGACATATTCACGATGGGCGCCCGGCCCGTCGCATCAATGAACAGTTTACGTTTCGGCTCGCTCGAGAATTCGAAGAATGGAAGACGCAACAGATCTTTGCTGGCGGGTGTGGTAGCGGGCATTGCGCACTACGGAAATGCTTTCGGAGTCGCAACTGTAGGCGGTGAAGTAGCATTCGACGATGCTTATGCACTGAACCCATTGGTTAACGCGTTCGCACTCGGGCTGGTGCGTCATGACCAGATCTTCTTTGGCAAGGCCACGGGCATCGGCAATCCTGTTTTGAACGTTGGCGCAAAGACCGGGCGTGACGGTATTCATGGGGCTACCATGGCTTCCGCTGAGTTTGACGAAGAAGCGCTGGAAAAGAGACCAACAGTTCAGGTTGGGGATCCATTTCTTGAAAAGCTATTGCTCGAAGCGTGTCTCGAAGCGATGAGGAGCGGCGCCGTGGCCGGCATCCAGGACATGGGTGCTGCTGGTCTAACTTCTTCTTCCTGTGAAATGGCAGCGCGGGCAGGCACGGGCATCGAGTTGGACCTTTCGCTGGTTCCGCAACGCGAGCAAGGCATGACTGCCTACGAAATGCTTTTGTCTGAGTCTCAGGAACGAATGCTAATCGTCGCGCATGCCGGACGCGAACGGGAAGTCATGGACATCTTCCGTAAGTGGGACCTGGATGCAGTGGTAATCGGGCGTGTCCGCGACACAGGTCGGATGCAGGTGATTCACAACGGCGAGACTGTCGCAGATATTCCAGTTGAAGCTCTGACTGACGAGGCACCTCGCTACGAACGACCAATGTCTCCACCTCCGGCCAGGCAAGCTAAACTTGCTAAGACTACGACACAGCAGGACCTCAACCAGGCACTCCTGAAGCTGCTTTCTGCAGGTAATCTCGCTTCCAAGCAATGGGTCTATCGACAATATGACCACATGGTCAGGACCAACACGGCAGTTTTGCCGGGTGGCGATGCCGCCGTGGTCAGAATTAAAGAGACTCGTCGTGCGCTCGCAATGTCGTTGGATGGAAATGGTCGATACTGTGCTGCGAATCCTCGCGAAGGTGCAAAACTGATCGTGGCAGAATCGGCGCGTAATGTTGTCTGTGTTGGTGCACGTCCAATCGCGATTACCAACTGCCTGAACTTCGCATCCCCGGAGCGTCCTGAAGTGATGTGGTCGTTCTCTGAAGTTATTGACGGTATGGCTGAAGCATGCCGAGCTTTTGAGACTCCCGTCGTCTCCGGAAACGTTTCGTTCTACAACGAAACTGAAGGCAAAGGCATTCTACCGACTCCGGTCATAGGAATGGTCGGACTCATTGAAGACGTGAAACGCACGATTCAACCTGGCTTCAAAAAAGATGGTGATTTAATTGCGCTATTGGGAACGACAGCCGATGACCTTTCGTTGAGCGAATATGCGGCGAGTGTTGAGGGACTGAATACTTCAGAGCTTTTGGATAATGGTGAAGTTCCGCGTTTGAACTTAGACCTCGAGCTGGCCGTACAACGCGCTTGTCTTGAGGCAGCTGAGTCGGGCCTATTACTTTCGGCTCATGACTGCTCAGATGGCGGAATCTCTATCACGCTTGCTGAATGTTGCTTCTCTTCACTGGGACGCGATGCGATCGGAGCTGAAATCGAGTTGGACGGCGACCTCGATGACCGAACGCTGCTCTTTAGTGAATCGCCGTCACGAATAGTTGTAAGCTTTGAGCCGTCAGTCTTACCTGACGTTAAAGAAATAGCAGAACGCCACGGCTGTCCGTTTGCACTCATTGGCAGCGCCGGAGGAACCAGCCTGACGATTTCTGCAAATGGTAAAGAAGTAATTAGTTCGTCTGTCGCACATCTTGAAGTAGCATGGCGCGATGCCCTCGTCACGAAGCTTCGAGCTGAAGCGCTCGCCGCAGGGTAATTATTCAGTCGCAATAACAGTATTACCGGTAATAAACATCAGTCCCAGGCCGCACGAGCGTCTCGGATAATGCACCCGGTCATTTATCTCAACAAGGTAATGCTGGAAGCGACCAAAGCTCGCGTCGCACCGGTATCCTCGGCAATGCTCTACGGCCGTGGCGTCTTCACCACGTTGGCCATTCAAAACCAGAAACCGTTTCTGTGGTCGGAACACTGGCAGCGCCTGTGTTTCCACGCAAACAAATTAGACATCGATCTGACGGGATGTACCGAAAGCAACGTCGGATCGGGATTGCAAAAATTGATTGGTGTCAATCAAGTGAACGAGGGACGAGCTCGTGTGATCTTGCTTGCCCGCAGTGGCAAGGACTTTTGGAAAACAAAACAAGAGAAGGTTAAAAAGACAGATTTACTAATAATGACGGGAGACAAACGGGCCATTCCTCCAAGCGGGATCTCATTGGCTATCTCCCCTTATAGAATTAACACCGCTTCTCCTACGGTTGGAATCAAGACTCTGAACTATCTCGATTACGTGCTTGCCTGGGAGGAGGCGCAATCTCGCGACTTTGATGAGGCACTTTTGCTTAACGAACGCGGTGAGATTGTTTCCGCGACTAAGGCAAATATATTTTGGGTAATAAACGGAACCATACACAC
>DASROI010000515.1:0-2841 GCA_035646955.1 Pyrinomonadaceae bacterium
AGTAATATCGCCCGAGAAAAGCGACATGGAAGGAACATACGGCAAGGGTGTCACAGCAGAGACAATTCTTGCAACTAACAAGAATCGCGCTCCGGCCGAGGTGCAGGTGTTCCCGAACAGCCTGGGCCAATACTCTTCGAGGACCAAGTAGGACAATAGGTCCTAAGAAGTAGTCTGTTCAATTTCGAAGCGGCAACGCGGTGGGCCATTACGATCGCAGTTTTCTTTTACTGGCGAGCCAACAATCTCGGAAAGCAGTGCCTGGGCCAAACCGCAGACTTCAGGATGTTCAGCCACGACAGCGGCGAGAGGACAACTCTCGCTGCTGATCACCATCTTTCCAGTACCACTCTCGACGCGCGGTGCACCACCGAGCGCCTCAAGCGTCGAGAGTGCATTTCTAATTCTATCGTTTTGTGCAACACCACGCGGATTGGCTTGGCCAGTCGCAAGTGAGTGACCCACCTGTTTTAAAACTTCATCGAGCGTACCAGCGTCCAACCTGGTTTTCAGCGCTCCAATGAGCTCGTTCAATAAAACATCATAAGCCTTCGGAAAGAGATGTTCTGCCTCTTCCGTCAGCTCGTAAGCGAAATGAGGCTTTCGCGTCCCGGGTTGCGTACCGCTCTGCTTGATCAGTCCATCGCGTTCGAGTGAGAGCAGATGAGCACGCACAGCGTTGTCAGTCAGGCTCAGTTCGGCCGAGAGGTCATTAACCGTCTTAGCCGACCCTCTGAGGAGCGTCACTATTCTCCCCCGGGTACTCTCGAAAAATCTCTTGTCCAGTTTCGTCTGCTTCATTTTCAGTGGGATTATCACACGTTTTACGCATAAATACAATAAGTCAAAGAAAGGCTTGACTTATTAGGATTATGGTGTAAGCTGGCGGCAAATCCATCATTCAAGGGAGGACAAAGTGATGCAGCAAGTATTTCATGAGGGTGTCTTGGACCGTGATGTTGATCAGCGTACTCTCGCGCAACCCGCTTTTCAGGCTTATCAAATTCTACGACTCGGATTTACGGTCGCGCCGATTATCGCCGGCATTGATAAATTTACTCATCTGCTGGTGAATTGGGATCAATATCTACCTTCTGTAGTAAACCGAATGGTCGGAGGACATGGGCACGAATTGATGCTCGTAGCCGGCGTGATTGAGATCGTCGCCGGACTGGGTGTTTTTTTCAAGCCAAAGATCTTTGCGTATGTCGTCTCCGCCTGGTTGGTACTAATCATCGTCAACTTATTACTGGTTCCTGGATATTTCGACGTAGCGTTGCGTGACCTCGGACTAGCATTGGGTGCGCTCGCACTTGCGCGTCTTAGTCAATCTTACGACTAACATTCAGTACCGAACCAATTTCTAAACATGAGTCAAGCACTGGAAATTATCGATTTGCCAACATCAGACCTGGGCGACGAATTCGTCGTTCGCAAGCGGCATACGCCGACCGTTGAACGAGTGGCCTCGGCCAGTCTGCCAACAGATTTTGGCGAGTTCAAGATCCTTGGTTACAGGTCACTCATTACCGCCGAAGAGTTTGTCGCGCTCACCAAAGGTCGGTTGACCAGTGAGCAGGCAACTCTTGTGCGGCTTCACTCCCAATGTCTCACTGGAGATGTTCTTGGATCGCTGAGATGCGATTGTGGGCCACAACTGCGTCGTGCGTTAGAGTTGATTTCACGCGAAGGAGTTGGGGCAGTCGTTTATCAGCAACAGGAGGGTCGAGGCATCGGAATTATCAACAAGATTCGAGCTTATGCTCTACAGGATGCTGGCGCAGACACTATCGAAGCGAACGAGCAATTAGGGTTACCTGTCGATTTGCGTTGTTACATGCAGTGCGGCGAGATCTTCCAGGACCTTGGATTGCGCAAGGTTCGAGTACTATCGAATAACCCGAAAAAGTTAAAGGCCCTCGAGTTGGCGGGACTCGAAGTTGTAGAGCGCGTTCCTTTGATCGTTCCCGTTAGAACCCCGGCTCACAACTATCTGCAAACCAAGAAAGAGAGAATGGGCCACCTCCTCGGTTCCTAAGTTGAAGGGGCGTCCTTGCGGGAACGCCCCTCTACTTTCCGATACCATCGTCGTCCTGGAAACCACCACTCCAGTAAGCTCAGAACCTTCCCACGTGCAGTTGTGATCCGAGCTATGGCCTCAAGGCTTGATAGCTACTTTAATCACTCCGTCGAGTCGTTCGCTAAACAGATCATAGGCCTCGCTAATTCGATCGAGCGTGTAAGTGTGCGTTAAGAGCGGTGTTAGATCGACGCGCTTATTTCTTACGACCTCCATCAAACGTCGCATGCGTTCTTTGCCGCCGGGACACAAGGTGGTCACGATGCGGTAATCGCCAATGCCAGCGCCAAATGACTCGTAAGGAATTTCGAGTTTCCCGGAATAAACACCAAGGCTCGATAGCGTACCCGCAGGGCGCAGACACTTCAGCGCTCGTTCAAAGGTCGGTTGGGTTCCCAGGGCCTCGATCGCTACGTCGCAGCCTCCACCTGTCAATCGTTTCACTTCTGCGACAACGTCTACGTAGCGAAAATCCAATGTGACGTCGGCGCCCATTCGCCGGGACATTGCCAGCCGGTGTTCATCACCATCTACGCCTATTATTAAAGATGCTCCAAGTAGCCTTGCCCCGGCAGTCGCGCACAATCCGATCGGTCCCTGGGCGAAGACGACGACAGCGTCGCCGATCTTTATGCCGGCCGATTCCGCTCCGCCGAACCCTGTTGAAGCGATGTCCGCAAGCAGCACCACCTGTTCATCGGTCAGCTCGTCAGGAATTTTTGCCAGGTTTGCTTGTGCGTAGGGAACTCGCAGGTATTCAG
>DASROI010000516.1:0-6467 GCA_035646955.1 Pyrinomonadaceae bacterium
GTCGAGAAGACGGTGACAGCCGGATCGCGTGGTCGAGGGTGTGGAAGCTGACGAAGATGGCAGCCCAAATGTACTTGGAAGGCAGCAACCGTTAGCGCGAGAATTCTTTAAATAGCTGTCCACGAATTGCGCCACTGGGAAACTTCTCGTTTTCAACAGTGGCGTAATAGTTTTCAGGGCTGCGCACGAGATTCATTACTTGATCGTGACCAAGCGTGGCGCAATCGTTGGCGTTGGCGGCTGAAATTGGTGAGAAGCTAACAATAGCTGTTCCTGGCTGGTCCATCGATCCGGAAGAGATTTGAACCCTTGAGACGCCGCTCAGGCCCGCAACTGAAAGTTCGTAACAGATCTTATTCTCACTGGGTTGGAGGTTTAGCTTCAGAGTTCTTTTGCCATCCGGATCACCCACTTTTGAGTTAATTGATGTGTCGGATAACTGAACGCTCAACACGCGTCCCTGCTCTTGTTGGGCTGCTAAGACGAAGCTGACGGCAGCAATAAAACCGATCAGGGTAACAATAACGCCTGGCTGTTTCATGCGGACTATTTTGTTGGAGTAAGCGAAAAAGATTAGAAATCAGAACTCCAGCATTATCCATTATCTTCGCGGTTTAATGCGTTATAAAAGTTTGTTTTTTCTGTGTGTCACTTGATTAACACTTAAAGAAAAACCGGGCGGGCACATAGTGTGCTCGCCCGTTAGTCTTAAGTTTCCGAGTTGGTGGTCCTTCTCTGTGCGACCTTTGTGTCCTTTGAGTCTCTGTGGTAGAAGGCCGCCAAGGGTTCCACCACAAAGGCACAAAGAACACAAAGATCGCACAGAGAATTCCAGGCCCGTCCTTGACTATCAAGAAGTTCCCGAAGTCTTATTTATTTGAGACTTTCTCGCCATTCGAACTTGGAATACCCAGCCGGTCGCGAAACAGGTTCATTAGCAACAACGTGCCAATTCCGCCTCCCGCTTCATTTCCGCTACCCGATGCCAGAATGTCCGGAGTGATTCGCACACCCTTCTCACCAATGACTTTTAAAGTCTCAACCAAGGCCACACCTTGGGCACCAAGCGCATTTACCTGTTCGTGGTAGGCGACACCCTGCGCTTCACCCATCAGCCGAACCTTTTCAGCTTCAGCACGACCAGTTTGCAGAATGTAGTGGGCCTCACCTTCGGCCTCGGCCTTTCGCTGTTCGGATCGCTTGGCTGCGATCTCGACGCCGACAGTCGCGGCCATCAGGTCTTTCTGATTGTCAGCATGAGCCTTCGTCTTCTCGAGTTGAATACGTTTCTCTTCAGCCTCGCGTTGAGCATTAAACATGTTCTGTTTCTGCTCGGCCAGGATCTTCTCTGTCTGGGTCTTCATCAATTCTTCGGGTAGATGAATGTGGCAGATAAGTACGTTCACTACGTCGACGTGATACTTGAGCAGGTGCGCTCTTACGCGAGCTTCCGCTCGTTCTTGCTCTTCATGACGATTCTGCAGGTAAGCCATCGCAGACGATTCCGAAGCCTGGTTGCGAAAGATCGAGTCGATTAGTGGATGCATCACGTTCTGTATCAAACGTTCGATGCCACCAATCTTTGCGACCATGAATGGAGCGTCTTCCGGTTTTACGCGGAACACAACCCTTACTTCCAACTGCATCGTGAAACCGTCCTTCGAGATGACCTCGAAAGGATTGAACGTATTGGTAACTTCACCAGCAGTCCATTCAACAGTCTGGTTCGTCGTTGGAATAATAATTGGACTAACCGCGAGTGTATTCACGTAATAGCGGCCCGGTCCAACAACCGTTTCCTGGATACCTCGATAACCTTCGGGTACGACGTAAGCTTCGTGAGCTCCTTCATCGAGTCTGCGATCGGCAGGATCGCCGGCCATGAGATCGGCTCTAATTTCTGCGGCGGTTCTGTCGTCGTCGAGCTTGTCCAGGCGAGCAGCGGATTGCTCAACCTGCTCTTGTTCCTCGCGTTCCATTCGTTGACGCACTTTGGCCGCCATTTGACGCCGTACTTCGTCCGAAGGATCTTTGCCAACGTTCGACACTACGACTGCGACCTCACCAGGTTTAACTTCCTTTGCGCTTTCGGGAATTACTTTGAACAGCAAAGGATTGATGTAATAGGTACCAGGCAGCAGGATGTCCTTCTGTGGTCCACGCTGGCCGCCCTTACCAATGAACTCGTGTCCGTCCTGGAAGTTGTCATGTCCGGCAAATGACTCGGCAACGTAGTCACGTGGATTGAGCGGAGCGCCATCAAGGGCCTCTACCAATCCGATCTGGTTTTCGTTGATAACGGTAGCGTCGAAGAGTCGTATAGTGAACAGTCCAGGTTTCGCTTCACTACCACCTTCGATCGAACCTGATTGCGTCAAGATACGGTAGACGCCAGGCGTCAAAATATCGACCTGCGGTCCCTTCTGACCGCCGGAAGCGATAAATTGCTCTGCATCCTGGAAGTTTCTGTGGTCCGTGATTGATTTGCCGAGCAGGCGTCCCGGATCAAGGGGTCCACCGTCCGCCGCCGTAACGACGCCGACTTTACCTTGCGGGACCAGGGTCGCTTTCGCAACTGATACACGGAATAGATAAGGATGTATCGGCCAAAGGCCCGGAGGAACTGTGCGAAGCTGAATACCTTTCACCCCACCTTGTTTGATGAAGGCAATTGGATCCTGAAAATTGTTGTGTGCGTTCTGGGCTCGGTCGGGAGCGAAGATCCGGCCTGGAGGCATTGGCTCGCCATCAATCGCTTCGATGATTCCCATCTCGTCGGCGCCAATCTCGATGAGAGGCACCTTACGGACGACTTTCTCAAAGGGGAATTTGATTAGATGTAGACCGGGCTTCAGTACGTCGGCTTGAATTCCCACTTCACCTTCGGTAGCAACAACGCGTCCCGGAGGCATTTTGGCGCCTATATATCGTCTTTCCTTAATGGCAATTTCTCTAGCGCCGACGTTTACAAAGATTCTGTTGATAAAAATCAGCAGGATGATCAGTAATACCAACAGTCCAAAAACAACTGGTAGGACAGATGCAAGATCAAGGTTGTCCATGGTGTGTCTCTTTCAATATCAACTGGAGGCAGTTGATGGGAAGTTACTTGTTGGCTCTCTCTTCAAGTTCGCGACGAGCGGAAGAAAGAGTCTGTTTCAGTATGAAACCGTCGCCAGAGCTTCGGGTGTTTGATGAAAGAACCCAGAACTCAGCGTGGAATAAGGCCTCGAGCTCTAAATTTGAAATCTCAGATAATTTCTGTTGGCGCCAGAACTGCAATACCAATTCGATGGCATTTCTATAGATTTCGGCATCGTCGGTAAGAGCGGCGGTATGAAGCATCTTGGAGGTTGCAGTCTTCGTGGGTTCCTGACTCCAGGCTTCAAGGGCAACGTCAACCATCGCCTTATTAACTTTTAGATTATGACGGCTGACATAAGACATCAGCGGTACGATTTGAGAATGTGTTTTCGCGTGGACGACCAATTCGTTCAAAACTTCTTCATAGATCTCAGGCTCAGTAAATTGGTGTGCCTCACTTAAAACTGTGCGGTCTCCCTGGTTGGCTCTCTCCAGAAGTTCCGCTCGCTTCGAATGATCAAGATTCATAGTCGTAGATGTCAGTTCTTCTCTAGCAGGTGTGTAGTCAAACAAACTACGAGGTTCTGTAGGTGGCGACAATTCGGGAAGTCCGGTTGTACTAGCGGGTTTCTGCCAGAAGTAGATGGCTAGAACGACCAGGCCTAAGATTAACAGAGTAGTAAAAAGAAAGGTGACCATTCAGGTCTCGGCTGCGGAAGAACCCACGATGTTGTGGCTTTTTTTGAATCCGTCGCCGCGTATTTGTTTATACGACGACCGCCCCCAAAAGTTCAAGACCTTGGAGTGCGGCGGCCCGGCGCCGCTTTGTAATAATTGGATACTCGTCAGGTGATTCTTCAACAAAGCGGCACCGTAACGCCGCACTCCAAAGCCCTGAAGAAAAGCGGCAAAGTAGCCAGGGATTGGCCGCGATACTGCGGACGAAATCCGAACAGTATCACCCGCCCCTTGCCCATCTTAACCTCCAACAGCGCTGCCTTGCCTTTAATCAAATCTGCGCCCAACAACCAACCGGATAAAAGAGGATTTCCAGCTTGAGGATACCTCGCAATGACTTTAGCGTTCGAGATTGGCACCGATGACGCCGCGTCTTCACGAAGGTCAAAAACCGGAGAGTTCTCAACCCACGCAATTGAATCTTTCGCTATTCCTTCTGTCAGCACCTGGTTGGATTCGAGTTCAATGCGTAGTATCGATCCCGGCACGTAAAATTTTGTGCGAGACAAACCCTCGACTACGTCCACCACTGGTAACTTTAAGTTCTTAATCGCAAAGTCAGAAGCGCGATTAAGACAAACCAAGGTTCCTCCCGCCTCGACAAATTCCTTAAGCGCCTGGACGCCTTCAATCCCAATACCACCAGTCAACTCGGGTGGCATCGTCAAAGTTTTATAGCCAGATAGAATTGTCGCGGGGGCTTGATCCGGGATGACTATCGTGGAGAAATCCTTTTGTAGATTTCCGTTTCTAATCATCTTATCGGTTAGCGACAAGTACTTGAGACATCTACTTTCGCGTTCCATGACCCACCTGGTCCAACCTTCATCCATGGCTGGAACGGAAGAGCGGTATATTGCCCGGCGAGGAGGTATCCCGTCGCCACAACCTTCGGTAAATCCCATTTCAGGAGGCACAGCCTCGGTCCATGATAACGGATGTAGAACTGAGCGGATCCGAATACCGAATAATAAGGGGAGCGAGTGTGCTGTAACATCGTATGGTTCTATCGGATGGCCAGCGCTATCGCGCAGATCAGGATAGAGTTGGGGCAATAAAAGCGCTTTCGCAAATCCGCCGTAAGGTTGATCCAGCGGCACTATGGCAGTTCCGATGGAATAGTCCTGGCCGTCAGCCTTGAATGATTCCGGGTAGCGAACTTCAACGCCGCCTCGCTCTAATATTTCGGTGAGACGACTGCTGTTTTGTGCGGCTGGTATTACGAGATAGTGTAATTCGTTCGCCTTCAAAGGACGGACTGCTTCTTTCCCGATCTCATAGAATCTTTGGAGCCACGACTCTCGATTCTTGGCAGCGTGGTCCAACAAAAGGAACGCCGCGGTTGTCATATACTTCGTAATGTTTCCCAACCCCCACTCCCCACCGTGCCAGAGTGGTCCAAAGTTCCTCGACGCTTTTTTCGGGTCGTAACCTTCTCGGGAGTTAAGTTCGTCAAATTTGACCTTGATTGGTGTCGCAATCTTTGCTGAAGCGGTCTCTGAAAGAATTCGCACTCCACCGTGATAATGGGAATAAGCCCGCGATGGAGACCATGCGTCATATGTGGAGTCGGTGGTGATGCCCTGAAAGCCCTGAGCTCTCAACTCGTGGGCCATCCAATTTCCAAGCTCGGTATAACCTGCAACGATTTGCCTGGGAACGTTAGGTTCGACTGGTTTCATGTAAGGGGGAAGGAAGAGGCGAGATCCGAAAGCGCCTTGTTGATGGATGTCATGCACAATTTGAGGGTGCCACTCGTTATGAATGTTATCGACGGTGAGCTGAGTCTCAACCTGCGTAAAGGCGTACCAGTCGCGATTGTTATCGTGACCCGTGTACTTGTGGTAGAGCTCCGGAGGATCGGTGCCTTCATATGGTGTCCCGAGCGTTTTGTCATACCAGTTTTTTACGATGTCTACGCCGTCTGGATTTAGCGATGGCACCAACAGGATGATTGTGTTTTGCAGGATACTCTTAATTTCCGGATCGTTTGAGGAGGCGAGTCGATATGCGATTAGCATACTCGAGAGATAAGAGCCTACTTCAGTTGAATGGATCCCGCACGTGATTAGAACGATCGTTTTTCCTCGATCGATTAAGGCTTTCGCAGCTTGATCACGACCTGGTAACGGACCGAGTTTTCGCGGATCGGCGAGCTTTGCTTGAATCTCCTTGTATTCGTCCAACCGGGCAAGGTTTTCCGGTGCACTGATTGTGGCGACGACAAAAGGTCGGTCCATGGTAGTTTTGCCGATCGCGTTGAATGAAACACGATCGCTGGACTGGTCCAGCCGTTCAAAATATTCAACTACCTTTGCCCACGAGGCTAGCTTACGGTCATCACCGGGTTGGAATCCGAGCACATCTTTTGGAGCAGGCACCGTACTCTCTGCTGAAGTCGGTAGCGCTGGGATCAGACAAAGAAGCAAACAGCATAAGAGCAATTTGATTTTCATGTTCGTTGAGGTAAGCCGGCGATTTGTAATGCGGTTGAAGTGTAATGCAAAAGCAATGGGCTTTGAAGCTGGACCGCACTCGGCTGGAGGGACTGACTTTAGGAAGTCGAGCGGTTGTGACGGTCAGTACCGATTCGCGGTGGCGTCCGGTAAGTTTTCAAATATTGCGACGTGAAATTACCTTGAGAC
>DASROI010000517.1:0-8689 GCA_035646955.1 Pyrinomonadaceae bacterium
GGACTTGAAGATTGTCTTGAGACGTCGACACGCGTGGTGGCAGTTCCCTCACCTTCATGAAACAGATAGGCTTCGAGTTCGCGGGTCATTATCAACGTTCCCTTTGTTCCCATGTACATTTCATAGTTCTCGTCAAAAGCATTCGACTGGATCGATGAAAATGTGGCAGTTCTCCCGCCCGGATAATTAAACGTCGCAAAGATATGATCGTAAACCTCGCGACCGTCTTTGTATTCATAGGTACCACCATTAGCGTAGACAGCTTCTGGATGCGAATCGAAAAACCAGCTCGCCGCTGTCACCTGGTGACTGCCGAGCTCACACAACAAACCTTCCGAATACTTCCTGTACATTCGCCAGTTCAACAGATGTTCCCAATCAGGATAACCATACCTGGCCGGATCAAAATTGGCGGCGGGCGCTTCCTCGTTCGGTTTTCGCCATGATGAATTTCGATGCCAGGCTAAACGCGCATGGTAAACGTCGCCCAGCAAGCCCGGCTTTATGATGTTCGTATAAGCTGCCTGGTAAATCGGATTGTAGTAACGCTGGTAACCAATTTCGAGCACACGGTTGTTATTTTTCGCAGCGGAAATCATCTGCTGACATTCCTGCGCACTCTTTGCCATCATCTTCTCGCAAAGCACATGCTTACCGGCGTTGAGTGCTCCGACGGCGATTGTTGAATGAGTCCACAACGGAGTCGCGATATGAACGGCTTCGAGGTCCTCTTTTTGAACCATCTCTTGCCAATCTTCATACTCGTTTGGCTTGGGCCAGCCCTTCTTGACCATCATTTCGACCATTGCCGCACGTCGTTTGGGATTGATGTCACAGAGCGCTTTAAGATCACAAAACTCTTTCTGATATTGGTTCAACAAGCCCTTGCCCATATCTCCTGTACCGACGAGGGCAATTTTCACTGGACCACCCTTAATTGGACCACGGGTCGCAGCAGCGCCGCCAAGAATTACGAGAGCAGGTACTCCAGCTACCGCTTTTAAAAAGTTTCGCCTGCCGATGATTTTTTGTTCTTCAGTTAAGTTCATGATACTTGCCTCATCGTTGGAACAGGTTCTTCAGGATTTCTCGCTTCCGAGCCAGGCGCCCGACTTTCACTTCGCGACAGGGCGGCACTCCGCCGGCGTTTGAACAACAGGTCGAGACCCGCAATTCTGCCGGTGTCGAAGAAGAGCAGAACGAGCACAGCTGCTGCCTCGATTAGAGTTTTGTTAACAATCAGATATGTACCTTCGGCGTTGGGTTGCGGCACACCGACAGTCGGCACGTAGAGCAAATAAAAGAGACTCAGAAACAACAACGCGGCCACCGCACCAACTCGCGTAAACAAACCCAGCAGCAAGCTTAAGCCGATCAAAAGCAGCGCTACCTTGACCGTACGATCGATTGTAGTTGTGTACCCAGCACCAATCAGCCGTTGAAAGATTCCGGCCAGTGGACCAGAGGCGCCTTTTAAGTAACCGGCTGCAGACCATGGTGTTAATGGCCCACCGCCGGGACTCCACGCTGGTGAAACGAGTTTGTAGTAGGCTTCATAGAGAAAATGCCAGCCGATCAGAGTCCTAAGTGAGACTAACGCGAACTGCTGCGCGCCTGATAGATTCACCGTGTTCTCAGTGCTCATGGTCCAAGTCTCTTAAAGTTCGCCCGATTAAACCCGAGGCAGTAAGGTAGCGTCGGGTTCAGTTTCGATCAAAATCAAATCTTGAGTCTCTCGAGGCTCACCCGACGCTACCGCGAATCGGTACTGACCGGCTCAAGTCTTGACTATCTCGAGACCTCACCGACGCTACCGCGAATCGGTACTGACCGGCTCAAGTCTTGACTATCTCGAGGCTCACCCGACGCTACCTGGGATCGATACTGACCCGCGTGAAACTACTGCTGCCGGAAACTTGCAAATCCGTGCAGCCAGGATGAGTCCCGATAATGAGCGGGACAGTTGACCCAGACTCAAACAGTATTGCCATGACTCTGGGCGCGTGGGCACAGTAGTTTTCAGCAAGTTCACGCCCGCCGACGAAAAATGCGGTGGCGAGCGCGTCACTGACAGCGGCGCTATCCGCTACAACACTGACGCTTGCAACTCGCGTCGCGGGCCAACCCGTCCGAGGGTCGATAATATGGCCGTACCGGTTGCCACCAGATTCGAAGAACTGCTCGTCGCTCCCACTCGTCGACAGTGCTGCGTCCTTGAGTCGCAGCATACCAGCGCGTCGAGTCTTAGATCGAGGATCTCTTAGCCCGATGAGCCAACCCCGCGAGTAATCAGCGGCGCCAACGGCCAGCATGCTGCTCGCACCTGCATTCACTAGCGCGCTGTTCACTCTGTTTCGCATGAGAGCGGCAACTCGATCGAGTGCATAGCCTTTCCCGATGCTACCAAGATTGATCTCCAGCCCCTTTTTCGCAAAGTGAATTGTCCGCACCTGCTGGTTCAACAAAAGCTTCTCAGTGCCTACATTCGATCGAGCTAACTCAATTTCGTCCGGTGCTGCAAATCGGCCCTCACGCTTGAAAAAGCCCCAGCACTTCGTTAATGGTCCGGATGTGATATCAAAAGCCCCGCCCGTGTCCCGGGCCAGGTCCTTACACAATTGGATCAGTTTGAAGAATTCCTCTTCGACTACGACAGGTCGATCGGCGGCATGCCGGTTTACAAAACTCAATTCGCTGGTTTCCCGATAAGCGGTGAGTTGGACCTCGATACGGTCGATCTCATCAAGTGCTTCAGTTGCCGCTCCAACCGCTATCTCGGCGGTGGGTGGAAGGGTTATTTCAAAGCGCGTTGCCATCGCAGTGCGACTAATATGCAACCAGCATTGTTCGGTTGCAGGAAGTCTCTGTCGTACGGAATTGAAGAAGTTTCGGCGAGTTTGCATCACTTATTTCTTAACTTCAAATTTAAGAGTGAACGACAGAACCGCCCACCCATCAAATCAACGACGTTCAAATTTAATCCGCTTTAGTTGTACACCCATTTCTGAATCTCTGTAGAAGCGGTCGAGCGGATAACAACCCGACGGTAGACCATTTCTTGGTCCGGTTGTGCAATCACTAAAAGTCCGACAGATACGTTTGTGTTTCAACACGGCTCCGCTAAGTACGTCCAACGGCAACTCTGGATAAGAGAGGACCATTCGACCCAGCCCAATTACATCTACCCAATTCTGTCTAACGGCGGCCTGGGCCACGAACGGGAGGAACTCTTGTAAATAGGTGTAGGCGGTACCTACAAAGATCAGATCATTAAACTCCCGCTTGAGTTCACGAGTCGCCTCCATCTGACGAGCAACACCAATCAGCGGATCCTCAGGTGGCTGGTAGCCGTCTGAAGGTGGATAAAGCGCGGGCCGTTGAATGTGTGGGTTGTAATAAGGGCTGCCGGCGGTGATGTTTACCAGCTTGATATCGAGCGCTCGAAAAATTTTTAGGAGTTCACGCGTTTCGGAGAGGTCATATTTTTCCGGCTCACTCGAGTTGACACCAAACCCCCACCGATAGGGCAATTGTTCGCTGTAACTTTCAGGAATTCCCGGTCCCATTTTGTGACCGTTGGTCTTTTCGGGATCGGGCCGAAACGCAACAAGATCGAACGCTGATAGTCTGACTCCGATCTTTAATCGAGGAGCAACTGAGCGAATACCGTTTACAACCTCACGTAAGAAGCGAGTCCGATTCTCCAACGAGCCTCCAAACTCACCCTCTCGCAAATGAGCGCTAAGAAACTCGTGGCCCAGATAGCCGTGACAGTGTTTGATGTCTACAAATTCATAACCTATATCCTCGGCAATTTTTGCTGCGACTACGAAGTCATCGATAATCTGTCGAATTTCGCCGTCACTTAAAACGGGATAGCTATCGTCGATGTTAACTTTGCGGTCGAGAGTTGGATGATGATAGAGAATGCGTGGCTCGGGAACGGTCTTCTGATTCGGACGACTGAAGCGACCTGAGTGTGTCAACTGCAAGCCAATGAGGAGATCATCCGTTCGTTCTGCGATTTCGCGGTGTGCGCTCAGTAACGTCTCACGAAGTTCCGCGAGTCCACTCTTATTCTGCTCAGTTGCAAGGAGTTGGTTCGGGTTAGCACGGCCGTCATGACGAACTGCAACAGCTTCGCCACCCCAGATCAACTTCGCCCCGCTCAAGCCAAAGTTACGCCAGCGCCTGATCGTTGCTTCGGTTGGTTTGCCGTCGGAGGTACCATCCCAACCTTCCATCGGATGAATACAGAACCTGTTCCCAACTTTTAGACCATCAAATTCGAGCCGAGTAGCAAGAGGAGCATGCGGGCCGGATTCGAGTTGTTCGTCGCACGGGATATCGAGGCCCACAGACGCAAGGTGCTGTTTGAACTTCGCAACAGTGCGCATTCCTCCAAGGGCCTGAAAATCTCTATGACTCATTGCTCACCAGTCTCTCGCGCCAAATCACACTCCCATTTCGATGAGCGCCCTTTTCGCTCGCTGAAGCGCTTCGACAAAAAAGAATTCTCCCCACATCACTGATTCATTTACACCGAGATCTTTATGAATATGATAGACACCGCCGCGCAGAATACCCTCCCAATTATCCTCGCCTTCGCCGAGATAATTGTTAACGAGTGAATCGACTGTCTTTAACGCAAAATCGGCGTACGCTCGACTACGTGAATTATTTAAGGACTGGGCCAGGTTGAGAAGACCGACAGCAGCTATCGCAGATGCGCTGGTATCGACTAATTTCCGGCTCAATGGCCCATCGTCAGGAGCATCGAAGTCCCAGGGCGCGATTCCATCTGCGGGCACATGCATCAGCCAGTAGTCAGCATTAAGTTCCGCAACCTTTGTCCATTCCGGCTGCCGCATCAATTGAGCGCAGGTGCCAAATCCATATAAAGACCAGGCCAGACCCCGTGACCAGCAGGAATCACCACGAAACCCCTGTTGTGTTGTCTGCTTGAGAAACTCACCTGTTTCCAGATTAAAGATTCCTTCATGAGCGGTGCTTCCGTCACCACGGACTAACGTGCGACGAGTAGTCACGCAATGTTGTTCTGCAATTTGTAGCAATGACTGGTCGTCGGTGTTGAGTGCCGCATAGAAAATGATGCCGACGTTCATCATTATGTCGATGAAGTTGGAATCCTGACCGTGAAATGAACGGAGGCAGCCAGCTTTCTCGTTGTAGCGCAGAGCGAGTGTTTTGCCAGCATGAATCACAACATCCCTGAGTGAAGGATCAGGCTTTCCCGCACGTACGGTTGCTTCGTACCAACGTTTATATGTCCCATGAAAAAAGATAAAGCCAAGGTCGTGAACCTCCCGGTCATCCTTCCGTGGTTCAAGAGCAACTGAGTATCTTTCGGCCAGCTCGCGCCACTTTGGATCGTTGGTCTCTTCATGGAATATCCACATCATTCCGGGCAGAAACCCGTCGCACCAGTGAGTCCACGCGGGCTTCGAGTGTCGCCACCGACCACCGTCAGAGTAGAGCGGATAAAAATCCGGATCGCGTTCAACCAGCGCGCGCACTTGTCGTTGCGCAAAAGCTAATGCGTGTTCGATTTGCCCGAGCAATTGAGCCCTGGCGTCAGAGTTGGCGTAGATGGAATCCACCATCAACATTAATCACTTCCCCGGTTGAAAATGAAAAAGCACCTGACGCGACACCTGCAACAGCTCGCGCAACATCTTCTGCCGTTCCCCACCGTTTGATTGGAGTCAGGCCCTCGTCAATCATTTTGTCGTATTTATCCTTCACCTTCGACGTCATGTCGGTAGCTATAACGCCTGGTCTAACTTCGTAAACATTTATTCCTTCGCTTGCCAGTCGTATCGCGAAGAGCTTGGTCATCATCGAAAGTCCGGCTTTTGAAACGCAGTAGTCGCCGCGTTCAGGAGAAGCGGCATAAGCTGAAACAGATGTAATGTTGATGATGGCCGGTGGGGGATGATTACCATCGCCTGAAGTTTTTTGCTCCACCATTTTCCTGGCTACGGCTTGGGTCAAAAAATATGGACCTTTTAAATTGATCTTGAGCAACCGGTCGAAACTCTCTTCTGAAGCATCGAGCAAATCAACTCGACTTTGCGAAGCTACGCCGGCGTTATTTACGAGTAGGTCCAGGCGGCCAAAGTCTAATTCAACCGCCGACAGTAAACGCGATCGATCAGAGGCATCGGAAATGTCAGCCCGGCAGATCCGCACCTTCGCCTCTTTACCGCCTGCGGAGATTGCCGCTGCCTGAGCTTCCTTCGCTGCTTCATCGTTTGCTGCATAGTTGATCATACAGTCGAAACCAATTCGAGCCAGCTCAACGGCGATGGCCCGCCCGATACCCCGCGACGCCCCGGTTACGAGAGCTGCTCGGCGCACAGTTTCCGATCTATTAGGGTGCATACAGTCTTAAGTTGGTGATAGCGATTTTTTTGCCGGTAGTAGCCCGATTGCCACCGCTCCAATCAAAGCGAGACCAACCAGTACCGAAAAGCCGAGCGCATAACTTGGTCTATTGTCTCTGAGATTCCCAATGAACATTGGTACAACTGCTTCAGCCACTCCGTCTGCCGTCAGTACCACTCCCATTAGCCGTCCCATGACTTTAACTCCGAAGAGTTCTGCGGCCATCAAAGGGATAATCATGTAATCGCCGCCAAGACCGATGCCAAAGATGACTGCGAAGACATAGATGATACCTGGGATATGCGCGAAGAGTAGCAGCCCTACACCGCCGGCTACCAGCATGTAGATCACAAGCATGACGTACTTCTTGGCAAACTGATCAGCCAACCATCCCATCAAGAGGCGACCGACTAAACTCGAAATCAGAACCAACGAAGCAATATTCGCCACCTGGGTATCGGTATATTTAAGGTCGAGCGTCAAGAAGAGCTTGAGATGTTGATAAGCACCGCCTACTGCTCCTATCGAGCACATGCTTCCCAGCGCTAGAAGATAAAAGGCCCTGGTTCCAAACACCCACTTTATTGGCTCATTCGGCGCACGTGTCTTCGTTGGGGCGTTGCCGGCATCCGGTGGCGATTCCTTAACGAAATACGCGAGGGGAAACGCGATCGCAATGATCAATAGACCCAGGATCGTCAGTGAAACATGCCAGTTAAAAGCCTTGACCAGCCGAGCCGAGATCTGAACCACCAGGAAACCGCCGATGCCGATTCCGAGGTAGGCGATTCCCATCGCTTTACCTCGCGACTTATCAAACCAACGGGTAAGCAACACTTGATTTGGAAGTGGACCGGCACAAACGTACCCGAGGGCATTAAATAAATAGAAGAGGTAAAACATCCACAGCGAAGTCATGTTGCCCAGGCCGATGAGAGCGGTACCGGCCAGCAGAATACCGACCAGCATCAATCGCCTTGGTCCAAATCTGTCAACAATCCATCCTGCGAGAAAACCAAAAAGAGGTCCGACCACCAACTTGCTCAGCGCGTTACCTGAAGTGACTTGAGTCCGGGTCAATCCGAACTCGCGCACCATGTAATCGTAATAGAACGGCAGGCCATACAAAGCAAATCCGACAATCGCAAAAAGAGCGAAAAATGAGGTTGCACCAACCTGAAATTGGGCGCTCCTGGAGCGTTTCGAGGCTTGCGAAGCAGGGATAGTCTGCACGATTGTGTCGGCCATTTTAGTCTCGAGTTGTCTGGACGGATTCGCGCTTGCCAGGAAAAACGCGCGACTTATTGAGCTTACCTTTCGAGAGCGGAGATTAAGACTGGACTTACCAATCCGTCAAGGAACTTATCTGATGCACCACAGAAAAAGGATCACTAACCACCAAGACACAAAGAACACTGAGGAGGCACAGAGATTGACCTTAGCGAGCCGGATACTTAAACAAGAAAGTTCGATCGAGGATTCTTTGAAAGGGTTAAATCAGCCCATATCCAGCCGTTTCATCCCTGCAATCCGTGAACAAGGATACTTTCGAAAAGGCACTTTATCTTAGTCCCAGACAAAAGTATCTTTTCCAAAGCCTCGAAGATGTGCTAAGAAGAGTCACCCTGAATCGAGCAATTCAACAAAACGTAAGTCTATCTTGTGAGACCTGACGCACGAAGATTCGTGCCACCAGCAAATGAGCTTTCTCGGAATTGACGTTGGGACAGGCGGTTCACGCGCTGTTCTAATTGATCATCACGGCCAAATCATCGCGGCGAAAACGGTAGAGCATGAAGCCTTCGCGTCGCCGCAGACTGGATGGGCCGAACAGGATCCTCGCGACTGGTGGCGAGCTTCCGCAAGTGCAATTCGAGCCGTTGTTGAAGACGATAAGGTCAACGTCGATGAAATCGCCGGTGTTGGACTCTCCGGTCAAATGCACGGTTCCGTTTTGCTGGATGAACGCGACGAAGTCCTGCGGCCAGCTCTGATCTGGTGTGATCAACGAACCGAACTCCAGTGCCAGAGACTAACAAATGAAATTGGCGCTTCGAGACTAATCGAGCTGACCTGTAATCCGGCTCTCACTGGATTCACGCTGCCGAAATTGCTTTGGGTACGTGACAACGAACCTGAAATCTGGTCGCAGGTTCGTTCAGTTCTCCTTCCAAAAGACTACGTACGTCTCCGACTCACTGGCGCGAAGGCAACGGATGTAGCTGACGCATCAGGTACGCTTTTACTGGACGTTTCGAAGCGGAGATGGTCCGCCGAGATG
>DASROI010000518.1:0-8796 GCA_035646955.1 Pyrinomonadaceae bacterium
GGGACTTAGACCTGAAAACTCTTGAAAATCGTTGATTAAGTGCGACTGATCGAAATATCCACACGTCGCCGCGAGCTGAGTCGTAGAAGAACCACGCTTTAGCATGGGCCTCTTTTTCAAAAGTTTCTCACAGATATCTAATTGAGGTGCTTAACACAAAAGACAAACAAGGGAAAGAGAACAGAAAGACAAAATTCCGCTCGTCTGCAATTAATCCGGAAACAATCTAAATCGGCATTTTGATGGTTATCCAACATCCATCGTTAGGACATAACTCTGGAACTTTAGAAATCGAATTCGGTGTATCATCCCGTCGTCTACGAAGTATTGCCGGAGCTGCCGGAAGGGCGGTCTTTCCATTTTAGCCGCGCACAGGAGGCATTCACACTCTTCGCGGATCGGACCGACGGCGTGATCAAGGGTGGTATTAACGACTGGAGGTTAGCCGATAACAATATGAGCCAAGGACCACGCCCAAAACCACACCTACTCGCCTTAACAATCTTCCTGGCCCTCTTTTTTTGGGTTAACCCGGTAAATGCAGGTCTAACTAATCAGACCAACAAACGCGAACCTTCAAACAAGAACAAGATAAGCAACTCCGTTGAAAACCTCGCTCGCGCAGTCACTATTTATCGCGACACTTACGGAGTTCCACACGTCTTTGGACGTACCGACGCCAGCACTGTGTTTGGATTTGCTTATGCTCAGGCGGAGGACAACTTTTGGCGCGTTGAAGAAAACTACATCAATGCGCTGGGCCGAGCCGCTGAGGTGTATGGCGAGAAGGGTCTGGATGAAGATCGCCTTAACCACGAACTCGAAATTCCCAGGCTGGCGCGCGAGGAATACGCGCGACTAGACCCACACATGCGGTTGCTATGTGACTCTTTCGCCGAAGGTTTCAACGACTACATCGCCCGTCATCCGGAAGTACGCCCGCGACTACTGACGAAAATAGAACCCTGGTACACACTCGCATTCATTCGTTATAACTATTACCAAAACGGCTTTGCCCGAGATCCGAATCTACGACCGCTCCAGTTACAAACTGCCGCGCTCGACAACGGTTTAAAAGCCCATACTGGTTCCAATGGCTGGGTCATTGGTCCATCAAAAAGCGCTACGGGCAACGCGATGCTTTTCATAAACCCTCACCTTCCCTTCTTCGGTACGGGTCAGGTTTATGAAGGTCACGTTCACAGCGACGAAGGGTGGAATTTCACCGGTTACACACGGTTTGGATTTCCTCTGCCGTACGTTGGACATAACGAAAACGGCGGCTGGGTGAGCACTGACAATGCGCCGGACCTCACGGATGTCTACCTGGAAACATTTGACGATCCGGCTCGCCCGCTCGCCTACAAGTACGGAAACGGATACCGGCTCGCTTCGGAACACGTCGAAGAAATTCGAGTTAAGACCGCGGCTGGTGTGGTAACCCGACGCTTCACTATGCGCAAGACTCATCACGGCCCAATCCTTGGGGAACGTGATGGCAAGCAACTGGCGCTACGCATGGCAAAGTTTGAGGCTGACGGTTGGCTCCGCGAATGGTACGACATGACCCGCGCGAAATCGCTCGACGAACTTAAGCGCGCAATGGCTCCACTCAACATGCTGTTTGGGAATGTGATGTATGCAGATCGTCAGGGTAATACCTGGTACCTTTACAACGGCGCAGTGCCGCGACGCGATCCACGATTTGACTGGAGCAAACCGCTGGATGGGAGCGACCCGGCCACGGAATGGCAGGGTTATCACAGCATGGCAGAGTTGCCTCAACTCACAAACCCGAAATCCGGGTGGATGCAAAACTGCAACACTACTCCTTTTTTATTGACGAGTGATGGCAATCCCGATCCCAAACAGTTTCCGAAGTACATGGTCCAGGAAGGCGACAACCCTCGCGGCGCGATCTCGCGCGAGATTCTTTCTGGTAGCGCAACCTTCACGTTCGACGACTGGCAGCGCGTGGCGTTCGACACGCGTGTAATGAGCGCCGGCAATCACTTACCCGGGCTCCTGACTGCACTGAAGGAAAAGCTTGAAGCAAAGTCAGACGAGCAGCTGCGCGGAATCTACGACGAACTGGTCCGGTGGGACCGCCGGAGCGCCAACGACTCGATTGCGATGACGCTCTTCAGTCTTTGGCACGACCGGATATCAAGAGATCGTACAGAGACGCGAACGCCGGAACGACAGTTATCAGCGTTGGCGGAAGTAGTTGCTGCTCTTGAGCGAGACTTCGGCACCTGGAAAGTTTCGTGGGGCGAACTTAACCGGCTGCAACGGCTCGATGAAAGCAAGCAGGAAGACTTTCAAGACTCAAAGCCAAGTCTGCCAGTCAAAGGGGTCAACGGTAACGATGGCGCTGTGTTCACATTTTATGCCGCACCAACGCATGGACAGAAGCGCCGGTACGGCGTCGCAGGTGGAACCTATATTAGCGTAGTCGAGTTTGGACCCCAGGTACGCGCGCTGTCGATCCACACGTTTGGCGCAAGCGGCGACCCGAAAAGTAAACACTACTTTGACCAGGCCGCTCTCTATACGCGCGGAGAATTCAAGGGGTCGTGGCTTAACCTGCAAGACATTCGGGCTAATCTCGAAGCTGCATATCACCCAGGTGAAGAGCGCCGCTAATTTACCGAGGGAGCTTGCAGCGATACAGGATGCGACACCTATTTAACCCTCATCGCAACTTTTCGGTACGTAACACTGACAATGTTACTCCTTCTGGCCTGGCATCTGCGCGAAGATCACAAAATGGCCGCCAGGCTCTTTGACCACGATTTCCTTCGATCCATAGAACGTCTCATGAATCGGTTGAACGATCTCGGCACCTTTCAAAGCATTAGCAACTGAGTTGATATCGGCCACTTCCATGAATAAGAAGCTCGGTCCTTGGTCTACTGCTTTGGCGAGCGGGTTCTCAGCGTCGGCCTGCATTCCAGAGTAGGTTTGATACATGACCTCGACGCTTCCATTTTCCAGCGCCGCAAAACCAAGGTGATCACCTTCGGGAACTTCGATCGTCTTTTTGAAGCCAAAGCGCTCAGTCCAGAATTTCAGGCTGGGCTCAACGCTCTTCACATGTAGCACGGGCGTAGATTTATTAATCATCGTCATAGTCCTCTGTTTAGTTTTCGCCGCGGACAACGCGGTCCAAATCACCAACGCCAATCCGACCGTCGCTGCGACTCCTATTGACCTATCCAGCTTCATCATCTTAGGTCGCATCTCACTCTTTTCCTTTCTAGTCTAAATTAGACTAGTGTATAGTAAGAGGCATGAAGAGAGCTGTCAAGAAGAAAAAAAGAAGGACCGAAAGCGGCGGACCCGGCGGGCTACGGCTGACGATCGCCGACCTTGTGATTCTCAGCCTGCTGGCCGAGCGTCCAATGCATGGCTATGACGTGAATGCAACACTCGAAGATCGAAAGATTCGCGATTGGGCCGCTGTGTCGCGCCCCCAGATCTATTACTCACTCGACAAACTGACCGAGCTTGGATTTATTCGCGTCACTATGGAAGGTTCGCCATCGGCCGGTCCGGAGCGTCGCGTACTTGACACAACTGAATCCGGTCGCCAGCGACTGGCCGACGCACTTGAGGATGCGCACTGGACCACCACTCAAGTTCACCAGCCGTTCCTTACCTGGTTGGCGCTCTCATGGCAGGCTCGCCCGAAGACATTTCAAAAACAATTAAGGCAGCGGCACAAATTCCTCGAGCAAAAGCTCGCCGAGGAGCAGTCAACCCTTGAAGAGGTACTCAAGGAGGTGGGCCACCCGTATCACGAGGCCGTCTGGATGCTTAAGCTTGCAATTGCTCAAATGGAATTGGAGCTAAAATGGCTCGAAGGAATCGAGCGCGAGTCTCCGAAGCGAGCACCGGCTCAGACGAGAAGGAGAGATTAGAATCGTTAGAACCAGAGCCAAACAACTACGGGCAGCAAGTGGATGAACACTTACCGCCCGAGCTCGTGTGTTTTTACCTGGGTAACGTCTGCGAAGCGCTGCCTAGTTAGTAGAGACGGTAGGTTCAGCAATGTTGCTGACGTGGTTTTGGAGGAGATGCCAAGTACCTCCACGCTTCACCCAAACGTGCGTGCTACGGTAGGTCGGCTTTCCGTTTACTGTACCGCGGTGCGACATGAGCGCCAGTTTTCCCCCGTCGAAGAAATGGACCACATACTCGTCGGCTACGTCGGTGTCCGGGGTGGCCTTGAGTCCCGCGATGTACTGCGCCTTGTTTTCGATTTGACCGAAGGGTGTCGTGCCTGAGTAGTCTTCGGCTACGATGCGACTGATAGTCTTCTGATCGTCGGCATTAAGCCGTAACTCAGCGGCCGTCCACTCCTTGTCTAAGGCTATTAACGTCTGCTCATTCGTTAACTTGACCTTTGTTTGCGCTATTGCAATTGCTGATGCCATGGCTAAGACAAACGTCAGCATCAACATACCTATCAATTTCCTGATCATTTCAAGTCCTTTCATTCATGCGGAGGGGGACGCTCGACAAAGTCGAATCGCTTCAATTTTTTGCGGAGGACAAGTTGAGTGCTTTACGCGGTTTTGGCAGCGGCGAGCTTCTGAAACGTGGAAGTCACAACCTCAGCTGTGCCCACTCTTGGAGTTCCTTCAACCATTCCCGTGAGTAGCTTCAGCACTTCAGGATATCCGCTGACATTGTAGGCCTCGGCATCCTCTTTATTGTCCCAGAAGCTGATAGCAATAGCTTCGGAGCGATCGAGCGCAAGAAACGTGATCTCATCGCGAAAACCCTTTTGCTTGGTGAGGAGTGGCAGGATTTTGCTCTCAACAATGTTGGCAAGATTCTTGTTGGCGTCAGGCTTTAGTTCCATTATTACATGTCGTGTAAACATAGTAGCTCCTTAGATTGTTATGGCTGTTGACTTCAGGTGATCTGGGAAATTCCAGAGGAGCTGAGAAGAGAGTAAGTTGGAACTCGGTTCGCCGCGTACCTTATCACGCGCCCGCGCGTTTGCCTAACCCGCGTAACCTTCTAAGTCTTGGCCCGTCCTGTTCAAAACTGCCGCAATTTAGCTTGCCGATTTCCGGCACGTCAGCGTGTATAACGCGCATCCTGAAAAGTGAGACTTGCGCATGATGAGCGTGACCGGGCTAAATGCTTTGAAGCGCGGGATCCGTGAAAGGGCCCTCTTTACTGCTCGTGAGGTCTAAGGTGACCGCCATTACACCCCATTGCTCGCCGTTAGCATCGTGCAACACCGTAACGCAGTTATGCACCCAGACACATTTACCATCGGGCCGTACATAACGTTCGTCAATCTCGAAGCTTTCACCATTCGCAATTGCACGCTCGAACAATGAAAGATTGTCTCGTCGATCGTCCTCGTGTGTGATGTCTGCCATTTTGCTCTTGAGCAGTTCATCACTCGTCCGCCCAACAATCTGACAATATCTTTCGTTCGCAAAAGTGAAACGACCTTGAGTATCCACCACTGAAATTCCGACGCTTGTCTGGTTAACTATAGCCGACAACAACGCGTGGTCGGCTCCAATTACTTGCGCGGTTTGATTGCGCTCTACAACTGGGCGAACGATACCGGTGAAGAAACGCTGCCCCTCCTTGACGAACTCCAGGAAAGATATTTCGAGGGCAATTTCTTCTCCACTCTTATGCAAGCCAGGCAGCTGCACTGCACCCCATTCAATATGTCTCTTTCCTGTCTTGAGGTAGCGCGCGATGCCCTGGCGGTGGAGGTGACGATGATATTCCGGCATTAGCATGGTGAGCTGGCGGCCGAGGAGTTCTTTAGTCGTGTAGCCAAAAATTTTTTCAGCGGCTGGATTGACGAGCAGAATAGTACTTTGCGAATTGATGGTGATGATGCCATCGCTAGTGGCTTCGGCGACAGCTCGATAGTGACTTTCGCTGCGGCGCAACGACTTACTACGGTGCTTATGCTCGTTGGAACTGTCAGAACCAGACATGGGTAATGCGTGGTAGTCAGGAAACCAACCGTTTGACGGAAACGACTGATATCAGTTGCTGCAAGATGTGAGGATTCTATGGATTGGGGAGACAGTCGTCAATAAATCAGAACTGTCGGCTCCCCAGATGACTCCGTGACTCAGTGCAAGAAAATGCGAGTCTTATCCGGAGCTTACAGCTGTGGTCCAGTTCTGCCATGGCGGCGCAATGGCCCTTATATCTCACGCTGGTTCTTCGCCGAGCTGTCGTCTTAAAAATACCATCCACAAATTCAAACGGATTAACAAGAAATGGAACATCGACTCAAGGACTCCGGTGGATTTTTGTTGTGAACTGGTGTCGAATCAGTCCATAAAAAAGGGGCGAGCGGGTCAAAAATTAAATTTTAAGTTTAGAAGAGATCACGAAAATAGTTAGCTGGACCACGGGGTCCATTCTTGGTCCATCTGATACGCAATTATATAGTGACAAAATTTGACACTACTTTCGTTATTTTTTTCTGGAAAGCGTATAGCAGATAAGCTAGACTCAGTGGCGGCGAACATAGCAAGCCTCAACCAAGAGTCTACCGGTTTTGTTTCAACGCACGAATAACGACAACGAAAGAGTTCCACTACAACCTCAATCGAATGTCTCCCTGCAACTAGTTAGTACTTTTCCCGACAGCCCTGAACAAAGTTGAAATTTACTTGATTGGTATTTGTAAAACCCTTTGAGCGATGAGGACGTCTACTATGCAGGTCAATCTCGAATTGAACCTTGCAAGTGGAGAGATGAAATCACCCCCCGGATATCACTCCTCCGCCCGATTAGGATTTGAACACTTTGCTCCAACAACCTGAAGCGCACGTGTAACCAACCGAGAGTATTCGGCTATACGTGTGCCCCCTCGAAGGTCGTTTTCGAAAGGGTAAAACTAGATGAAGGGATCATCGATTGTGACTCGGACTGTTTGCAGAATTGCCACTCTGATACTGCTTACTGCTGTAGCGGCAATCTCGAGTACTGCAACCACGACGCGCTCACGTCAACAATCGTTAAGTTCGCAGACTACCACCTTGAACCTGCGCGACTTCGGCGCAATCGGCGATGGCGTCGCTAATGATGGTCCAGCTTTGCAAGAGGCACTCAACGCCCTGGCCTTAGCCGGTGGCGGAACGTTATTTGTACCAGAAGGCGAATATCGGCTTACCACTCCGGTGCTCAAGCAGTTCAACCCCGGTGTCTCAATTTCCATAAATGGTGAATTTTCCGAAACGCCGATCGATGTTGCCGGTAACGGTTCCGGTTTGAATCTGCGATCAAAATTCATCGTAGCGGTTGGTCCAACCAACAATGCGTTGACCTTAAGCGGTCTTGACACTCTCTTTATGAGAGACATTTTGTTTGAGGGGGTCGAAACCGTCACCAATGATGCGCACGTTGTCTTAACTCTCTCTCAAATAAAGCTCGCAAACGTAATTCATTGCGAGTTTTACGGCCTGGCGAGCCTGGTTAACAGCGGCGGCATACTACAAGCAGACAACACTGAGTTAAATCTTCAACAGAGCGCATTTCTCGGTTGTGCGACGAACAGTGGCGCCTACACATCGGTGGTGCAGGCAACGAACTGGATAGGATTGGTAATTCACGATTGCAAGTTTGTCGATTACGGTAGTCGAAGCTTCTTTTCAAAGACACCGCTGGCACCACCTTTTGCCTGGATCATGGTGGGAAATGCGCTGCCACCCACAGCCTCGTATTCGCGGAGAGAGGCAATAGTCGATAATGTATTCATGGATGAAGGTGCTTACACAGCACTCTCTTCAAGACCTGACCGATTTGTCACGAACTTTCCGCAACATGATTTATACCTCTCCCGCTTATATGTGAACGTAAATAACCTCTACTCAGACGGGATCAGTGTTTATCGAGCAAATAGAGTTTTTATCGACCGCTCGCACTTTGGCTGGAGTAGTCGTGCTGGCTTTGCTATTACCCTGACAAGTGTCAATGAGGCAATTCTGGACCTGATCGATACGTCGAACGATGCCACCAGGTTTCGCGTCTCAGCCGATCGACTTACGGTGATAAATTCCACCTATACCTCTCTCGACTCGACTGGCCCAATCACGAATGTGATTACGACTCAAACTGCTGACGAAGATCCTGCCCAATTTGTCCGTCAACAATACTTAAATGCTTTACAGCGCGATCCTGACGCTGCCGGCCATTTCTACTGGGCCAACAAGCTGCTTCTTTGCGGCAACGATTCCAACTGCCTTACCCAGACCAGGGGCGATCTCCAGACCTTCCTGGCGGCGGATCCACCTCCCAAGATAACAGCAACGGGGTCTGTTACCGACGAGAACGGAATACCAGTTGAAGGTGTAACAGTTAACCTGGGAGGTTCGGAGACAGTCAGCACGCAGACCGATGGTGAAGGAAAATTTGTTTTCAATAGAATTGCGTCTGCTGGCCAATACACGATAAGTCTTTACAAAGAGCATTGTGAGTCAGAACAGTTTTCGTTTGTCACGCCAACATCGGATAAAGAATTTGATTTGACGTTCTCCGTTTTACGCTATTCGATATCAGGAAGAGTTTTCTCCAAGACGGGTCAAAACGTCGCAGGCGCGCAGGTTTCATTGACTGGCGGCCAGCAATCAACCACGTTTTCCGATGACGATGGAACCTTCGCTTTCGCGAATCTTCCGGCAGGTTCAGATTACACTGTCACGGTGTCGCGCAACAACTATGATTTTGAAGTTTCGCAACGATCCGTCTCAGACCTTTCAACAAACTTGAGTTTTGCTTTTGAAGGAGTACTGA
>DASROI010000519.1:0-8221 GCA_035646955.1 Pyrinomonadaceae bacterium
GTGACACGTTGCTTCTTTAGGCCCTCCACTTTGGTATCTCCTTGTAAGACTCGGTCCCCACGTTTTCTCAAGCCCGCGGTCGTCAGTGATCAGCTTCCTCGCGAACTCGATAAACTATTTAGTGAAATTGGATCGACGGCAAAGCCGCTCAGTTGTTACGAATTACAACGTCATTTTGAGGAGCCTCGTGTCGGGTTTCAAGCTTTGGGCCCTTCTGGTTATCCAGCGACAATGTCTCTTCATGAACATCAGCAGTTTGATTTGCCGGCGAACCGTGTCGTTTTTCGTCATGAGCCGGCTGACCGGGCCATGGCGAATCGTATTCTTCAGCTTGAAGGTGGTGGAAAGTATCTTCTTCGTCATCCTCTACAGGGTCATCGAGTGTAATCAGCACTTCCAGATCTTCTTCGCTCATGTGAAATCTCCTCCTATTCGATCAGTTTGTTAAAAACAATGATGATTATTCCTGCAACGGCACGTTAAGCGAGCAGCGAAACGAAAATGATTCAATGCGGCGCCTGCACCTCACATCGCATCTACGCCCCAATCCTTGATCGGGAAACACCAAAAACGGGGAGGGCTTGCGTGTACTCATATGACCGGGTACTCGATCAACTTGTGACACCCCATGACTTATCGTCGCCAGGACAGCGCGGTCGGTTGTGTTTGGCGGTCATTTTCGAAGGAGTCATAGAACTTCCAAATTCACTGCGAGTTGCGCACGCGATGTATCACGACGACCAAGGGAATCACGTAAATTTAGAATCATGTAATGGAACACCAATTTCTACCATAGATTTTAAAGCGTGAAGTAGCTCTTACAAACGCAGGCGAAACCTCAAGAACCTTCTACGGAGGATCGGTTATGATCTCACGACTTCTCTCACTCTCTTTCGTTTTGATCATCTGTCTTGCGTCCGCAACAATCGCTGAAGCAGATACTTTAAACATCAGTTTTGCCTTCGGAGGCTTTCCTGAATTCGATAAGGTCTACGTTGTGCCTGCCGGTCAACACGTGGTTTCAATTCAGGTAGCTGGGAGCTACGGCGTTTCGTACGACGATTCGCCAATTGGGCCACCGCATACCGGAAGTTTGTCCCTGGAAGGACTCCAGCTTTTCCAGACACCGGCGCTGAGCTTTCACGGTACCGACCATGCCGTTGGAGACTTCAGCGTCACGATTTTTGATCCACTAGGATTTGATGATGGCATAGCTTCATTTTCATTGGCAGCGTGGGACTTTCTTTTGTATCGAGGGAGCGGTACCCTGATAATCAACACGCAGGAACCTCTAACATCTGTGCCTGAACCATCTACCCTGGTTCTCTTCCTTACGGGCGTCGGTTCCATGTTTTCGGGAGCCTTGAGAATCTACAAGCGGCGTCTACATACCAATTGATTAATGTCTGAGGGTTAGATCCACTTAAGTAGTGGCCACTAGCAACTCCTCTGAGTTATTTGGCGGACGTAGGCCATCCCTCCTGCCTGCGAAGTAACGTTGGGCCAGAGTAGATGCGGACACATGTTGGACGTCTTTAAAGCCGGCATCGCTTGCCAGTGCCAGGATCTCTGCCGGCGTGAAGAAGCTTATGAACGGTGTACCGTTTGCTCGAGCCCCCGCCGCCGCTCGCTCAATCCCTGGACGGACCGCAGGATCAGACAGCTCGATTGGAAGCATAAACGACATAGCGAGCGTGGAACCCGGAGCGAGTGTTGCGACCTGGCGCAGCGTCGCCGCAATTGCATCCTTGGTCAAGTACATGCTAACACCTGTGGACGCCACGACCGCCGGCCGACTCGAATCGAAGCCCGACTCAATCAGCTGTTCCCACCACGCGTCGCCTGCCTCGAAGTCAACTGGCACGAGCCGTAGGAATGACGGGATGCCGAAACCTAGATCGACGAGACGCTGTCGCTTCCACGCTTGAGGACCCGGCTGATCGATCTCGAACACGAGCAGCCGGGAGGCAAGCTTGGGCCGTCGCTGTGCGAACGTGTCCAAGCCCGCACCAAGGATGACGTATTGCGTGACACCTCGAGCAACTTGTTCCTCGACCAGATCTTCGATGAACCGGGCGCGGGCCAGGATCGAAGCGCGAAAAGGTTTTGTGAACGGGCTCATATCCGGACGTTTGCGCCATCCGTCCTCTGGAGCTGCCAGCTTCAAGCCGACTTCATCTTCAAATACGTGAGGCGGCTCATCAACTTCGACGTGCAGCGCCCGCCACAAGGCGACCCGCACAGCAGTGTTGTCTGGTTCCGTCAACTGCTTCTCACTCATAACGTTCTCTCTATTGGCCTCGGCACCCGCAGGCCCAATATCTACTTTCTACTAATAAACGCGGTGATACCCGGCTGACTGATCGACGGTTAAAGTAACTGAGGAGAGTGCAACTTCGCCACCGTCGAGTTCGAGTGCTCTAAGCTAGTGGCTATTAGAAGTGAGTTTTGGCGATGCAAGAGGAGTGGGGTGAAAGCTCCTTAAGAAGAGAAATCGAGCGGACATACCCGTCGCGTCAGCAGGTTACTTTGATTCACGAATGATTTAGTATCGGCTGAACTGAAGTAATTACGAGGACAACCAGTGATCGAACTGTTGCTCAATCAAAGACCACGCAGCCTTGGCAGTTTCGAAGTTGGGCGAGTATTACCGGCCGCTAAGCGTCGCATGGTTGGGCCTTTCATTTTCCTGGATCACATGGGACCAGTTGATTTACCACAGGGACTTCCACGCAACGCGGATGTGCTTCCACATCCGCATATTGGCCTTTCAACGGTAACTTATTTGTTCGCGGGTGAGATCGTGCATCGCGACTCAATTGGTATGGAGCAGGCCATACGTCCGGGCGAGATGAACTGGATGATCGCCGGCAGCGGGATCACTCATTCTGAGCGCTTCGAGCGAGCGCGGCGGGAAGGTGGACCAATTCACGCAATCCAGTCGTGGGTAGCACTTCCAAACGGCCAGGAGGAAACGGCTCCTGCATTTGCTCATCACGAAGGGAATGATCTCCCTGTCCACCGTGACGGTGGCGTCTGGCTGCGTCTGTTGGCAGGGGAAGCGTTCGGTTTACGCGCTTCTGTGAAAACGCATTCGCCACTATTCTATTTGCACGTTACGCTGGAAAGTGGAGCGCGTATAGCGTTGCCCAGCGAATACGAAGAACGGGCGATCTTTCTTGTTTCCGGCGGCGCGCAAGTTGACGATCGCTCAATCGCACCAGGGCAAATGGCGGTCTTTAGCCGTGAGGCAGAAGCCATGGTCCAGGCCACAACGTCGAGTGTGCTGATGATGCTGGGAGGCGCTCCGATAGGCGAGCGATTCATCGAGTGGAATTTCGTGTCGTCTTCTCGAGAGCGCATTGAGCAAGCAAAAGCGGATTGGATTGCCGGTAGGATGAAGTTGCCTGTTTTCGATGATCGAGAATTCGTTCCTTTCCCGTCGTATCCGCGAACGAGTGCCCCACCGATGTCATAGTTATTTTGTCCTCAAGATGGTAATGGTCGAAATGAACTGCAGATTGCAAGGAAAAATTCGAAGATGCTGAAGGTGAATGTAATTACTACGGGTGGCACAATTGAAAAAGTTTACTCGGAGCAGACCAGCACAGTGGCAAACCTGGATAACCAAATCGATCGATATCTCGGTCGACTCCGGCTTCCCGACTGCGATGTACGCGTAATGCCGCTCATGAATAAAGACAGTCTGGAAATGACTGATGATGATCGCAGCTCAATACTTGCACTCGTCGAGCAGATGTTAAGCGAACAGCCTGCAATCGTAATTACTCACGGCACGGATACAATGGTCCAGACCGGTCTGTATCTGAAGCAAGCGCTACCTGAACTGAAGGTTCCTATTGTGCTCACCGGTGCAATGACTCCACTGGGGTTTGAAGGGAGCGATGGTTTGCAAAACCTTACCGAGAGTCTTTTCGCTGTTCGAATACTTGATCCGGGTATTTATGTAGTAATGCACAATCAGGTCTTCCCGGTCGATCATGTGCGAAAAGAACGCGAAACATCCCGCTTTGTTTGGATCGATTAAGGTAGGAGTGCTAGCATTCGCCACCTTATGAAATCTATGCTTACGGTCGACTTCATTAACACGTTATTTGACGCTGAACTGCCAGAACCATCGCATTGGGAGTCTTTGTTTCCTCCGCGCAATCTTCCTGACGGCGCGATCGTAACTCGTTTTGCTCCAAGCCCAACAGGCTTTTTGCACACAGGCGGAGTGTACGTCGCCACCCTTGGCAAGAACCTCGCACATCATTCCGGTGGATCGTACTTTATTAGAATCGAAGACACCGACCAGGCGCGTGAAGTGCCGGGTTCGCGCGAACAGTTTGCGCGCGCCTTCAAGTATTTCGATATCGAGTCGGATGAGAACGACGCGAATTCAAAATGGGGACCTTACGAACAATCAAAGCGAGAGCTGATATATCACACCTACGCGCGCGAGTTGCTGCGGACAGGCCATGCCTATCCATGTTTTTGCACACGCGAAGAGTTGGCCCAGATGACGGAAGAGCAAACTGCGCTAAAGATTCAAACTGGCTATTACGGCACCTGGGCGCGTTGTCGAAATCTTTCGGAAGCCGAAGTCTCGAGCCGTCTCCAATCCGGAAAACCTTATACGATTCGGTTTCGTTCACCCGACGGTCCACCTAATCGCGTCGAGTTTGTTGATCTGATCCGCGGTCGAATCGAGCATCAGGACAATAGGAACGATGTTGTGTTGTTGAAGAGTAGCGATCAAACTCCGAGACTCCCAACTTATCACTTTGCTCACGTGGTTGATGACACGTTGATGAGAGTCAACGTGGTACTTCGAGGAGAAGAGTGGATCTCTTCAGTGCCATTGCATCTGCAACTATTTAAGGCACTTGGCTTCCTGCCGATACCGTATGCCCACATTGCTCCGCTGATGAAATTCGACGGTGCGAGCCGGCGCAAACTCAGCAAGCGAAAGGACAACGAGGCCGATGTTGCGTACTACATTGAATCCGGTTATCCGGCAGGCGCGGTGCTACATTACTTAAGAGGTCTGGCCAATAGCAGGTTCGCTGAAATGACGTTCCCGGAATCGGCGTCGGCGGCACTCAGTTTAAAAGAGTGCGGAGTGGCTGGTCCAATCTTCGACCTGGTAAAACTTGAATCAATCAGCCGCGATTTTATCGCGCAACTACCCATCGAAGATGCGCTGGAAAGTTTGCTTACCTGGGCTCGAGAATATGATTCGGAGTTGGCAGCGCTACTATCCAGCAACTTGCCGCTGGCTCGACGCATCTTTGCGAATGAGCGAAATCCCGCAGTACAACGTAAGGATCTTGCAAAGTGGAATGAATTCCGGGCAGCTTATGGTCTGTACTTCGAGAAACTGTTTTCACCAGTAAGTGATCCTTCAGATCCTCGCTTCGCTCCAGTCGAAGCCGCGATGGTGGTCAAGTTAGCTAAAGGCTTTGCTGATTCGTATCGGCATGAAGACACCAAAGAGGCGTGGTTCGAACAGATCCGCAGCCTGGCGTCCGCTAACGGCTTCGCTCCAACGGCCGGGCAGTACAAGAAGAATCCAGAGAATTTTGCCGGCTCGATCGGTCATGTAAGCAATGCCATCAGGATCCTCCTCACCGGTCTAACAACGAGTCCTGATCTTTTCCTGGTAGCCCAAAACCTCGGCGAGCAAGAAGTACTAAGACGCGTCAGAGCCATCACCTGAACCACCTTCTCTGTGTGACCTTTGTGTTCTCGGTGCCTTTGTGGTGGAATCTTGGGCCGCATTTCTAACCACAGAGTCATCGAGAACACAAAGGTCGCACTGAGTAGAACCCCACCCTCCATCTTTTGTACACTGAACTATCAAATCGAACCGGAGAACATATAACGTGAGTATTGAAGAATCGACAGAGAAGACAGCTGGTGGGCCGTCGAACTTTATTAGAGACATCATGATCGAGGACATCAAGAGTGGCAAACACGGAGGTAGGATACAAACACGATTCCCTCCTGAACCAAACGGCTACTTGCACATCGGCCACGCCAAAGCGATATGCCTCGACTTCGGTTTGGCTGCGGAGTTTGGCGGTAAATGCAATTTGCGTTTCGACGACACCAATCCCTCCAAAGAAGAAACTGAATACGTTGATGCCATCATGGAGGACGTGAAATGGTTGGGCTTCCAGTGGGACGGTCTCTTCTATGCCTCTGACTACTTCCAACAACTTTACGATTGGGCCATTCAGTTGATTAGGGACGGAAAAGCCTTCATATGCGATCTCAGCGCCGATGAAATTCGCGAGTATCGCGGCACGTTAACAGAGCCCGGCAAGAACAGCCCTTATCGCAACCGCTCCATCGAAGAGAATCTCGACCTGTTCGAGCGCATGAAAAAAGGAGAGTTCCCGGATGGTACGCGAACGCTGCGAGCGAAGATTGATATGAGCTCTCCAAACCTTAGTTTGCGCGACCCGGTCATGTATCGAATCCTCCACATGGACCATCATCGTACTGGTGGTGAGTGGTGCATTTACCCAATGTACGATTACGCTCATGGCCAGTCGGATTCAATCGAACACGTGACACACTCGATGTGTACCCTGGAGTTCGATAACAATCGTGCACTTTACAATTGGTTTATCGAAAACCTCGGCATTTTTCCTTCGCGACAATACGAGTTCGATCGACTGTCACTCACGCACACCCTGCTCAGCAAACGCAAGTTACTGAAACTGGTTGAAGATGGACATGTCGAGGGTTGGGACGATCCACGTATGCCTACGCTGTCGGGAATGCGCCGCCGCGGATACACACCTACTGCCATTCGCAACTTCGTCTCGAGTGTTGGTGTCTCGAAGACAAATGGCATTACCCAGTTACAACAACTCGAATACTTCCTGCGCCAAAACTTAAACCAAATTGTTCCGCGTGTGATGTGTGTGCAAAAACCATTGAAGGTGGTGATTGAAAACTATCCGGACGATGTCGTGGAAGAGATGGATGCTGTCAACAATCCGGAAGATAGTTCTGCGGGAAGCAGAAAGATTCCTTTTTCAAAAACTATTTTTATTGAAGAGGATGACTTTCGTGAAGATCCGCCGAAGCAGTTTTACCGGCTCTCTCCAGGTCGCGAGGTGCGCCTCCGCTATGCTTACTTAGTTACTTGTACAGAAGTGATTAAGGACAGTGATGGAAAGGTTGTAGAACTTCGCTGCACTTACGATCCGGCTACACGCGGCGGTAACACACCAGATGGTCGAAAAGTGAAATCGACGATCCACTGGGTTTCAGCTGAACACGCTTTATCAGCAGAGGTCCATCAGTACGACAACCTTTTTCTGAAAGAGGATCCGAACGACGTTGAAGAAGGACAGGAATTTACCGACAATCTGAATCCTGATTCATTAACGGTATTGCAGAATTGTAAAATCGAACCGAGTGTCAGAGACGCAGCGCCCGGAACAAAATATCAGTTTGAGCGACTTGGTTATTATTGCGTTGATCGCGGCTCGGAAGACAAGCTGGTGTTCAACCGAACTATCGGCCTGCGCGATACATGGGCCAAAATCGAAAAGCGCGGCGCCTGAGCAAATCGATCCGCGAATTTGAGAGTCCAGGTTTTTAGAGGGGACTTATAGGACTTATAGGACCTATTTCACGAACAATCTCGGGACGTTTTTCTCGACAAGTTTCTAAGTCATTCTCATTTAGAAGGCCCGAGACCACGTCCATGTAACCCACGGCATTTATTCCATTGTCAGTCTTCCACCAGACAACTTCATCCAGGTCGCCAAGCTGATACTCTTCTGGTCCGGTTTTGGTTTGTAAGGTAATACAAGACATTAAATTGTCCTCTCGCTCGGTAAACAATCTAGTGCCCGCTTAAACTTGTGTTGAGAAGTTTACCATTTCAACGAGTCCATCCGGAATCATGGTCAAGCCTCGCGACCGCCGCTGCGAAGAAGTCCTGGGATTTTCTCTGTGCGATCTTTGTGTTCTCGGTGTCTCTGTGGTGGAGATTCCTATCATTGGCGCCAAGACGGTCAGTACCGAAGCGCGGTAGCGTCGGGTGAGTCTCAAGATGCTGACAACTGCTTGATCCTTGAGAATCAGCCGACGCTACCGCGACTCGGTACTGACCGATCTCGCAACTTGATCGTTTGGTTGCCGCCTAGGCCGCGCCGCGAAACCTCGAAACCGACATTCGTCTATGAAACTATAG
>DASROI010000520.1:0-20910 GCA_035646955.1 Pyrinomonadaceae bacterium
CGTTATACGCACGCACGCGGTAAGAGTAATTTGTGCCGCTCGCCAACCCAGTGTTGCTGTAGCTGACGGTCCCAGAACCGACCTGGGCAATCTCCGAAAAGTTTGAACAAGCAGATCCCTGGCAGCGCTCGATCTTAAAACCGTCCTCATTGCTTGTATTATCTGTCCACGTCAGATCGATTCTCGTTGCAGATATTGCGGAAGCTGCCAGGTTGAGCGGCGCAGCTGGCGGCGGTGTTGATGTGTTGGCACTGGCTGTGTTGGAGTACGAAGAGTCGCCACCCACGTTATATGCACGCACACGGTAAGAGTAATTCGTGCCGCTCGCCAACCCAGTGTTGCTGTAGCTGACGGTCCCAGAACCGACCTGGGCAATCTCCGAAAAGTTTGTGCAATCCGTTCCCTGCCTTATTGGCTGTAGCTGGTCAACATCCGTGAACGACACGGCTCCAACGCTGAATGAGGTAAAGCCACCAGTAAAGGCCACCGAAATGGGATTGGTTCCCGAAGCAGGGTTCGGCAAGTAGAAGATGTAAACCCGAGCAGTGCCCTGAACTGCGCTAGCAACTCTGAGCATCGGCACGCTGTTGTACATAACGTTAGTGACAGTGTCGTTTGCGTTCGCCAGAGCAATCCCTACTATTAGCGCCCGATTAGTGCCTGTGCACGTATGATTCCACTGGTATGGGGAAGCAGTGCTGGCAATTGCTGAGTGTGAAACAGCGTCTAAAGTAGGTGGCGAACCTGACGCACCTTTAACGCTCACAGCTTCAATGGCCCAGTTGCGACTCTCCGAGAGCGTCCAAGCCATCCCAACAGAGGACGCTCCGGGTTTCGTACTGCAAGCTCCCCCTATACCGAAGTCGGCATTGATACTGCGGAAATTCCAAAGCTCAGTCTGAGAACTATTAGCCGCAATAGTGGGTGGAGCAGTCGATGAGCCATAGGACACCACGTCTACGACAGTTTCATCCGCCGCAGCACTCTGTACGGTTACTGCCGGGGTCGTGCTGGTGCCGACCGCCGAGCCAGGCTGGCAACGCTCGATCTTAAAGCCGTCCTCATTGAATGAGTTGTCCAGCCAACTCAGATCGATCTGGCTAGGAGAGGCTACTGTCGCAGAAAGGCTCGAAGGAGCGGCAGGCGCAGGCACCGATGCATTACCAATTTGAATGATTTTAGCTACCGAGGGAACACCATCGGTGTTCAGAATGAACAACATGTAATGGCCTGGCGGACACAGATTACCGCTCGATGGCGCGGTGACGTTCAAACCATTAGCGGTCTGCGAGAAGCTCAGGCGGTTGATCCGCTGATTCTGGTCGAAGGCATGCGTCACAGAGGGCAATCTGATCCATGTCACCTTGGCGATACTCGCAGCGTTCGGCGTCTGGACGAAAAAGGTTTGGCCGTAGCCAACACTTTGCGGTGCAGAGGTTATCGTCGGGCGAGCACTCTTAAACAAATAGGGTGGCGAGTAGATCTCCGCATTCAGTTGATTGTCTCCCCCGGTGGTGAGAACCCTGCCGTCAGGAAGTAACAGAGCGTTGGAGTGGTAGCCGTGGTACTTGGTGTTGCCGGCCATCGTGGTCCATTGTTCAGTCGCGGGATCCCACATCTCGGCGTCGAAAACTGGAGCACTTGAATCGTCGAATCCGGCCCCGCTACTACCGCCCGTCGCTAATATCTTGCCATCCGGTAGAAGAGTCGCATCAAATTGTCGCCGTGCATTGTGCATTGCTCCGACATACCGCCATGCGGGTGTTACTGCATTCAGATCGATGACTTCGGTGGTATTAGTCGGCGGATCGCCACCTCCTACCACCAGCACCTTGCCATCGTCATACATTGCCGAGGACCCATAGCTACGGTTGCCAAACTTACGAAGTCCTACTGTGGTCCAAAGACCGGAACCGGAGGTATCCAGATAGCGCGAGATCTGATCGGGCATCGAAAAAAATACTTTTCCATTCGGCGCCAAGAGCATCGAGGGGTAAAGGTTCAAACCCAACTGAGCATTCGTGAGGTTTCTCCAAGCGTTGTTTGCCGTATCCCAAACCTGAGGCAGCACGTTGACACCTACGGTCGTATCACGATCTCCTGAAACAACCAGAATGTCTCCATTGGCGAGCGCAGTGTTAGTGGGATACCAGCGGCCGGCGTTCATGTTAGGCAGACGGGTCCAGGTATTTGTGAACGGGTCATAGATTGTCGCTTTGTCTTCACCGACATTGTTTGCGATGTGCCCTCCGGAGACTAACAAGCGGCCGTCTGGCAAAAATGTATGACCGGTGCAAAAGATGTTATAGCCAGCTGGCGCCGCGGAAGTTATCGCACCTGTAACTGGATCCCAGAGCCTGGGATCGTCACTGTAAGGATAGAACAGCACTTTACCGGTCGGCAGTAGGTGCGCATGGACAGCCACAATGGGCCAATTCAGGACGGGTCCCCATTGGCCGACTACTGAAGGGTCCTGGGCTTTGATCGAAGGACAAGTAAGTGTCCCGACCAGGAAAATGCACCAGGAGATGAGGATTGCCGCCTGTAATTGACGATAACGACACAGCTTTTTTACAGACATTGAAGCACCCGTTATTTGTTTCGTATAGCAACCAGTTGCGCGAAATTGTGACAACTTCTTTGGAAAAAAAGACTCGACTTCTTCGGTTAGAGGAAGGGGCTTCCTGAGTCGTTAGGTTGGTAGCGTGAGAGAGAACTAAGTTTTCGATTTTACGTTTTCGACTGGCAATTACCGTTAGTATGATTCGGTACAATCATCGAGACATCTTTTGCTCTCGGCCGCTTACTCGGCCAAACAATGACAACGAGTGTTCTATATAGGACCTGTATATCGCTCCACCAACTTCGGTGATGTAAATAATCGATATAACCTTCGAGCTTGAGCGGCTGTAAGGTCTTGACGTAAAAGTACTCACGATCATCCGATACGTCGGCAAGTAGCGCCTCTTCATCACGCAGACTCAGTGTTACCGGGTCGGTGATGCCGGGCCGTGACTTTAATATGAGCTCCCACCTCTCATCTTTACGATCGACATATTGAGGGACTTCCGGGCGTGGTCCAACCAACGACATATCGCCCTTCAGAACATTCCACAGCTCAGGCAGTTCGTCCACTTTCGTTCGCCGCAGAATTCTTCCAATCCGGGTTACGCGTTCATCCCCACTTGCAGTTACCTGCGCGCCGTCAGACAAAGTTCTCATCGTACGCAGCTTGTAAAGAACAAAGAGTTGTCCATAACGCCCTACGCGCTGCTGCCGAAAGATCACTGGCCCAGGAGAACTAAGTGCGATAGCCACCGACGATAGAACCAGTAGTGGGGCGGAGAGAGTCATACCAAACGCTGAAATCATTACTTCAAGCCAGCGAGCCAATCCTGTCCTTATTAATGAGGCTGAGATTGGTTCATATGTTGCCTCCACAACATTCGAACGGTGTGTAGCTTCACTGATCATTATTAGGGACGACCCTTTGTGCAACTATTAATATGCCACCCCCAGTGCGGATTGGAAGGAATTCCTCAATCGAAGCGACTGCCATCAAGGGAGGCAAAGTGATAACTTGCCAAACCTTCGAGCGAGACCTGCTCCACTCGTAGATAGTGTGCGCGTGCATCGATGCACGCCCAAAAGTATGGTTCGCTTTAATAACCTTCAAGCCCAAACGAGCAATCTCTTCTTTCAAATCGTCCAATACGAAGCCCGGGCGAACATGATCATGACCGTCACCATGGTCCAAATCACTCTCATGACCCTCGTGATCGTTCTTCATAAATCGGCGTAAGCCCCATGTTTCCGATTGGTAGACGGTATCTGCGGGCGTATGGATAACAAGAAAGCCGCCCGGGCGAAGTGAAGCTGTCAGGTTCTTTAAAGCATCTCTATAATTTTCGATATGCTCTAACACCTCAAAACAAATGACTAGATCGGCCCGAAAGCCATCGTTAACCAGATCGCCTTGTAGGAAGACTACGTTGTCCGTTCGCGCGTTCTTTGCAATCCGTCGACACCGGTCTACATTGATCATGTTTAAGTCCGTGCCAGTTATTCGGGCCTGCGGAAAACGCCTGGACAGCATGAAAGTAGTCTGTCCTTCACCGCAGCCAGCGTCCCAAATTGTTCCTGGCTGAAAATCTTTCGGTAATAGACGAGAGAGTATCTGCGCTCGAAATCGCATCGGAAAACGGAATTCTCCGACTGTGCCGTACAAGAGAGCTAACGACGATCTCGCCTGTACCAAACTTTGTTCAGTGCCGAACTTCATTTTTGAGGATTTTTCAAAGGTCAATTTGGGTTGCATGATCCTATCGAACCAGTTTCGCGCTTCAGGCCTGGCGTAGTTCCTGCTTCTGCTCATCGAAATGTTTCAAGCGATTCTTTTGGCTCTCCCAACGATTCCAGAACTTCGCTAATCCAACCAGAAACCCAAGACCATACGATATGTGAAGTGTTGCAAAGACGACGGGAAGGAGGATCAGCGACTGCCCGCCTTTATTGATGGCCTCGAGGAGGGATGCTGCAAGATTTCCAACCAGGTAGGATGCCACCGCTAAACCAAGTAGGAATCCGCTGAAGTTGACGAAGGGCGTCATTAACAACAACATGATCAATACCCCCACGAAGAGTGGCGGAACAAACTGCCTCAGCCGCATCTCTCTCGGATGCTTCTGCATCACCCGCACCTTCCAGTAACCGTACTGAAAGTACTGTCGCCATAGCGATCCTATTGTCGTGCGATTGTAATATTGCGACTTGATGCGTGGAGTGAGGAAGATCTTTCCGCCTGCGGCTCTCAGCCTGTAATTGAATTCGTCATCCTGATCACGCACCATTTCCTGATCGAATGTACCGATACGCCGAAATACGTCGGATGGCCACGAACCCATATAGACGGTGTCAACCCACTCTTCACGATTCGAATAGTGAAAACGCGCCCCACCCACACCAAAGGGTGAACTCGTCGCAACCGCGACAGCCTCGGCAAAGCGACCAAAGCCGACCGCATTCATTGGGCCCCCAACATTGTTTGCGCCAGATCTTTCCAACGCATTGACACACTCACGGATATAGTCGCGGGAAATTAGTGTGTGACCATCTACGCGAATGATCACCTCACCTCTGGCGCGCGCAAGTCCAACATTCATCCCCGCGGAAACCGCCTGACCGGGATTGTCGATGAGCATTATTTTAATGTCTGGATTGACTCGTTGTAGACGAGAGATTACTTCTCGTGTTGTATCAGTTGACATGCCGTCCGAGATCAATACTTCCATTCGGTCACGCGGATAGTCTTGAGTCAATACCGCGCCCAGACTTGCCGCTATAAACTCCGCTTCGTTACGAATGGGCATAAGCACTGAAACAAATGGATAGCTTTTGCCGGCGAGGTCTGCTTGGCTTTCAAGATCCGGTTGATTTTTCAAATCATGCGCCAGTGAGGAGCTAACGATCGCCGGAGATGGTGACTTATTCTGATTCCTTCCCCAATAACTCCAAAACCTTATGAAGCCAGTAAGAAATCCAAGACCATAAGCTAAGTGCAACGTCGCAAATGCAATTGGAAGCACAGGCAGCAAACTGTATCTGGTCCTTCGCAAAGAAAGCAGTGATGCAAAGATATTTGCGATCGCGTAACTGCCCACTGCTAATCCGAGGAAATATCGCGTCACTGGAAACAGCGGCAGCATTAAGAGGGCCATCAGGCAAGTAGCAACAACCAGGGGCGGGACAAACTGGCGCGGCTGCATTTGGCCTGGGTGTTTTTGCATGACCCGCACTTTCCAGTACCCATACTCAAAATATTGACGCCAGAGAGAGCGAAGTGAGCTGCGACTGTAATATCGGCAATGGACGTTTGAAGCGAGCAAGATCTTTGCTCCCATCTTGCGCAACCGATAGTTGAATTCGTCGTCTTGATTACGCACGAGCTCTTCATCAAAAGGGCCCGCCCGCTCGACAATAGATCGTGTGTAAGCCGGAAAGGCGACGGTGTCGGTCAGCATAGTTCGATCCATCTTTGTTCGGAAGGCGGAGCCACCGACTCCGAAAGACGAGCTCATCGCGGCTGCGATTACACCGGCAAGAGGAGTCTCCCCAATCGTTTCCAGGGGCCCGCCTACGCCTTCGACCTCATCATTCAGCAGATGTTCTACGCAACGCTGAATGTAGTCGCCGGCTATCTCACAGTGTCCATCTACTCTTACAATGACCTCACCATTTGCCTGCTGAATAGCCAGGTTCAGACCAGTCGAAACAATCTTTCCAGGATTTGTAATCAGCTTTAACTTGGGATGTCGCACCTGAAAGGACTCTACAATCTGTCTCGTGCCGTCGGTTGACATGCCATCAGCAATAATCACCTCCATCCGATCCGATGGATAACTCTGCATCAGCACGGCCGCGAGGCACTGACCAATGAATGCGGCTTCATTACGAACTGGCATGACCACACTGACGAAGGGCCAGATGCCAGGGTCGGGCTCTTTCTTCTGGGGGTATTGAACGCTTCCGTCGTTAGTTCCCTTTAACCGTTCGCCACCTCTCTGGAGGCTTCGGCTCGTCGGTAGGTCGTTCTCTTCCAGCACTCGTCGCAAATAATCTCCATAACTGCTGGACATTGGTTCTGCCAGAACTCTTAGCTGTTCAGAACTGATATAACCGATGCGATAGGCTGCTTCATCAGGAGCACCGATCATCAATCCCTGGCGTTCTTCCACCGCCTGTACAAAATTGGCCGCCTGCAAGAGCGATTCATGCGTTCCGGCATCGAGCCATGCAACGCCGCGTCCTAAAAACTCAACCTGCAATTGACCGCGCTCTAGATAAGTTTTGTTGACGTCGGTTATCTCTAACTCACCGCGCGCTGATGGTTTCAAGTTTTCTGCAATCTCTACGACTCCATGATCGTAAAAATAAATGCCGGGCACCGCATAGTTCGAACGTGGTTTCTCCGGCTTTTCTTCAATGCTCACAGCCAGCCCGCTTGAATCAAATTCCACGACCCCGTACCTATGAGGTTCACGAACCGGGGAGGCAAAAACCATTGCTCCCTTTGTCAAAGTGGCAGCAGCTTGAAGAGTGTCCGGTAATCCGTATCCATAGAAAATGTTGTCACCCAGGATCAGACATACTGGTTCACGTCCTATGAAGTCACGACCAATGAGAAAGGCATCAGCGAGGCCGCGGGGCTCATTCTGCTCAGCGTATTCAAAAGTTAATCCCCATTGCTTTCCATCCTTCAGCAGGCAACGAAACGAATTGAGATCTTCCGGTGTAGTGATAATCAATATTTCCCGAATGCCCGCCAGCATAAGCAAGGAAAGGGGGTAGTAAACTAATGGCTTATCGTAAACGGGCAACAGCTGTTTGTTGACACCGTAAGTGACTGGCGAAAGCCGCGTTCCTCGGCCTCCTGCCAAAATGATGCCTTTCATTTCTTTCCTCTTGACCTATCCATAGGTGCAGGGATCGCAGAGAACGCTTTATAGGTTTGCGACGCCATGGAACGCCACAGCACGCTGGTCGACTCTTTTTGAACTATAGAAGTGTGGACCGCATTAATGACGTCGTTGACATCCTGCGCGCTTAACCCGGATGACAGTGGCAGAGAAATCGTCCTGTCGGAGATGAACTCAGCATTGGGAAAGTCGCCCCGCTTATAGCCAAATTCCTGCTGGTAGAAACTATGTAGGTGCAGAGCAGTAAAATGAATTCCGGTGCCGATATTTTCCCTCCTCAGAGAATTCATGAATTCCTGACGAGAGATCTTCACCTGATCGATGTCGAGGAGGATTGTGTAAAGATGTCGTGCGTGGCGTGTTTTTCCAAATCGGGAATGTGCGAAGACTCGTTGGGGAGTTATGATCCCTTCTATGCTTTCAAATGCTTCGTCATAAGCCTGCCAGTGTCGCTCGCGAATCTTTAGATTGTCTTCCAGTCGAGCAAGTTGATGGATTCCGAGGGCAGCCTGGATATCCATCATGTTGTATTTGTAACCAGCAGCGACGACATCGTACGGTTGAAATCCCTCGTCCGAATATCGTTTCCACGCGTCACGGCTCATCCCATGCAGATGCTTAACTCTTATCTCATCTGCCACCAACGCGTTGTTGGTAACCAGCATTCCTCCTTCGCCGGTAACGAGGTTTTTAGTGGCGTAAAAACTATAGACAGTAATGTCTCCGATCGTTCCTATCTTCCGCCCTCGATACCAGGCTTCTGAAGCGTGAGCAGCATCCTCGACCACAAACAAGCCATGCTGCCTGGCTATCGACATCAACTCATCCATTTCACACGGTCGTCCGTAGAGGTGGACCGGCAAAATAGCTTTCGTTCTATGAGTGATGGCTCCTGCCACCTGGTGAGTGTCAATGTTGCCGGTTTCGCGATCGACATCGACGAAAACCGGCTTGGCCCCCCGATGAACGATCACATTTGCAGTGGCGCAAAAGGTGAGAGGCGTTGTAATAACTTCATCCCCGGGCCCAATTCCCAGCACCTCCAGCGCCAATTCGAGTCCGGCGGTACAAGAGTTGAGAGCGATGGCGTGTTTGCAGCCGATATATTCACAGAAAAGTTCCTCAAATCTTCGGCATCGAGGTCCGGTACTGAGCCAACCAGAACGGAGGGTTTCCACCACTTCCTGAATTTCTGGTTCCCTGATGTCTGGAGCACCGAACAGTAAAAAGTCACTTCTCCTTGTAGGAGTTAGATGTTCCATAACTTGACCTGTCTTTCTTAACTGGGAGATTAGAAGCAGTTCGTCAGGATAAAATGGACCACGAAGGACTAATGGGAGGTATCCATCAACGGAGCGATTAGTTCGTCTAAGGCCTGTGCTCGCTTTTTCATTGGAAATCGATCCAGGATGCTTTGTCTAATCAGTACTCTCGACTCGTCGCCGAATAAGAGAGCGTCTGAGATTGCTTGCGCGATGATGTCGGGCATAGGTTCAGCGATGCTTACGCCATACTCTCCCGCTAACTCCGGCAAAGCTCCCGCTGTGGTAACCACCGGAATACATCCCGCCAACATTGCTTCTGCAACACTCAATCCGAATCCCTCGTGAAGCGATGCTTGGACGTAAACGGCAGCTTTGCGGTAGTTGTCGCAAAGCGCTTCGTCACTCAACCAACCGGTGAAAGTGACATTTGGTGTAGCAATGGATCGAAGGTAATCAATGGCATCGTCCTTCCACGCGCCTGCCAACACAAAATTGACGTCTGGCATTAACGCCGCGGTGCGAACGAAAGGCTCATGGCCTTTACGGCGCAGATTAGGTCGATCTACATTTCCTACCGTCAAAGCAATGCGAGCACGAGAACCCTGGGGGAACGATTTAAACGGATCGTTAACACCGTGATAAACCGGATGCACCTCCTCAGCGGGGAGAGGTACGTTGCGCGCAGCTTCATTTCGACTGTAGTAAGAGTTAGTAACCAGCCTGTTAGCCAAATACATCGTGTGTTGGCTCACCCATCTTTTGATTCCGCCCCGCTGATGCCCGTATCCAATCTCAGGCATATTGGCGAGGTCATAGCCGCCTATAACCAGTAAGGAGGGCTTGTGTAAGAGTCTGGCAAACAAGAGCGGCATGAATGTGTGCCACGAAGCGAACCAGCCGAAGACGAGGTCATGAGTTCTCACCTGCTGCCACATCGACGCGGCATTGATCCATCGCGACCGCAGATAGCATTCAGTAACGTCATAGCGTTCTCGGAGTTGCTCCAGATCGAGGCGGACGAAATGCGTTGGAGCGTTGTGAACAAAAAGAATCTTATGCATCAACCGCCTTCAGAAAAGCTGTTTGCACACGCGATACATATGTGTCGACACCAAATTCCGCTTCCGCTCGCTGTCGTGCGGAGTCAGCCGATCGCCGCCGCAGTCCGGGATTTGAAAGAAGTTTGGTTATGGCCCAGGCTAATGCATTCACCTGGCCTACCTGCACCAGAATCTGTTCGTCCGCAGGGAGAAGTTCTCGAACACCTTCAATATCGAAAGCAACTATCGGCAGGCCGGCTGACATCGCCGATAGCAGAGCGAGCGGACTGGTATCTTTCTCCACCGAGGTAAACGCGAACACGTCCATCGATGCCAGCACAAGAGGTATGTCGTAACGATAACCAGCAAACTTGACGCGTTCATTTAGCCCAAGTTTACCGGTCAGATTAATAAGGTCTCGCTGGTAAGCACTACTGTCGAAGACGGGAGCACCAACAAAAAGTAGATAGACATTTTCCATCACCGCCGCAATGCGCACGAAAGCCTGAAGCAAGTAGTGCTGACCTTTCCATGGAGTCATGCGCCCAACATGGCCGATGACCATTGCGTCGAGTGGGATACCGACTTCTTTCCGGATTGTTCGGCCGTCCAGACCGGGTCGAAAAACGTTTGTATCGACTGCGTTGTGAATGATGCTAGTCCGATTCCGCACCGTGCGATGTAACTGGCGGCTTATGGACGCGCCATCGACAATGATGTGATCAGGCATCCATCGCGCGACCTGCCCAAATAATCGCTGATAGACCTTCCAAAAACGTTCAGAAATGAAATCCTGCACATGCCAGACACAAGGGATACCCAATTGACGCGCAGCCAACCCGCCGTAGAAGTGAGAAAAAAGTCCTTTGGTGACTATGAGGTCGGCGTTCACTTGCTGTAGAACGCGAGCCAGTCTCCGTGCGGCAACGAACATGGCCCATCCATCCCAGGTCCAGGCAAGAGGATTCGGCAAACGTAACTTATGACCCAGTCGAAAGCTCGTGGACCGCAATCTTGGACAGTTCAGAATGTGCACAGCTACGCCAGAGCGGCGACACGCTTCGGTAAGATCCCCTTCTTCAGGACAAATTACTATGGGCTCCCACAAAGTCGGATTCAGGTGTTGGACCAGATAGAGGGTGCTGAATTGAACTCCACCCATAGCGGCCGCCGCCTCGACAAAGTACACGGTCCGGCGTTGGCTGTTATGCTTCTTTCGAGCTCTCGCGATTGCAAAGTTGGGTTCTGTGTTAATAACGACAGCGTTATTCAAAATACTCGTTCCAATTCTGAGTAGTTTTTCTACTGTGCGGGATGCTCAATTCTCTAACGACGATGAGTGACGGGCGTTACTGTTGACTCAACTGCAATTTGACCAAGGCGTGTCGGTTCTTTGAGTTTTTGTGATGAGGCGACTGTCCTTGTCAGACTACCTGGCCCATTCCCAAGTTCTTCCAGTTCCCAAAGCTTCGCTTGAGAAAGAAAATCGTAGATGGCCAGATAGCTGCAAACGATGAAGCCACGCCAACCATCACTAAAGCCTCGATTCCACAGATAACGATAGAAGAACACTTGCCAGGGGTGAAAGATCAATCGATACCAGTGGAAATGTGTTCCCACCTTGTACATCTCGTCGGCTTCATAACGAGTGTAACGATCGAGGTTGCGCAGTTGCTTAGAAATGTTGGGCATGCCGTAGTGCATGATGTGATGTTGTAATGTCCCGATTCTGCCCGGGACCAACACATGGGCGTGCACTTCTCGGTCCATCCAACGGCCACGATCTCGCCTGAATAGCCTCGTTTGGTAATCCGGGTAAATACCCGCATAACGCATCCAGCGGCCGAGGACATGGTTTTTGCGTGGGATACGAAAAGCATGATCATTGGGATCAGCTTGACTCACAGCATCTTCAATCTCTTCTCTTAAGTCAGTCTCAAGAACCTCGTCAGTATCTATCTGCAATATCCATTCATTGCGGCATTGGGGCGCGGCCCAGTTCTTCTGCGTTGCTGAGTTGACATATTCGCGCTGGATAATACGTGCTCCATATTCACTGCAGATGTCGAGTGTTTCGTCGGTGCTGTATGAATCCACAACTAAAATCTCATCCGCCCATTTAATCGACTCGAGCGTATCTCTTACTATCGCAGCACTGTTATATGTTGGCAGCAGAACTGAAATGGGCAAGCGTTTCATTGGAAACTCTCCCTCAATTTTGGCCTCTGCCGAAGCCAGACTTCCACTAATACCCAAATGAACCAAACCGGCAATACTAACTGGGTCACTACTTCTACTCCTTCGAACGCCAGAATTACTCCGGCACCAATAAAGGCTAATAAGAGGGCCAACCCCAACTGCAGATCATCTGGTGCGGCATTGATCAAAACACGCTGCAAAAGCCGACAGAATGTAAACAGGAAGGCCGCAATAAATAGCAACCCTGCGAGTAGACCAAGGTTTGCAGCGACCTGAACGAAATCGTTGTGCACCCAGCCCGATGCGGCCCAACCTTGCCCAATTGGTTGACTTAAAGCATCGGCGAAGGCTGTCGTCATTCGGCCCCAGCGTTTAATACCACTGGTATCGGTGTGTTGTGGATTTCCCGCCACGAGATAGATACCGGAAAGCGCTCGCTCCTGGGCTTGAGTAGGCAGCAGCCAGGCACCTAATAGCGAAAGCAAGAGAGCCCCGGCAGCTACAACAGCTTTGCGACGTAATATGGCGAACACAAGAAACTCGACAGCAAACACCATCCACATGCTTCGGTAACCGCCGATGTAGATCCCGCACACCTGAAGAATGAGGGCAAGAAAAGTGAGAACACGCTGCCACGACTTTGACCACCAGCCCCACAATACAACTGCCATGGGTGCACTCAAGACTAGAATGAAGGTCGCTGCTGGAGTTCCCCAAAATGAAAAAATTGCTCGAGCAAACCCTTCCGGGGAGTCATGTGCTTCGGGTGTAGTGATAAAGGCTGAAAATATGTTTTTAATTCCGGGAAACACATATTCGATGACCCCCATTCCCGCTATCCATGTGCCGACGTAATAAAATGTCAGCAGGACAGGACGCCAGTTGGTCCTATTCGCCAGTACCATTTCAGTGATTATGAAGAGGGGGATCAGCAACAGGAAGTTCCTGAACTCATTAAACATTTCTTCCCACCGGAGTCCAGCATTAAGGCCTCGGAACCACGCGAATATCCAAAACGGAATGAAAAGGACCAGCCAATACGGCAGCCAGATTTTGATCTTATTTTGGCGCCAATTCGCTGGTTGTACGATTGGTAATACGAACACTCCCCAGAGAACCAATTCGGAAGGGTGAACAGTGAGAGTGGGAACCACTTTCATTGTTCGATAACCGAGTGCAAAGGTCGCTACCAGGAAAACCATGCCCACTTTCAATCCGCGGTTTCCGGCCGCGAAAACCAGAAGCCCGGCGAGAACTCCTGACATCACGATGACGTCTCGATACGAGATGCCGTAATCAAGTACGTAAAGATCTATCAGGGTCGTGATGAGCACAGCAACAACCACGAAGATCAAAGACGGCAGGTAACTTTTTAAACTCACTCCGCTAATCATTTCGCAACCTGGAGCTTGAAACGAAATACCAGGAGCACTTGGGTGATCAGGCGAGCACCGAATTGCGGTAGCGTCGAATTAGCGTCGCAGATATCAAGAGGCAGTAACTCGATGGTCATCCGACGCTACCGCGAATCGGCACTGACCTGATCACGCAGTTCCATATCATTGGTAGTGCTGCGTGCTCGCGATTCCATTGAGGACTTGATAACTCGCGCGGGTACTCCTACTACGACTGTACTGGCCGGCACTGATCGCGTGACCACGGCTCCGGCACCCACAATGCTGGATTGGCCAATCTCCATTCCCTGCAGAATTGTCACATTCGCCCCAATATACGCTCCAGTGCGAATCGTCACCGGCGCATTTGAAGTCGGAATTATCTTGTCCTTCAGCGGACTGGTACCAGCATCAGTATGAGTCAGAATGGTGACCCTGTGAGAAATGGTGACATAATCCTCAACTACGATTCTGTCCTGGAGATCCAGAAACAGTTCTCTGCCGAAAAAACAGTGACTGCCAACCTGAAGGTTCTCGTAGTATCTTCCACTGGCCCTTTCGCTATTGTGAATCACAACTGGTGATTGAAAGCGAACATCGTCACCAATGCGCGCTCCGTAATTTCGAAGAGTGAGCCCAATTAGCCGAGTTGGCATAAACATCAATGGAACATTAATTCCCTCACCAGCATAGATTGCTGCACTAGCTTTGACCCACAATCGAAAGAAGAGATAGACAAACCACAAAGTTAAGTGCTGCTCCCCAGCAAAACATTTTCATAGCGATGAGCCACGTGCTCCCAACTGTACTTGTCGGATATTCGGTAATGGTCCAATTCTCTTGTGTTACTGGACAATTCAAGAATCTGCCGCAGTCCTTTTGCCAGAGCTTTCGCTGTTGGGTCGACCAAAAGAACCGGAGGCCTAAAACCATCCGAAGAATTCTGTCCTTTAAGTAACGGTTGCACATCTCGCTCTGACCTGACATCAGTTTCACCGAATTCAGAGAGGAACTCCGCTAACCCTCCGGTCCTCGTCGCCAGCACTGGCTTACCTGCTGCGAGGGCTTCCAGTGCAACGATTCCGAATGGCTCGCAACGCGAAGGGACCACAACAAACAGACTCCCATTTAGCAACCGCACCACTTCCTCCGGACTGGCTTGTCCGCGAAAGTGGACATTTTTTTCAAGGCCTAGTTCCCGCGCTTGTTGCATAAGCGCGTTCTGCTCCTCACCTTTTCCGGCAATGATTAGGTCAATGCCCCGCTCTGCTGCTTCAGCTTGTGCAAAGGCTTTAAGCAATAGGTCAAAACCCTTTTTGTGGGTAAGACGGCCAAATGAGAGAGCATAAGGCCGTGGATGAAAGTGCGTACTCTTATCTATGAATCGCTTCGGATCGATGCCGTTGTGAATGACCTGCGCTTTTGCAGCGATCGAAGGCTCGACTGCAACAGCCTCGTCCAGGAGGTGTTGAGAACATGCCGTCACCGCGTCGGCTTCACGCAAAATTAACTGCAGGTTATGAGCAGCAGCTGAACGCTTCGGCGCTTTGTGCTCTTTATGGTTCGATGCGACTCTTTCAACCTCATGCCCGTGCAATGAAACGATGAGTCGAAACTGGAAGCTTTGGCGCAATGCGAGAACGAAATGGATCTGATGGTCCGGGAAATGAACATTCACGACCTCCGGACGGAAAGTACGCATCAAGTTTCGCAAGTGCCAAAGGCTACTCGGGTAAAAGTAGAACGACGCGAGAAACAGATCCGCTCGTCCTCGCTGCACGCTGTCAATTTCCGGCGAAAGAAATAACAACCGACGTACAGAGATGCCATCCATAACTTCCCGAGCCGGCAGCGAGCGAGGATAGCGGTTGGTCACAACTTGCACATCGTGCCCGCTCTCGACCAGGTTTTGTGCCAGATTGTGAGTGACGGTCTGAACACCGCCCAAAATGGGGTGATAGGTGCTCGGAACCAGGAGGATGCGCATTTGCCAAGGCCTACGAATCTAAGCTAGTCAAGTCCTATGAAAGTCAGAATTTCGCTTTCGCGTCGCTGCATGCCTGGACAATCATTCCACCTTTCCAGGCAACACCCGCAAGGAACATCACCGGTACTGCGCCAATTCGACCTTTAATAGAGGGGACTTTCTGGCTGCTTTTGAAAGGTTGGTAGAGCAAGCCTGCCACGAAATTGCCCGCCTTCAATACATCTTTAAGCTGGCGAATTCGACGCGGATAGATGCAGTACATGTCCCGCCATTTTTGGCGGACGAGATAATATCCTCGCCCGTACCTGTAGTGTTGATGGAGGAATCCTTTGAGAGTCGGGCGATGCTGATGGTAGACCCTGATGTGGGGATCAAAGTAAACCTGATAACCTAGGTTCTGCACTCTCCAGTTGTAGTCAACATCTTCTCCACAAAAGAGAGAGTCATCCATCAGACCAACGCCATCAACAACTTGCCGTTTGTAAGAAATATTAACGCCGGGAATGGTCCTCACATATTGCGGTTCTGGCCAGTCCGGAAAAGTGATCAAATCAGCCACCTTGCCAACCAGAGAATCTGAATTTACACCTAAGACTGGACCACCAACGGCGCCCGCTTCGGGATGCTCTCGATGCGCTTGTTTCATCGACGCTACCCAATCCGGAAACACCTCAGCATCATCGTCGGTCATCGCAATGATGTCGCCTCGGCAATGAGGAAGGCCCACGTTCCGGCTGGAAGCACAACTCCTGTTAACGGTCTTGACCAGGGTGATCTCCACGCCGTTCCCGTTCGCGGTTATGAAAGACTCGACCAGCCTATCTATCCGTTGGTCTCCACCATTGACGACGACTATCTGATCGGGTTTTTCTGAATTGCTAACGAGTGATTCCAGGGTGTGAATCAGCAGTTCAGGACGATTGTAAGTGCAGAGCAGAACAGAAAACTTCATCGCAATTCTTTCAGAAATTTCTCGGCGGTCTTTTCCCACGAATAATTCTCCAAAATGTGAGAACGACCTGCCTGGCCCATGGCCTGACGGAGAAGAGGATCAGTAATCAATTGACTCAACGAATCATCAATCCATTGCGTGTTACCTGGATTCACTCGAAAACCCGCGTTCGGCGGTACACTTTCGATGAACCCTCCGGTATCAGAGACCAACACCGGCAATCCGCTGCTCATAGCTTCATGACAAGCAATGGAGTTTCCTTCGTCATCAGTCAACATCACCAGGATATCCGCCATGTTATAAGCGTTCTCTAATTCAGAGGTTGTTCCCGCAAAGAGTACAACGTCGTTCAGCCCAAGTTCTTTGACCAGTTTCTCGAGTTCGCATTTCTCCTCCCCTTGCCCAAGGATGAAATATCGCAACTGTGGAAACCGACTGCGAAGGCGAGACATTGTTTGAACAACCCTGCTAATTCCCTTCCGGCGTTCCAGTGAAGAAACGTTCAAGAGAACAACGTCGCTGTCAGTGAATCCCCACTGCTTCCGTGAGCGGCTTCGCAATTCTGAGTTCGGCTTGAACCGAGCCGGGTCGGTGCCCACCGGCACTACCTGAACATCGCGACCAAAGAACCGTGTTGCTTCGTTCGCAATCCAGACCGCATCGGCAAAAATGTTTCTCGCCTTTGACTCCCAGCCTAATTTTCGGAAAGAAAGGTAACGATGGGGCGCAGCCGAATACGGATAGCATAAATAGAGAGTGAGGGGTATCTCGCGAAATTCGTTAATGATTCGTAACGCAGAGCCCTCGCCAAAATCAGCAAAGAATGCGACCACATGATCATATCGATGTCGTAAGAAATGGTTAACGTAGAACGGTACGATAAATGTGTGGCTGTAGTATCGTGGTGCCGGATACTTGTAAATCTTTATTCGTGAATCGGGTCCGGTAAGCGATTGTGTTGTAGCCGCAGCCGTCACAATTGAAACATCTACGCCTCTATCGACAAGAGCATTTGCAAGTCCGACGATAAGAGTTTCAATACCGCGCAAAAGTCGGAACGTATAGAAATGCCAGAAAGCGATCTTCACATCTGGTTTTCTTATAAACGACGTCATCTGACTAAATGGAAGGTATCCTCTATCGCCTGGTCAGAAAATCTTTCTAATAGTTCGGTGGACCAAAAGAGCTGTGGGCGAATGACGCCCGCCCACCTACCGTACCATCCCCTTCTATCTTCCACGTTGTCTTGAATTTCGAACACCAGCGCATCGTCATCGCGATGGACCACGTTCACGGAATCTTTGAGGACAAGCAGCGAAACTCGGTATGCACCATCGTTCAGCATGTTGCCTGGTATATGGCATCGGGTGCGGAATAAACCAGCGGGAAATGGTTTATCCTGCCATACCTCCTGCCCGGCGCTACTGGAGGAAAAAACACAAATTTCCTCCTGGTTATGAACTGAGATACTGAGCGTTAGCGTGGTGTCTGATCTAAAGTTCCAGTACTGAACCTCAATCACAAGGGGAGTGCTGGTATTCATGAGTTCAACGGTTCGGTCGCCCTCGGGAATGAGTCTGATTGAATGCAACCTCACTACTTCTGCGCCCGGCGCTTCGTTTGGATTGTTCCAGATTCTTTCACCGACATAAATCGTCGCTGTTTTCAAATAATTGGCGACTACAGCGCTGGGTTGGCCATCCTCAACCGCGCGTCCGTCCTGGACCCATAAAGCTCTGCTACATAAGCTCTGGACAGCAGCGAGATTATGGCTGACGAATAATATTGTTCTTCCTCCCCTTGATATCTCGTTCATTTTTCCCAGGCACTTCTTCTGAAATTGGGCGTCACCAACTGCCAGTACCTCATCAACAATCAAGATCTCCGACTGCAAATGTGCCGCGACAGAAAATGCCAGCCGCAAATACATTCCACTTGAGTAATGCTTGACCGGCGTATCAATAAACTTCTCAATCTCTGCAAAGGCAACAATCTCATCGAAGTTTCGTAAGATCTGACTTCGCCTCATTCCGAGAATGGCTCCGTTAAGATAGATGTTCTCTCGCCCGCTCAGTTCATTGTGAAAGCCTATTCCCACCTCCAACAGAGAACTAACACTGCCATGTACATCAGCATATCCTTCCGTCGGTTCTGTGATGCGCGAAAGTATCTTCAGCAGTGTGCTTTTTCCGGCGCCATTGCGACCAATGATGCCTAATACCTCACCGTGGTTGATTTCGAATGACAGATCCTTCAACGCCCAGATGCTGGGGTTTTGCCGGCCGTTGCGATGATTGAAAGCTGAACGTAACTTGCGGTAAGGAGCGGTGATCGTCTTACTTAATGTATCACGCAGCGTCTTGTAGGTTTTCCGACTGCTGCCAACCCGATATTTTTTGCTTAATCCTTCTACTCGAATCGCAATTTCACTCATAGCTTACACAATATCCGCAAATGTCCGTTCCATTCTCCGGAAGTAAAAGGCACCACCAACCAACACAATTAATGCTGCGAGCGAGGAGACGATAATGATTGGGCCCGGCGCGGTATTAGTTCCCAGCAAAGCCCATCGGAATCCCTCTACTACGCCTACCATCGGATTGAGTCCGTACACCGTCCGCCACGGTTCTGAAAGCAAGCTACTTGAATACGCGATGGGTGTGGCAAACAGCCAAAACTGCAAAATAAACGGCATCACGTGTTGCACATCCCGGTATTCAACACTCAGTGCAGATAGCCACAGTGAGACACCTAGAGCAGTGACTAGTGTTAACAGCAGGAACAGAGGCAACCACAGCATCCTCCACATAGGCGTAATCCCGTAGTACATCATCATCACGAGTAACATCAGGAATGCCACGGCAAAGTCAACTACGCCGGAAAGCACGGTCGCGATTGGAATTGCTAAACGAGGGAAATAAACCTTTGTGATTAAGTGAGCGCTACCTATCAAACTATTTGACGCAAGGGACAAACTATTAGCAAAGAATGTCCATGGAACCAGACCCGCGAAGCTGAAGATCGGGTAAGGAACATTATCGGATGGAACTTTAGCAAGCCTCCCGAAGAAGAGACTAAAGACCAGCATGGTCATGAAGGGCTGGATGATGGCCCACGATGCTCCCAGCGCGGTCTGCTTGTACCGTATTTTGACATTGCGCCAGACCAGGAAATATACCAGTTCGCGGTACTCCCATAAGTCGCGCATCTTGAGCGGCACCCAGCCCTTGCTTGGCTCAATTCGTAGGACATTTTTCCGGTCCATACCTGTGGTCATACTGAACTGGATCTTGTCCTTAATCGCAGAGTAGGCTTCCATGGTTGTCTCTGTTGATCTCGTCTGTCTATGGGCTAGAGAGGTTCTAGATCTTTTTGAGATGAGAGGCGTTCAAGACATGTGTGAGTAAGTTAGACGCTGACAATATTTCTTTTCTTGCAGAAGAATAGTTGCTCCTCCGCGACACCGAAGGTCGTAACGTCCCTACTTTTTACGACCTCAAGAGCCTCGTACGGTTTTACCTCGAAGCCCTCACCTTCCAATCGATCTATGAAATCGGGGCCATAGCGTCGAACGTGATCATGCTGACCAAATAACTGGCGCCGCATGACTGGATCCGAAATCGAAGGATCTTCAAAAGTACTATTTGCCGTAATAGGGACCATTAGCACGCTCCAGCCATCAGATTTTAAGATTCGGGCGAGTTCTCTCATGGCCTTCCTGTCATCAGTGATATGTTCCAGGACATGGCTGCAATAGATAACGTCGAACGATTCGTCAGGATATTGAATGTTCGTAAGATCCATTCGCACCATCGCAGTGGGTTTATCCAAATCGGCAGTCAACAACTCGAGTTTAGGTACACGCCTGAATCTGGCTTCAAGTCCATCCTCAGGCGCCACCTGAAGCATGTTCTTTCCGGATCCATCGAACAGATCGGTCTTGTGTTCAAGGAAGAGGATGGCCAGTCGTTGACGTTCCAAAGACCAGCAAACCGGGCAGCGTGCATCTGGTCGTGGTGGATCGCCGCTCGGCTTGAATAAACGAAGCCAACTCTTGCAAACCGGACAGTAACGAGAGAATCCCAGGTATGCGACTTTTTTCAATAGCCACTTCACACTCCTCGGCATCATTGAAGCGATCTTCCTCATGGCTGGTTGATTGTCACTCATGGAAAGAGTCGTATTCAGTTCGGGTTTCTAGTTAGCGACCTGTAGTCTTGCCACCGGGAACTCAACGACCTGCGGAACCGGATCGAGAAACGCGCCGGGTATGCTGAGATGGGCCTCAGGCAACAACTCATTCAGAAACATGCGTACCTCCACTTCCGAACCCCTTTCGGAGAGGATCGCTAATCGTTCCAGAGCATGCCGCACCTTCTCTTCCGGATAAGCTTGGATTTTCCCAATGAATATCTTCGGATGACGGGTCTTGGACGTTTTCTCATCTGTCAGTTCAAGTTCTTCAAACAACTTCTCGCCCGAACGTACGCCGGTGAAAACAATATCAATATCCGAAAAAGGACGAAGGCCTGACAGTGTTATTGCTGACTTTGCCAGGTCCAGGATTCGCACTGGATTGCCCATGTCCAGAATAAAGA
>DASROI010000521.1:0-16562 GCA_035646955.1 Pyrinomonadaceae bacterium
TTCCGCATCCGATTATCAGAACCTCTGTTTCAGCCAATGTTAGTCTCCCGCCAGTTAAAGATGAGTCCCAGCGCAGCGGCTTTGCACAAAAAGTAACATGCCAACACTACAGTACCGCGAGCGAAGCGCGGCGATGGCACACTCAACGAACCAACCATCAGAATTTAGGCGTAATGTCGACTGTGCCACCGCCGCGCTTCGCTCGCGGTACTGTACTGATCGCTCGACACTCACCAAGATTAGAGTTTTTGTGCAAAGCCATTCAGGTTCAATACGCGCCGTCGACGGACCAGAAATCGGTCTTGAGACTTCCTAGCTTTAGTCAACTGCTTTCTCCTGAGTTACTTAAGTCCATACACTTGTTGGTCCAACTGCACGAAAAACCATCGGTCTAAGCCTCTCAAGACTCGGGCGGGGATTACTTCACATTAGACTCGCGATGCTGGGATTCGCTCCTGATTCGGCTTTTCTTCTGAATAACCGAGCTCTTAAAGAACGCTGCAATGGTTGCAGAGTCTGAGGATTTTTCAAGATTCGTCGTATTAGAAAGTAACTGAACAGCCGAATCTACTGCAGCGGGAGTTTAAGGTTTTCACGGATCTCGAGCTGAAGGAGCCCTCTATGAAAGCAGTACGCGCGTTGGCGCGGCAATTGCTCTACGGCGAGGGACAGTCCAATTCATGTGCGATCTCGACACAGTTAAAAAGCTCTATTAGCTGGGTTGAGTCTGCATTTTCTGCCGGATTTCAATTTTATCCGGCTTCCGAAGTAAATCTTTGATCTGGAGATTACACGCCCAGCTTGCGGGAGCGGAATCACGACAGAATAGTTAGAACACAAGGAGTCCAGCTAAGATGAACGCATATATTAAGAAGTGGCTGCTCCTGACAGCGGTTTTAGGAATTTTCGCAATCGCATCAGGAACAGCCAAAGCCGACATTGTGGTCGTGTCGGGCGTCAATAACCAGGGGACAGACAATGTACTTTTGAACCCTGCGACAAACGTCCTTACGGTCACTGGAACGGTCGGTCAAAACAATTTAGTGGTTAACTTCACTTCCTCCAGTGGTTCGGGATTGCTGAACGCTAACCCTTCAGGACAGGCCACAGTCAGCGGAGGAACCGGTAACACCGATCTTACGCAAATCACCTTCGGCTTGGCCAACAATGACACCTTTACGCGCGCCGTATTCAACATCAATGCTGCTACAAGCGGATCGGTGTTGATTCACGTAGAAGGTATAAATATCACGGGTGGCTTTTTTGAGGATGATTTTACAGTCGATGCGAATGGCCAGAACTTTTTCACCGTGACGGCGATCAATGGTCAGCTAATTCAGTCGATAAGCTTGACTGGCATCAATGGCGCTGTCTTTGAGGACATTCGACAGGTCCGCTTGGGTGGCAGTGAAATCATTCCACAGAGCGTTCCAGAACCTGCAAGTATGTTTTTACTTGGCACGGGTTTGGTCGGTGCCGCTGGCATGGCCCGTCGACGCTTCAGGAAATCTTCATCGATTTCAGAATAGCTTTACCTTCCTCAAATTAATTGAGCGCCACATCAAGCAATAAGGTGCGATTGGAACTAAGACATGAACGCAAGCCCAGGTGCCCCAGGGAAGCGTTCATGTTGAAAGCCTAATTTGTGGACTGTATTCAATTCTTCCTGCCCTTTCGGTCTCAAATTTTTTCTCATTAGTATCTTCGCCAGCCTCCCAGTACTCCCGGCACTGGTTCATTTTCAATTTTGAACTCATTCACAACGGGCGTCAGCGACTTTTGATGAACTCAACTTCTCATTCTCCCAAGCTTCTCATTCTCCCCAAGCTTCAGCTTGGGGTTAAATGATACCCCGTCAGACGCGCACAACCGTTTCAACGGTTTAGTTTAACCTCACAAAATCCAAGCATTGACGCAATCTCGCAAACCGTTAAAACGGTTGCCGCGATTCGGACTGGAGACACTAATCCCAAGCTGAAGCTTGGGGAGAATGAGAAGCTTGAAGAGAATGAGAAGCTTGGGAGAATGAGAAGTTGAGTTTTCACACGGTCGCTGAAGCTCGGTGAGAATGAGAGATCAAAATTGAAATGAACCCTGTACAGACCTTCCACTAGAGTTGCCATGAATAACGGGTGCTGTTAACGTGTGACGCGGCCAATAGTCGAGGCTTTACCCGTGGATCAGGAAGTAGGAAGGTTTGAATCGACTTGACGCCAATTTAATCTCGAACACATTCGATTTAGCTGAGGTCTTCTAAACAGTTATGCCTGACGAACAGAGAGTTGCCAATAATTCGCAAACTTACGTTGCAAATGCCGACGACTTTGTCTTCGAAGCACTAGAACAGAAAAACGGCCAGGCCACTGTTATTCGTTTCAAGATGGAAGATCCGCGCTTTCATGCCGGCGATGTCCTACTGGTCCTGAGCGGCTCAGACATTCATTTCCACGGCATGATCGGACAGATTGCCGACGGAATGGCCATAGCCAGCGACCATCGCGGCTCTCTCCTGCCAGCAACGGTTCAATAATCACCGAACATACCCGTAGGGGTAAGCCACCTTCACACCCGGAGTGGACGACTTGACCTCGATTCGATGAAAGCCTTTCTTAAGGTGAGTCGAGAGGAATGTTAATGCTGCCTGCCGATTTAAGGACGTATCCAAGTCTCTAATAAAGGGATCAAAACTAACCGGTACGCCAGTCCCCTGGAAGAATGCGTGCCCACCCGTTTCGGTCGAGAGCTTCAATAAAGAGCTCTGAGCGTTGCTTGTTAGTAAGAAGTTCCCTTCGGCAGCCAGGGTCGGCGCGTAAAATCCGTAAATCGCGACACTCCGTCGCTGCGATTCGGTAATCGCCCGCTGCAAGTCAATGCTTTGGGTAGGTGAAGATGAATCGATACCTCTCGAAATATCCAGGCCATCCGAAATCAACAAAATCGCCCGCCTTCCCAGCGGCTGAGCGTCAAAACGTTTCAATGCTTCAATGACTTCGACATATGGATTGTATGGTCCCACACTCGCGAAACCAGCTGGCGGTCTCAGACTCTTTGCTGCCTTCTCCAGATCAACAGTGAACTTTTGTTTGACCTGTAAACTCCCTGTCCTGAGATAACCGATCATTACGCGTGAACCGCGCGGTAAACGCCTGATAAATTCCTGGAGTGATTTTGTCTCGTTGGCGACCGAAGGTACCAGGTCTTCCTGGATTAGCAAGGCTAGAGTTATCGGAGAATTTGTGCCCATGCCTCTAATCGATATGATTGTCTGGGGTTCCCCATCTTCACTCACCGTCAGGTCTATGTTTTGCAACTCCGCTTCGTGCTCAGCCTCTTTGACGTTAATGGTCAAAGGTATGACTACTGGTTTGCCCGGAGTTCCGTTGGAACCAGTGCCCGCCGCAGCTGGCGATTGAGCGTTGCTCACGGAGGTAATTACCAGCAGAGTCAGCAAAGCAAACGTCTTTATAATCGGGTACCTTCGAAGAGTTCTCATTTGGTTTCTCGCTTCAGTCGTCAACAACATTATACAGACGAGTCCCAAAAATGCTTATCTGTCACTTCGATAGCTGGCGGCTCGAACTTTCATAAGCTAAGATTTCCACGGAGCTGAATAAATATTGAGCGAAGCAATTGGAAAAGTATCAAACCGAGACGTGGCCGTAAATCGGATGCTGAAGGCCGCACCATGGCTGGCGGTCCTGGTTACAACCTTACCCGCACCATTGGTCTTTTTACTGCTTTTTCTAACTTCCACTGCGACAGATTCAGCGGCTGTATTGCTTCTTCTGGCCGGAACCTCACTCACATTTGGCTTCGCGATCGGGCTTTTGATCGCAGTTATCTTTCTGTTCTACCGGCGAAAATGGCTCGCGAGATTAAGAGACCGTTTAGCTTCCGATGGAATCACGGCTAGTGAGGTTGTCTGGTTCCGTTCAGAACTTACATCTGCCGAACGGGCTTCATTGTCAGAAATTGAGCGAAGCAACCCCTTATTGGCCGATGCTTACCTCGAAACGCTGGCCAGCCGGCTAACCGCATCAAGAATAATCTCCCGTTCCCGAAACGAAATGCTCAAGGTTGAGCGGCGGCTGAATCGTGCCCGATCGCTCGCCTCGGCCGACACCCAGGCACTGCAGAAAGAATTACTGGAGGATCGCGACAGACTTGCCGCAGTCCGACAACGTGCAAATGACCACCTGACCAAAGCACGAGCCCGGCTCCAGGAAATCGAGGCTACCGCGAGTCGGAAACTCAGCGTCGCTGAAACCGACGTGATGATGCAACGATTGGGATCGGCCCAGGATCAACTACCACTCGTACTTGAAATTGCCAGATTAGAGCAACAAGCCTTGGTCGAAGCGAATACTCAGCTGAATGACACCCCGGTAAAGGCGAGCGGTAACTAGTTCACAATGCACTCAGCCGATAGATACCTGGGGCCAGTCGCCTGGCGAAACCGTCGTCAACAAGGGCCCAATTACCTAACCCGGCCTCGGGCGAACTTAGACCGGTAACTCTCGCCAGCTCACCCCTGGCAGTCATCCCGGCTCCGGTCAGGTAGGCCCGCGCAATCTCCTTAACAGCAACTTCGCGGTTCACTCGTTCCTTCATTTGATCAGGAAAGCGCGCCTCGGCAATGGTCCAAATGTAACTAAAAGTCGGTTGGTATATTACGTCGCTGGGGATCACTTTAAGAGTTTTCTGCAACTCATCCAGGGCTTTATTAAAGCGAGCGCGATCGCCGATACCACACTCATCTCGGAGATCTCTCGTGGCCATCTCCCATTCTGATCGAAGAACTTTCAGAATGAGACGGGCATCATCCGTCAGTTGCGACTTCTCTTTTCCCGCCGAAACTCCCAGTAAGCCGTTAAAAAATGGCAATAAGCGCGGCGCAACAAAAGTGGCCCTGCCCTTCAACAATTTGCCGTAGAAATGCCGGCCCCGCCGCATAACTTCATCTTTGATGGTCCACGTCAAACTGCTTTCGGCATCCTTCTGCACATTTCTCGGCATGTGAGCATCTCTCCGGCCACAAACCGCAATATACAGGCTTGGACCAGGACGGCGTGAATCAGTAAGCGCCTCGCAGAAACCAACCTCCTCAATAAAGCGTTCGGCCGAGAACACATCATCGACTCGTAACTCAGGATCACGTCGCCATAAACGGTCACGATAACTCTCGATCTCTTCGGGTAGTGTCAACGCATAACCTCTCAATGTGATTCCCTAATCAGTCAATTTGGAATGATCGGTCAGCTTCCGCACGACCTGTGACGTCCTCATGTTTCCGCTAACTCGTTGAAAAACAAAGGGCTGAGCGCAATTCGGCAGTTTGGCACAAACGCTGCAAAAAGCAGAGCGCCCAGACCCTGCAGTCGGGGTCAAAAATTTTTGGTTGAGTTACGGAGATTACTGGACGTGAAATCGATAAACAAACCTCGACGCTGCCTCACAATAAGCGTGCTAACTGCACTGTCGCTCATTGCGATCGTGCCCGGCAGCTTTCTCTTATCCAGCGCGGCTAGTGCGGCAGGTAAGATTGGCAAAAATCGGAATGGTGGCCTCCACCATAACAAGATCGCATTTGACCTTAGTGAGCAGTTGCACCAAAAGAACGCCGGCTCACTCGTCAACGTAATCCTCCAGCTCAACTCTTCCCCGAGTGGTCAATTGAATGCACTCTTGAGAAGCAATGGTGTTCGCGTTAAAGGAAAATTCTCAAGCTTCAATTCATACGCGCTGTCACTGCCGGTTTCCGTCGTTAATTCCTTAGCTACGTTTCCAGAAGTTGAGTTTGTCTCCATCGACTCCGAAGTTAAGACTTTGGGCGGACATATTGCGCATACATCAGGAACTGACAACGTTCGTTCGATGAGTTCTGATGGTGCTTTAGATGGAAATGGCATCGGCATCGCGATTGTTGATTCGGGTATCTACGCCGCCCATACCGCGTTCAAGGACGCTCAAACCGGACTATCGAGAATAGTTGTTAACAAAGATTTCACTGGCGAAGGTAGAACCGACGATCCCTATGGACACGGAACACACGTGGCTGCCGCAGCTGCGGGTAGTGGAATCGTTTCAAGCGGTGAGTACATTGGTATCGCCTCGCGCGCAAATCTCTTAAATCTAAGAGTCTTAAATTCCCAGGGCGTCGGCAATGTTTCAGGCGTTCTCTCAGCACTGGATTGGATTATGGCGAACGCCGGCAGTTACAACGTTCGCGTCGTCAATCTTAGCCTTGGAATGCCGGCGATTAACTCGAGTCAATTCGATCCACTTTGCCGCGCGGTCCGTGTCCTGGTGGACCGGGGAATCTTTGTCGTCGCGGCTGCCGGAAACAATGGAAAAGACAGTAGTGGTCAGAAGGTGTACGGCCAAGTCCATTCACCAGGCAACGAAGCGTCCGCTCTTACAGTCGGTGCGGTAGACACACATGGAACTGATTCAAGAGGGGACGATACAATTGCGACCTATAGTTCACGTGGTCCAACGAGAAGTTTTTGGACCGATGAATTCGGCGTCAAACATTTCGACAACATCATCAAACCAGAACTCTCAGCCCCAGGAAACAAGACTATCTTCGCGGAATCTCCCGGCAACTTTATTCTCTCGCAAAATCCTTCTCTCGACGCTGGTGTAAGCGGAAACGATACGCGCAAACAGATGATCCTTAGCGGAACCTCGATGGCCGCACCATTGGCCGCCGGGGCCGCCGCCCTATTATTTGAAGCTAACCCAACTCTCAGCCCCAATCTCATTAAAGCGATTCTGATGTATACCGCTCAGCAACTGCCGAATTACAACATGTTCGAGCAGGGTGCCGGCGAACTAAACGTCGACGGCGCCGTCAGAGTCGCAAGGCTCGTACGCACGAACCTTGACAGCTCAACTGCACTTGGATCGAGCTTGCTAAATGGTTCACTTCCTTCTCAACAAACCAGCATCAGTACTGCAAACGGCACTTCCACTTTCCAATGGTCCAGGGGAATCATCCTTGGACAAACCTATGCAACCGGTGTCGACCTGATGACCAAGTATCAAAAGATCTACGCTAACGGAGTTCTGCTTGGTGACGGCGTACTCATCGGCGATGGCGTCCTGATTGGCGATGGCGTGTTAATCGGCGATGGCGTTCTCATCGGCGACAGCACGATGCTTTCCAACGGCGTTTTGATCGGCGACAACATACTCGTCAGCAATGGCACTTCGATGGGCAGCGGCTCAATCTTCTGTGCTACCGGTGTCCTGATTGGCGATGGTGTTTTGATCGGCGATGGAGTCTTGATAGGTGACGGCGTCCTGATTGGCGATGGAGTTCTTATCGGTGACGGCGTGCTCATTGGTGACGCGGTTTTACAGGCCCTGAACGCAATGGTTTCAGGCGACGCAACACCTTCGATGCAACCAGTTACTGACAACGAACTCGACTACGTGGGATTTTAAGTTAGGAATTACTGGCTCTAACCACTCACTACTATAAAGAGAGCACAAATGTTCGAAACTAGCGGCACAGCACAACTGAATAACCAATCAATCGGTATCGGCTCAGTAGACGTCGGAAATGTCACCCGACTGAGAACCGGTCAGGAAACTGAAGTTCTTAACTTTCTCTCAGAACGTCCAATCCATACCGTCGCCATGATGAGCATGATTCGTGACAACGGTTTGACGAGCCCCTTCAACCGCGGTGTCTTCTACGGTTATCGCGATTTGAATGGCCGGCTCGAAGGAGTTGCCTTAATTGGCCACGCTACGCTGCTTGAGACCGTATCAGATCGATCACTATCGGCCCTTTCCAAAATGGCTCGTAAATGCGGTTCAATCCACATGATTATGGGCGAACAGGATCGGATCGATGAATTCTGGTCCAGTTATTCTGAGGAAGGGCAAGAAAAGCGCCACAGTTGTGTCGAACAACTATTTGAATTGTCTACACCTGTTGTAGTTCCAGGTGAGATGAGCAACTTGCGACTCGCTACGGATGCCGAGGTGGATCTGGTGATGCCGGTCCAGGCTGTGCTCGCTTTTGAAGAGAGCGGTGTCAATCCCATGACTCTGGATCTCGAAGGATTTCGTCTGCGCTGCCTCCGCCGTATCCAACAAGGTCGAACCTGGGTAGTGGTCGAAAATGGTGCTTTGGTGTTCAAGGCCGAAGTTATCTCGCAGACATCGGGCGTCGCTTATCTAGAAGGAATCTGGACGCGCCACGATAAACGACAAAGCGGCGATTCGGTCCGGTATCTATCGGAACTCTCGCTGCGACTCTTGCAGGAAGTTAATTCGATTTGCCTGCTGGTAAATGAGAAGAATCTCCGCGCCAAAGCGTTTTACCGAAAGTGCGGTTTTCTATTTAGAGCTTCGTACAAAACGATTTTTATGAAGGTGAATGCACGCTCGAACTAACTATTAATGGTCCCCCGATCCGTCTTGATGAAAGGCAGCCCTTCCCTCACCTTGAGTGCAAGACACAACAATGTCGAATACCCCTGGCACCAAAAGAAACCCACTCTTCGGGCCATTCCTCTGGGTTGTCGCCGGAGTCGGTAGCTGGACGTTTCTTTACTCGGTTTACCAAATCGATGTTGGACGACTCGATTTCAGCTTCGTCATCCTGCTTTCCATCGTCCTGCTGCTGAGCTCGCGCATCAGCGTTCCTATCCCACGATTAAGCTCTCAGATTTCCGTTTCTGACACATTGGTCTTTCTGGCATTGCTTCTTTATGGTGGCTCATGCGCAATCCTGGTTGGTGCGATCGAAGCCGTTGTTTCTTCGCTCAGGTTCAGTCGCAAGGCTGCAACGATCCTTTTTAACTTAGGTTGCGCAACTGTATCCATCTTCTTTACGAGCCAGATCATGGAGTTGGGTTTTGGTGATGTTACTGCGCTCGCCCGTCGGCCCGGTTCGAGTGGTTTTCTGGCGGCTGTCGGTACCATGGCTCTGGTGCACTATGCAACAAACTCCGGATTGGTCGCGATTGGAGCCGCTCTAAAAACAGACCAGCCGATCTGGCAGACCTGGCGCAGACACTATCTCTGGACTTCGATCACCTATTTCGCCGGCGCGTGTGCTGCCGGAGTGATAGCGGTGTTGGTCCAACTTGTCGGCTTTTATGCATTTGTTATCACGTTGCCCATTATCGCCATCGTTTTCCTGACCTACCGGACATATCTGAAGAATGTAGAAACGTCTGCGGCCCAGGCCGATCAGGCCGAAAAGCATGTTAAGGAACTGTCTCACTACATAGCTGAACAAGATCGAATTAGAGAGCAGTTCTCGCAGATGGAAAAACTGTCGGCTCTCGGTGAGCTCGCATCGGGTGTTGCGCACGACTTTAACAATACACTCGCCGGAATTCTCGGCAGAGCACAGCTGTTACAACGTACCGACGATCCGGAAAAGATTAAACGAGGGCTCGAGATCATCATTAAGACTGCGGAGGATGGCGCTAAGACAGTAAAGCGGATACAAGACTTTGCCCGCCAGCGCAGGGACCATGATTTTGAACTCGTTTCCATCGACCAAATTCTTACCGACGCCAGCGAGATTACCCGGCCGCGCTGGAAGAATTGTGCTGAAGCTTCGAACATCCACATAACCGTGGATCTCCAGATTCAATCTCAGGCCATGGTCATGGGAGACGATTCTGAGCTACGCGAGGTCCTGGTGAACATGGTCTTCAACGCGGTTGACGCGATGCCAGATGGCGGTAAGTTATTGCTTGCCACCAGCATCGTCGACAAGTCAGTAATCATCAAGATAGCAGACACCGGTGTTGGAATGTATCCTGAGATTCGTTCAAGGATCTTCGATCCTTTCTTTACCACAAAAGGTAAGGCCGGTTTAGGTCTTGGACTCGCGGTAAGCTTTGGAATTATCAGAAGACACGGCGGCACGATTGAAGTAGATTCAGAATACGGCAAAGGCACCGAGTTCCGGATCATCCTGCCAGTCTCAAGTGTTAACAGCCTGGTCGTTCCGGATCGCGCAGCTGTCGAAACAGCACCGGCCGCAGTTGTTACCACCAACGACCCAATAGAACGTCATGGCGCCACAAGACTTCTAGTGGTTGACGACGAGGATTTCGTGCGAGATTTACTGCGGGAGATCCTGGAGAGCGAAGGTTGCGAGGTGGTGTTGGCGGAAAGTGGCAATCAAGCGCTCCAACTCTTCGAGGAGAACCAGTTTGACGCGGTGTTCACGGATGTCGGTATGCCGGGTATGAGTGGCTGGGAACTGGCCCAGGCAATCCGGCAACAGAATCAAACCATACCAATTGCTGTAATAACTGGTTGGGGAGAAGCAGTCGGCTCAAACGAACAGAAGGCCGCCGGAGTTGATTGGGTCATAGCGAAACCCTTCACCGCCGATCGAATAATCGAGCTAATAAAAGAGATCAGCACCCAGACCGGATCGCACCGCTCAGGTTTCTCGACCGTCGCGGCGTGAAGAATCAGAACTCTACAACCTATATTCTTCGTCGAGTCTGAATAGCGCCAGCCACACTCGCTTCCACCACTTCGAGTCTGAATGGCTTCAATAGATAATCAAAAGCTCCTCGACTGATCATCTCCTGGGCCTGATCTTCATCACTTAGACCAGAGATCATAATCACGGGCGTTCCAGGAAACTCTTGAACAATTCGCTTTAGAAGTTCGGCTCCGCCAAGGCCGGGCATGGATATATCTGTGAGCACTACGTCGAATACTTGTTTTTGCAATTGGCCCAGGGCCTCTTCTGCTGTCCCCGCTGCTGTACATTTATGCTTTTCAGACAGTAATTCAAAAAGCGTATCGCGGATGACAGAATCGTCATCAACAATCAGGATCTCAGCCATCATGGTCCTCCCACGTTTTTTTGACCAAAGGCCTCTCCTGGGCACACCCTTGAGCCTTTGAACTTTCTTTCTGTGAGGATTGAGCTTAGGAGTGGACCAAATAGTAGCACAGGCTTTCCCTGCGATTAATAATTGTTGATTTTCGAAACAACAACTCCTTTTTCTGACTGGTGTGGTATTCTTTCACACTAGAAATGGGATTAGGCGACGCAAAAGCAAGCATTATTTTTGCAGATGACGATCTCTTCGTTGGAATCTCTCCTTCCGGCCACAGCATAAGCCTCGACACTGATAGCGCTCGTTCGGTCGGGCCCAGTCCCGTCGAGCTGTTGCTCATCGCGCTGGGATCGTGCACTGGAGTAGATGTCATCACCATCCTCAAGAAAAAGCGCCAACGTGTCACAAAATATCGGGTCGAAGTATCGGGGAAACGTCGTGACGAGCATCCACGCAACTTCACCTCGATGACGGTCCACCACATTCTTAGCGGCACGTCAATAAACCCTACGGCTGTAAGCCAGGCAATTGAGTTATCTACTGAAAAATACTGCAGCGTCGCTGCCACTCTCCGCCCGACCGTAGAAATCCATTCCACTTTTGAGATCATCGAAGAGACGTTTAGTTCAGAGTAAGGGGGTGCGCGAGTGCGATTTACTAAAGTTGTTCTGATCCTCTCATTCCTATGTGTAGTTCCCGTACGTGGGGTTGAAAGAGCCAGGGCACTCCACCCACGGCAGTCAGCCAACGACACTTCACTTGCGGCTGTTCGTCGTAGCGATTCCTCGACAAGAGACGCCCAGGGTCAACTCGGGAAACTGACTCAGGCAGAACATATGCGACGGGCGTCGATCTATCTGGGCAATCGAGCCTTCGTCGAAGCACGAGCTCATTGGCAGGCTCTGATCAATTATTACCCCGAAGATCCACGCGTTCCGGAAGCGCTCCTCGGAATTGGCCGGTCCTATTTCTTAAGTAAGGAGTATGAAAAGGGATACCCAATCTTCAACCAGATCGTTGAACGGTACCCCGGAACCAAGGAAGGGCGTGAGGCTTTGAACTTCAGCGCTGCTTCCCTGCTTCGCATGGGCAGATTCTCAGAATCAGCAGCACGATATGCGGAGTATGTAGATCGGTTTCCAAATGGTGAACGAATCGACACCGCACATTTGAACGTGATCGACACTTTGCGCGAGGCCGGCAAACCGGCGGAGGCTATTCCCTGGGTTGAAAAGACGCGGCGCCGCTTTGCAGGCACTGCGACTGAAACCAATGCCATCTTTGCCGCGCTACGCTTATATGTTTCAGAGGAAGATTGGACCAACGCAATCGACACTGCCGAGCTTCTCTCCAGAAAATCATTTTCTAAGGCCGTTGACACAACGCTCGCAGAAGTGATCTATCTGAAAGCTTTCAGCCTGGAACGAGCGGGTCGGAAAGATGAGGCGTTCTCTGCTTATCTATCGATTCCGGATGGTATCGAGTCATACTATGGCTGGCTGGCGACGCAGCGCTTGCGCAACCTGGCAACTAAAGCAAGAACAGAGATTGTGAATGAGCGTGAGCAGCGTGTTAACGACTCGATTGCCAACGTTGCGCCGCTTTATCCCGCACCTTATCGAGTAGCAATTGTTAACGCCGCTAAGACACGAAAACTAGATCCGCGCTTTATTCTCGCGTTGATTCGCCAGGAAAGTGTTTTCAAACCTTTAGCTAAGTCACCTGCCGGCGCCCGTGGCTTGTTACAACTCACCATGGATGCTGCACAAAAATATGCGGCCGGCGCGGGCCTTGGTCCGATAAGAGAAAACCAGCTGTATCAACCTGAGACTTCGATCGTGCTCGGCGCCCAGTACTTGCAAACTCTAACAGACATGTTTCCCAAACTTCTTGAACCTGTCGCGGCGTCTTATAACGGCGGCGAAGATAACGTTGCACGATGGTTGAAGAGGGGAAAACATAATGATCCTGGAATTTTTACTTCGGAGGTTGGTTTCGACGAGACCAAGAACTATGTCCAAAAGGTGATGTCCAACTACCGAGTCTATCGCCAACTGTATACGGCCGAGTTGATGCCGCGCGGTTCGTCTAGGGCTCAGGACTAAACCCACGCGAATCCTCACGTCGGCGAATTGGATCAGGTACGACGGGCCTTGGCACGACTCCAAGTCGCAGCAACGCCGAATAGTATTCATACCGGATGTTTACTTCCGCTGCGGCCGACGACTCGAGCTCCATATTTATCCATCGCACGTCATTATCGACTGAGCGGCCGATTCCAGTAGCTGCAAACTCATCGTTGGGCGCCTGCGACACCACTCCTGCCTTGTCACGACTTGCTTCCGATTTAGCCGAAGGAGAAACGGGCTCACTGCTTCGTGATTCACCAGTCTGATCGTCTCGATAAATTGGTCTTGGCGGCACCGCTGTGATTGCCGGTCGCTTTTCCAGGAAGAAGGCGGCTGAGATAACTCCAAGGTTAGCGGTTTGGCCGAGCTTGGCTCCGTACGAATCGCGTTCAGTAGTGAAATAAAATCGACGCGCTCGCGCTGAACTCATTTGCCAGCCACTAATCGTGATTGTTTGATACGGTTCGATGACCCACTTGCTCGCATTCCAGGCAGTGGTGTGACGAGCATCAATCGTATTTAGACCATCAACTGACAAGGCGACGGCAACACGTTGCGGCAAAGGATTTCGAATTCTCAATTCGTACTCCGCATTGGGCTGCGCTTCAACATAAGTGCGGCCTCTGGATGAGTATTCAGTCAAAGGTTGGCCATTTACGAGCACTTCCAGACTAAAACCTCGAGGTAGCGGTGGTCGTTTTGTGACTGTCCGCTCACTTTGTACTTCATGAGCCACCACTGAGGCGGCTTCGCGGCCACCGTAAATCAGGACAGTCGCAAGCGTGACGCCGGTAAAAACCAGTGCAGCAAAAATCAGACGAAAAATCATGGTGGTTTCCTCCAGAACGAGTCAAACATTCTCAGAACGGACAAATTCTGGTTTCTTGCACAGGAAAATGTGGCAAATCTTGATATGTGGGCTCAGCGGTGCGGTAATTGCTCCTATGAATAGTTGTTAGATACATCACTGGCCAGATGGGTGAAATGATGGGTAAACTGCGGGGCCGGTTGGACCGATGGTATTTGTGGTTGAGAAATGCGGCCCGGAAAAGCTACAATTACCGCCCAATTCTGGAGCACCAAACCTGACAATTCTTTTTTTAATTCGGCTAAGTGAGGCTTAGAACAGCTAATGGAGTACGCGCTTACTGCAACCAAGAATGAAGCTCCGGCAGGTTCATATTATGACCGGATAGCCCGGTTTTATGACCTGACCTTCAAGCTAAATGGCTACGGCCGTTCGTTGGACCAGTACTTTGCAACGCATCCGTTACCGGTCTCTCGCGGTGCACGAATTCTGGACGCGGGTTGCGGCACCGGCCTTTTGACGTTGGCCCTGCTACGTTCCATTCGCTTCCCTGTCTCGATAACAGCTTTGGATCTGTCGTCCACATCTGTCGCTGCCGCGCGAAAAGCACTCTACTACAGTGATGGCCGCAAACGAGATGTTACGTTCACCCAGGGCAACCTTCTATCCTTGCCATTCCCCGACGAATCGCTGGATCTTGTTGTTACTGCCGGCGCGCTCGAGTACGTTCCACTTGAAGACGGACTGTCAGAACTCGCCCGCGTGATCGTACCCGGCGGACACTTGCTACATCTGCCGGTGCATCCGGGTGTAGCCGGCGTCGTGCTCGAAATACTTTTCCGATTTAAGAGTCACCCACCAAAAGAAGTAATCAGCAAAACCGAGAGACATTTTCGAATAGTCCATCGCTACAAGTTCCCGGCACCCCAGGCAATAGGCTGGAGTAAGACCGCAATCATGGCCCAGAAGGTTTAGCGGTACTGTTCGCGGGAACAATTCGGAGAATTCGATCATCATCACTTGCGGGCTTACCGCGCCCGTCACGGTTTGAAGTCGAAAAATAGAGAAAGCCGTCTGGTCCTTCTGCCACGTCGCGGATACGTCCGTAGTTTGTAACGATGCGTTCCTGTTTGACCACGGAGCGCCCGTTCAACTCGATGCGCATTAAAGCAGCTCCGTTCAAACAGCCAAAGAAAAAGTTTCCTTTGAACTGGGGAAACACCGACCCTCGATAAAACATTCCACTAGCCGGAGCACAAGCCGGCGTGTATTCAAGCAGCGGCGACTCTAAACCCGCTTGCGATTCCTTGTGGTGAATAATGGGCCAACCGTAATTCTTTCCTTTCTCGACAATATTCACCTCATCACCACCGCCTGGACCATCAAAGCCGCTTGGACCATGTTCCGTCTGGAACATCAGGTTACTTTCGGGTTGCCAGTCCATCCCCTGGGCATTTCGATGTCCATAGGACCAGATTTCCGGCCTCGCATCCTGCCGGCCGAAGAACGGATTATCATCAGGCACGGTGCCGTCATCATTCAGCCTGAGCGTTTTTCCCGCCAGTGAGTTCAACTGCTGGGCCAATTCCCTTTTCGTGGCGTCTCCAGTGGTGATATACAGCTTTCCATCGGGACCAAAACGCAGGCGGCAACCCGCATGAAACTGGGCCGCCGGAATGTTTTCAATAATCACTTTCGGCTCAGTAAAACCCTGGGCTGACTCTTTGTAGCGAACGACCCGGACCAGTACACCGGTTTGCGAATATGCATAAGAAAGATAGACGTAGTGGTTGGTATTGAATTGCGGATGTAACGCAATACTCATCAGACCGCTTTCACCGGATGGGTCAACGTCAGGTACTACAAAGAGAGGTTCTGGTCTTAGTTTTCCATTTTCAAAAACACGGACACGGCCGATTCGTTCCGTAAAAAACATTCGACCGTCGGGCGCCCAGACAATTGACCATGGAACTTCGAGACCAGTGATAACTGGTTCAATGTTGAAAGTTGCGCTGGTTTGGGTCGGGTCATTTTCGCCCGCAGGTTCTCCAGACGGAGTCCTATCGCAGGCAAGAGTGATAATCAATAATGAAGCTAGTAGGAATCCAATTATGTTTCTCATCTTTGTAAAGTCTCTGCAGTGTCTGGGCCAGCGGTTGCGGTACCGGGGCACGGTACTCAACTGCGCTACCAGTATTTTAGGCGATTGGTAACAACTACTGGGGCTAGTTTAGGTGGGGGCTAAAATTGAATGTACTCGTGCAGCAGCTTGAGCTCGTCACCTTGCTCACCAACTTCGGCTCGCAAGAGGTCGCGAATTGAAAGCATTCCGACCCAACGCTCGCCGTCAACGACTGGAAGATGTCGAGTACCGATCCTTTCCATTCGTTCAAGGGCTTGATGGGGAGTTTCGTCACATTGAATAACTGCGCGCAACTCACTGGTGACTTCTCCGACGCGGACGGCATGCGGATCGCGTTCGGGGACGACTACGCGGTTCAGGACATCTCGCTCAGAAAAGACGCCTATAAGCCTGCCGTCTTCGTCGACTACGCACACAGCGCCGATGTTTCTGGCAGCCATAAACGCGGCAGCTTCCTGTACCGTTGCTGAAGCGCGTGTGGAATAAGGCTCCCGGTTGCGAATCACATCCCTGATCAGCATCGCATTTACTCTCCTGTCAGATTCGGTCTTAAGATACGACCTATGAAAGTGATTGCGGCTCTCTAGCCTCTTCTTGGCTTTGTCCAATTCTGTCCGTTTGTTCGATGGCTGCCCTATTTTCAA
>DASROI010000522.1:0-3764 GCA_035646955.1 Pyrinomonadaceae bacterium
TCTCTGTGGTGGTGTCTTTCTTAGTATTTTACCCACCACAGAGACACGAAGAACACAAAGGTTGCACAGAGAAGCTTCAGATTGGGACACTTTTCAGGTCAGATCCATATGACTAATAATCAAGGACAATGCTCACTGACCAATAAATCATCTGCTGTTGCCTACTAAAATGAATGGCGCCCAGTAATAGGGATGCGCAAACGGATGTTTCTGATCGCGTTGATACTCCGGAGCATTATCGGCGCTAATGTATAACGCTTCTACGCTTCTCGTTTGAGAGTCGCGCTTTACTCCGGCCGGCAAAACAATAATCTTGACTCGTGTTCCTGGTCCTTTTTGAGCCTCCGGTAACGGCTCAGCCTGAGCAGTCCCATTCAGTAACGACAACTGCGCGAGCCTCATTGCGTCAGCCTTCGTAATACCTGTTCCCGCTTCACGTGTCTTATAAAACTCTTTCATCAACCAGGGAGTGCTGTTATCGGAAACGGGCCATAAAGTGGCTAATACTGATCCTGCACCAAGGCGTTGGGCCAACTCGGCAAAACCGTCGATCTCGCGACCGTTTGCCTCTTGTTGTGCAGCAGTGTTACAAGCCGACAAAGTTAACAACTCAACCCCGGAAAACAGTCCAGGGTGTCGTTTCATCTCCTCCAACGTCAACGCACCACCATCGCCCAGCAACAAAAATGACCGCGCTTCATCACCCGGTCGAAAACTAAAATGACTCGAGATATGCACCAGGGGTCTCTTCAGTTTCAGTGCCGCTAACATTGACGCTTCCGTAAACTGAGCATCCGGCAACACCTCACCGCTGATGATTCCGTCACTCGACCCCTGCGCTTTAAATACAGCCTTTATCTCCGCGTTCACGCCCGGCAACGCATTAAACCTGATTGTGTCGCCAAGTAGCTCGACCGTTTGTGCCTTAGAACTCGCCAGGCCAAGACCGGTCCAATGCTGGCTCACTGGTCTAAGCATTCGTTCGGCATCAGCACGTGTAAACACAACATGGTTGAATCGCTGCACAAGATACTGACTGCCATCATACAAGGCCGCCATTGGCAAATATCTCAACTTGCCGTCGAGCGACCAAAGGATAGTGTCGGTGTCTTTCGGTAACTGGCTCTCGATAGGTTTAAAAATGATGTCGTAGAGCTCGTGAGACAGAGTTGCCGGATCGTACTTATCAGTTTGCAACAGTCCCCACAGTTGTTCGGCCTTGTCGTTCACGTCGACAGCTTTAATTTCTTGCGAAGCGGTGAAGAGGTTATCAGGAGTGATTAAGAGTGTTCGTAAATTGTCTTCCCCGACAAGCGTATAAATTGCGACCGCCTTATGTCCTTTTTGTTTGCTCAGATCGGTAAGCACTCGTTGCAGATTCCGAGTGTCGGCTATATCAGTCACTCGATCCTTTACTGGATCGACAACGGCAAACTCAGATTCCGACAATTTCAGGGCCGCAAGAAACTCTTTCAAGGCGGCGGATAGTTGCTGTTGCAGCTCGTTCAAGGTATTAGCATCGCTCGGCGAGGGCTGATTCTGACCAATCCTTATGCGCAACTCGTCCAACGGCTTCGCGGCATTTTCGACCCGCTTCGCCGCCAGTTCAAAACGATGAGCAGCTGCCGCCTCCTTTGCAGTGAAAGTGACAAGGGCGGGTTGACTCTGCACTCCCGAATTGAAGTCAAAGAACTGCTGGTCCTTAAAGAGATTGAGCACTTCCTGAGCTTCAGCGAGTCGTCCGGAACTGAGCAACAAATCGGCCAATATTCGATAGGTGCCTTCATTCGATCTGATGAAGCTTCGTTGTAGTTCCTTATCGACGCCCTTGATGTTGGCGCGCAGGCTCTCAAAAACATTGACCGCGAGTTTCCCTTGAAATGCAGCGCAAGCCGGGTCCGATTTTTTCCAAAAGAGCATCAGGCCGGCGAGTGTATTGACTTCCCCGCGGTGGTCGCCAAGCGCGGCTTCCAGGGCCAAGGCCTGGCTGAATAACTCAAGTGCGTTTGTCCTGTCCCCGGTCGAGTCGTAAATTACAGCGATGCGATCCAACGTTCGAGCTTCTTGCAGCCGGTCGTTGAGTTTTTGGGCCATAGGAAGCGCTTGCCGATAATATGAAAGCGCCTTCTGTTTATCACCCTGTAGGTCGTAAACACCTCCGATATTGTTTAATGTCGTGGCTCGCAGTGAGTTGACCTCAACGAGTTTTGCCAGCGCATTGTTGAAGTACTCCAGTGCTTTAGGCTTATCGAAACGAATATAGACGGTGCCCATATTATTGAGCGTCGTGGCTTCACCGGTGAGATCATGCAACTCTCTCTGGATCAAAAGAACCCGTTCGTAGTATTCAAGTCCTTTATCTGCGTCCCCAAGTGAGTTGTAAACATTTCCTATTTTCAAGAGCGCATCTGCCTCACCACCTCGATCTCCCGAGGACTTGGCGATAGTGAGCAATTGGTTATAGATTTCCAGCGCTTTTTGTTTCTCACCCACAAAGTTGTACGCATTTCCCAACGCGAAAAGGGTCGCACGCTCTATGTTCGGATCTTTTGACTGCCTCGCCGCAATTAACGCCTGCTCGTAGAAATTGACTGCGTTCTGTTTTTCACCAAGCGAATCGTTGACTATTCCGATCCCCATCAACGTCGAGGCTTCGCTAGACTTTTCGGCAATGCTTCGCCAGATCGGGAGTGCCAGGTTGTAATTCTCGAGCGCCTTTTGTTTTTCGCCGAGTACGTCGTAGGCAGCAGCCATGTCGTGTAACGCGAGAGCTTCGGAACGCCGATCGGAGAGTTGCCTGGCAAGTGTCAGCGCTTGACTGTAAAAGTCCAGGGCCTTTTGCTGTTGTTTGAGCGCGTTGTAATCGTCACCAATTCTTATCAGGGTAGCGAGTTCTGAAACGCGCTCACCTAGCTCATGCTGAATGGGAAGCGCCTGAAGGTTATGGTCCAACGCCTGTTTGCGGTCCCCACTCCCATCAAACGCGAGAGCGAGACTCGCCAACGTTATGGCCTCATTTTTACGATTACCCAGAGCGCGAACGATGATCAAAGCCTGGTTGTAGAACTCGATCGCTCTTTGCGGATCCTGCGACTCTGAGTAAGTAGCTCCTATTACGTACAAAAGGCGAGACTCAGCCCCTCGGTCACCAATCGAGCGAAAGATTGTTAATGACTCCTGATATTTCTGGATGGCGCTCTTGCGGGCTTCCGAAGTTCGCTGGGCGCGTAGTGCCTGACCCTCTTTGAATCTATTTTCGGCCTCAACTCTTGGCCCACCCTGGATATTGGCTTGTTGAGGTTGAGACAGAACAATCGGAGCTGACAGCACCATCACCAAAAAAACGCCCATCTTGCAGAACCAGGAGCGACGCGACTGGGGTGCGCGATCACGGTTGCGCTCATCAATAGGTCCAGCCGGCGCTACCGCGATCCGATACTGACTGGTGTTCTCGCTCGACTCACTTCGGCTAGAGATGATCGTCATAGCTTCTATCTCAATCTTTTCGTTCTACCTTCAAGGCGTAATGCGCAACTGACTCAGTATCACCACTAGAACTAACGCCGCTAACCACGAGGTCGTATTCTCCGTTCGTTATTCTGTCAGCCGGGATGGCCAGACTAATATTCTGATTCTCTCGGATAGGCTTCGCTTTTAGCCCGCCTCGCGTCCAAACCGTGCTGCGATCATTCCGTCGCAGAACTGCCTTGAAGGTTTGAAAGTCTGATTTCGGAAAATCAACTCCAATGCGAATAAGCGAAGTC
>DASROI010000523.1:0-3964 GCA_035646955.1 Pyrinomonadaceae bacterium
GGGCCACCCCACTCCAGGGACTATGGCCCAACAACGGGGTTGTTAAGACTGCCAATTCCTTCGATCTCGACCACCATCTCGTCGCCAGGCTTCAGAAACACCGGCGGCTTACGCGCGAACCCGACACCCGGCGGTGTTCCTGTCGCGATCACATCTCCTGGCTCAAGGGTAATTGTCTCCGAAAGAAATTCAATCAACTCGGGCACGCCGAAAATTAACTGATCCGTATTCGAGTCTTGCATAGTCTGCCCATTCAAGATCAACTTGATCGAAAGCTTATGCGGATCGGTGATGACATCGGTGCTAACTATTGTCTGGCCCATCGGGGCAAAAGTATCGCACGATTTGCCACGCTGCCACTGCCCATCAGCAAATTGAAAATCACGTGCACTTACATCATTAAAAGCTGTATAGCCCAGGACATAGTTGTAAGCCTGATCGCGCGAAACATTCTTAGCTCGTCTGCCGATCACCACGGCTAGCTCTGCTTCGTAATCAACTTGCTGGCTCGTTGCGGGCACGACAACAGCTTCACCGGGAGCAATTACGGCGGTAGAAAACTTGGAAAACACCACCGGACGCTCAGGAATAGGCATATTGCTCTCAGCCGCATGATCGCGATAGTTCAAGCCGATACAAATCAGCTTCGCCGGTCTCGGCACGGGCGCGTGCCAGTAAGCGTCTGCTCTTTTAACTAAAAGGCCATTGTCGTATGCATCAGCAATCTCGTCTGGATTGCCAGAGAGCATTTGAAACGTCTCATGAGCTTTTTGAAACCACTTCGCGTCCATGTCCAACCACGACAGATAGTTTGCAGGTCGTTCTGAAAGTTTGAAGAGCCGTTCACAGTCGAGAACATAATCATCAAGCAGAATTCCAGGTCTGGGTTCTTTCCAGTCAGTATCTTCGGTAGCAAAAGCAATAATGTGCATTAAGGTCTTATTTCCTTTTTGATTTTTGATTCGTCAGTCGCAGCTAGCGCCTTATGATCACAAACAGTTCCTGTGGACCATGTACTCCGATTGCCAGGGTCAATTCGATATCGGCAGTTCGTGAAGGCCCGGAGATAAACGTGATCGCCTGGCTTACTTTACCATCACGATATAATGCAGCCAGAGTCTCGCCCAATGTATTAAAAATTTTACTGGCATCCAAAATCGCGATGTGCACTGGCGGCACCAACGAGACAAGTCTGTTTCGTTCTCGATCTGCTTCGAGTACCAGGGTCCCTGTTTCGGCGATACCTGCCTGAACGGAACTAATCCCAACATCAAAACTAAATAGGTCGGCAGCGATTGGAGTCATCTCGACTTCTTCAACCGCTGAGGAGATTGACTCGATTAGATCTTTAATCTCAAGTGAGTCCGAGACAGCAACTCTACGTGGATTTAGCTTCGTTGAACGCAACCCAGCGATTATCTTTTTAATGGCCTCAACAGTTTCAGCATGACCCTCGACAACGACACAATGCCCATCAACTGCCTCTAGACTTTCAGCGAACAACTCTACCAGAGATTCCGGATTCGGCTTTAATGCTGGAACCGGCTGCTCATTTTGAGCGGCATGACCAGTCGTGTAATTAACGTCAAACACCGCACTGGCAGCAAGGTTTGTGCGTATTGAGTGCAGAATTTCTTCACGTGCATTAGTTATCTTCATTCGTTAGTCGTGCCGCTTCAACTCAGAATGCCAGCGTTCGCGAAACGTCTTTTTCTCGATGGGCCGAAGATCGCGTCCGCTGGTCCACGCTGCCAGTGGTGGCGCAAGTATTCCTGCCTTCTCAAGCTTTCCAATCTTGCCGTTATGGACCACGAACCTCTGAAAAAGGCGTCCCACTTCTCCACTCATTCTGTATAACCAATTGCTTGTCATTACCCTGGCCCACAGTTTGAACGCAAACTGCTCTGACCTTCGCTTATTTACTGAGGCCTCAGTAATTTCACTTCGCAGATGGAGAAGTAACTGCGGAATGTCGATCTTCACGGGACAGACCTCGCGGCAGGCCCCACACAAACTTGACGCGTACGGCAGCTGAGCCGTCTTTTTTAGACCAACAAGTTGAGGAGTTATCACAGCTCCGATTGGACCAGGATAAACGGACCCATATGCGTGACCGCCGATCTGTTGATAGACAGGACAAGCATTCAAACACGCGCCACAACGGATACAGGCGAGGGATTGCCGCGTAATCGGGTGGGCCAACATTCGCGACCGGCCGTTATCCAGGATCACTACGTGCAGTTCGTCGGGACCTTCATCAGCGGCGTTCTGTTTTACTCCCGTGATGAACGACTGGTAGGTCGTTAGGCGTTGTCCGGTACCTGACCGCGGCAAGAGTTTCAGAAAAACGTCTACGTCGGCAAATCGTGGAAGTACCTTTTCGATTCCCATCACCGCAATGTGTGTCCGCGGCAAACTCGTAGTCAAGCGGATGTTGCCCTCGTTCTCCACGATCAGGATTGTTCCTGTTTCCGCTATCCCGAAGTTAACGCCGCTGATGCCGACGTCAGCCTCCGCGAATCTATCACGCAGCGTTGCGCGGGCTGTGGCCGTTAACTTGTCGACATCATCAGTTGGAGGAATTCCCAACTCAGAAGTGAACAACTCGGAGATCTGTCTTTTGGTCTTGTGAATTGCCGGAACGATGATGTGCGAGGGAGTTTCTTCGGCGAGTTGAATAATATATTCGCCGAGATCAGTTTCTACGACCTGCATTCCCGCTGCTTCAAGCGCGACATTGAGGTGCGTCTCTTCAGTCGTCATGCTCTTGCTTTTGACGATCTTGCGGCCGCCGCGATCCTGGATTAGTTTGCAGATGATTGCGTTGGCTTCGGACGCATCCCGCGCCCAATGAAACTTTGCGCCACGACTTTCGGCATTGGCTACGAATTGCTCGAGATACTGATCGAGATGTAATAGGACGTCGTCCTTGATCGAACGCGCACGATTTCGAAGCTCTTCCCAGTTTTGCAATCCGGCGGCTGCTGCCAGGCGACGTTTGCCAAACAAGGAAGTTGCATTTCGCAACGCGCCGCGCAGTTGGACGTCGTCAAGGGCTGCCCTAGCATTATCGTCAAAGGTTTCGCTGGTGAGATGGTTCATTCAGACTCACTTAAGCTTTTGACGCGAGGAGTTCAGCAATATGCATGACTCTTACTTTCGAACCCTTCCGCGATAATCGGCCACCAATCTGCATCAAACAACTCGCGTCGCCAGATATTACGGCGTCGACTTTGGCGCGTTCGATCGCTTCGATCTTTTGGTCAAGAATTGCGAGCGATATTTCCGGATACTTAACTGAGAAGGTCCCCCCGAAACCACAGCACGAATCGGCGTTGTCCAACTCGACAAATTCTGCGCCTCTTACTTTGCTGATGAGCCTGCGTGGTTCGGTTTTAATATTGAGATCGCGCAATCCATGACAAGCATCGTGCCAGGTTAACCGGCCAGGCCAGCTGGCGCCGACATCATCCCGATTCAAAACGCGCACAAGAAACGAGCTCAGTTCAAAAGTTCTGTCAGCTATTAAACGGGCACGTTTTTGCCAGTGCTCATCGCTACTGAAAAGTTCCGGAAGATGGTGAACCATGGCGGCACACGATCCCGACGGAGTGACAATCGCATCAGCGTTGCCGCTTTCAAACACTTCAATGAATCTTCGGCCAACCTGTCGTGCCTCGTCACGATATCCAGTGTTGAAAGCTGGTTGCGAGCAACAAGTTTGCCTGTCGTCAAACTGGACCTCACAGCCAACACGACGCAATACTTCGACGCTGCTCACACCCACACTGCTCCACAGTTGGTCGACAAGACACGTAACGAAAAGCGAGACAAGCATTAGATTTGACTGTGCGAGCGAAACTTGCGGGTCAGGAAAAACTTACGACGCCTTTAATATAATCATGCGACTGCATATCGGAAGTAAGCGCTGATTCGACCTCGGAAAGTGTCGAGTATTTATGAG
>DASROI010000524.1:0-7164 GCA_035646955.1 Pyrinomonadaceae bacterium
AGTTGGATTGATCCTTCCGAATGTACTTCGTGGGAATTATGAGTATAGCGTCTCGCCATAAACTCAGTCCAACGTAGGTTTTCTCTGAGTAACCCTCGTGGCCTCGGTCCCTCAGTGGCGAAGTCTTTGGTAATCCCTTAACCACCGAGTCACAGAGAACACGAAGATCGCACAGAGAGAATTAGGCCGCAACCAGCGATCAAGTTGGTCTCGCATTGCCGATGTGCCTACGGCCCCCTGAAATGACCTCGAATAAAAACATCGTCAGAAAAACAAGAAGTTGTTGGTTTGTTTCACAGAGAAATCTCTTAAAAACATCCAGCTATTTCCTTTTTTTCCTCTCCAAATTCTGCACGCAAAAATGCGCTCGCAGGGTCGACCCCAACGAGCGCATTCGATTCAAATAAATGAGAATTGACCATTGATCAATGACCAATGACCAATGACCAATGATCAATAGACTGGGTCTTAACCCGCCGGCGTCTCCTCTGTCTCGTCTTCTGCTGCGGCCTCAACAAGTGAAGCACTCGTAACCTTATCCGACGGGTCAGTCTTGATTAACCTAACCCCCTGGGCGCTGCGCCCAGTCTTTCGAATATCTGCGGCTTCCAACCTGATCAACTTGCCTTGCTGAGTGATGATCATGATCTCAGCATCATCTTCAACTGGAAACACCGCTACTACCTTACCGGTCTTTTCAGTCGTCTTCATGTTGATGACACCCTTACCACCACGCGACTGTAGCCGGTAGGTTGTAATCGGCGTCTGCTTTCCATAGCCCTGCTCTGAAACCGAAAGCATTCGTTCAGTATCTTCTGCAGATACCGGACAAACTGAAACCACATAATCGTCCGGCCTGAGATCGATTCCACGCATTCCGCGAGTTGCACGTCCCATCGGCCTGACACCTTTTTCATCAAACCGAATTGCAAGTCCATTGTGCGTGGCTATGAAAATTCGCTTCGTTCCATCGGTAAGAACCACATCGAGGAGCTGATCACCTTCGTCAATATTGATCGCAATAATCCCGTTCGACCGAATGTTTTGAAAATCAGCGAGTGATGTCTTCTTAATTACGCCTTTCCGGGTGACCATTACCACGTGTCGACCTTCGGCAAACTCGCGCACGGGTACTACTCCGGCAAGACGACGATCGGACGGAATATTGATCAAGTTCACTACAGCCTTTCCGCGTGCTGAAGCGGCGGCATCCGGCACCTCGTGGACCTTGATCTTGTAGACCATGCCATCATCAGTAAAGATCATCAGGTAAGCATGAGTAGAAGCAATGAATAGATGCTCAACAAAATCGCCGTTCTTGGCAGCGGCACCGAAGCGCCCCTTGCCGCCTCGCCCCTGTCGCTGGTAGGTCGTAATTGGTGTTCGCTTGATATAACCGCTGTTGGTAACGGTTATAGCGACGTCTTCGTCAGCTATTAAATCCTCGATCGAGAGTTCAACTCCCTCATCGACAATTTCCGTACGGCGCTCGTCGCCAAAATCTTTCTTTACTTCTTCGAGTTCCGTTGCGATGACTCTTCTCAACGAACGCTCGTTTGAAAGAATCTCTTCCAGTTCGGCAATCAGCTTGATAATGCTCTCGTATTCATCGGTGATCTTCTGACGTTCGAGTGCCGAGAGGCGTCTCAACTGCAAGTCGAGGATCGCCTGCGCTTGAATGTCCGAGAAAGCCAGGCGCTCCATCGTCTTCTGGATCTTGCCGAGATGCGATTTGAGCACTACATCCGACGGTATTCCTTTCCAATCCTTGTCCTTGATCTCACTCAAGGTGGTCCATTGAGCGGTTAACCATTGGCGTGCTTCGTCAACGGAACGCGAGTTACGGATCAACGTAACGATCGCGTCGAGGGCGTCGATGGCTTTGGTAAGCCCTTCGAGTATGTGGGCTCTCGCTCTTGCTTTACGGAGATCATACTCAGTCCGTTTCTTAACAACTTCCCGGCGAAACTCGATAAAACACTCGAGCATCTGTTTGAGATTCAGGACCCGCGGCTGTCCATTTACGATTGCGAGGTTGATCACGCCAAACGACGATTGCATCGGCGTGAGCTTGTAGAGCTTATTGAGAACGACTTGAGGAACAGCATCGCGCTTAAGTTCAACTACTATCCGCATTCCAGTTCGATCCGACTCGTCACGCAGATCCGAAATGCCTTCCAGCTTCTTCTCGTTTGTCAACTCGGCGATTCGCTCAATCAAGCGAGCCTTATTGACCTGGAAGGGGATTTCCGTGATTACGATGGCATCTCGCTCCTGAGAGCCACGTCCGATACGATCGATACCGGCACGAGCTCGCAATTGAAGCACTCCCCGACCCTCGAGGTACGACTTCTTGATTTCGCTACGCCCGTAGATAAAACCTCCCGTCGGAAAGTCTGGACCAGTCACGATCTTGGCCAGGTCCTCGACCTTCAGCTCGGGGTCTTTGAGCAAAGCCAGGGTTGCGTTCACAACTTCAGTAAGATTGTGGGGTGGAATCTTCGTGGCCATTCCCACTGCAATGCCGTCCGAACCGTTGATCAGCAAGTTAGGAACACGAGCGGGCAGCACGGTTGGCTCTGACAATGACTCGTCGTAATTAGGCTGAAAATCGACGGTCTCTTTCTCGATGTCTGCGAGTATTTCGTTCGCCAGGCGCGCCATTCGGATTTCGGTGTAACGCATCGCCGCAGCAGCATCACCATCAACCGAACCGAAGTTACCCTGCCCATCGATGAGCGGGTACCGCATTGAGAAATCCTGAGCGAGTCGCACTATCGTGTCGTAAACGGGCATATCACCGTGGGGGTGATACTTACCAATTACGTCCCCCACAACGCGGGCACTTTTCTTGTAGGCCTTGTTGTAAGTGTTACCCAGGTCATGCATGGCCCATAAGACACGACGGTGCACAGGTTTAAGCCCGTCTCGCACATCAGGCAATGCGCGACCGATGATTACGGACATCGCATAGTCGAGATAAGAACGCCTCATCTCGTCTTCGATATTAATGTGGGGGTTGCGATCAGAAGTTGTTTCCATCTAATAGCCTTTCAAGTACAATTCGCCAATCCTAGGGTTGTCCTGACTTTTCTAACCACCGTTTTCTGACTTGCGATTCAACAAGCTCTTTGTCATTCAGTCGCACACAGATCTAAACCTTACGAAGTGATCAAAACTCGCTCGATGTTTCTGTTCGTTCAGCCGAGAAGCGGATGGGTGTTTCGACATCAAATTAAGGTGCATTTTAGCCTTTTTTGAGTCGTTTTGGCAAACACTCGGATCGACGTAAACTCCAATGAAATCAACAGCTTCGTGAGCCTGGTCAGCAGTTCTTCGCGAAGCGCTGAGTTCCCAAATAACTATTACCCAAAATTCGCCCCCGCGAACTCCCAAAATTCCCATGGGTGAACAGCGAAACTGGAAGAGAATCCGCGATCGTTTAAGTCTTAAGTTGCCAATTCAGGTTGTTTGTCGCGAGACTAACGAGTTTGAATGGAAGGAAACTTCAAGACTTAAAAATGTCACTCCTTTCGGGGCGGGATTCACCTTGAAGCATCCCACCGAAAAGGGTCGTTTGCTGCATATGGTGATACCAATGCCAAGGCAATTGAGGGTCTTTGATCATCTCGAACTTCAGTACAGAATCTGGGCCATCGTCCGGCACGCTAAACTCGTTGTCATACCCGAAAGCGACGAGGCGAAGTTCGAGGTAGGAGTTGCCTTCATCGGCAAGCGACCACCGGCGACCTATGAGACTCAACCATGGCGACGTTATGAAGTTGTGGTAGGACCACGAAAACTGACCAATGTTATCGAGATGGTGCGCCCTGTTGAGCCGGTCGATCAGCGGACGGTTACCAGACACAACATTGCCGTAGATCTCAAGGTCGAAACGTTGGATGACGACGGAACCGCCCTTACGAGCGAAACTACTGTGACCGAAGATATTAGCAAGCAGGGAGCCCGCATCTACACCACCCTCGAAACGCAGGTCGGGCGCTTCATTCGCTTAAGTAGTCCTCATTACAACATCACGACGTTTGCAGCCGTACGGGCTATCAGCAAAGGTGAAGACGGCATCAGGAGGATTCACGTCGAGTTCGTTGGCAGGGAATGGCCGTTGTAGAATGATTCCATGAAAGGCGTGGCTATCGACAAAAGGGTTCTGTTGTACGAATTGGAACGACGGTGCAGTTTCGCGGACTGCAACGCGCGAGTGAGAATTGGACTTACGAAATCTGAAGCTGGGGACTATGACGGCTTTGAGTGCGACACCTGCAGTCGCTGGACTCACGACACCTTAGTAGAAAAAGATATCCCCGAATGGTGGCCCGAATTGAAGCTAGACCAAGGGCGCGTACTATCCAACGCTGACGTGAGCCTTGAGTAACAATGGCACAATCCCGGCCAAAGATAACGCGCGATCTGTAAATGGTCGCGCTATGTTGCCTCAGTGGGCGCTCGAGATAATCCGTCCAATTGTCGGCGCCCTCAGCAAGGCCGTCTGGAAAATTGAATTCGAGGGTGTTGAGAATATCCCACAACACGGCGGGGTAATCATTGCCGCAAATCACCAGACCTACATTGATCCGTTTTGGATCTCTCTTCCGATAAAACGACCCACCAGATATCTTGCATGGAGTGCAGCTTTTAATTGGCCCATTGTCGGACAGTGCTTGATCTGGTTGGGTGCCTGGCCACTCGCGCTCGAAGGAAGTGATCCGGCAGCGATAAGACGTTCACTGCAATGGTTGAGAGAAGGCGGTGCCGTTGTAATTTTTCCGGAAGGCGGAAGGAGCAGCGCCGCTGGACATTTGGAAAGATTTAAAGCAGGAGCAATCCGGTTGGCCCTTGAAGCTAACGTGCCGATTCTGCCAGTTACGATCAAAGGCGGAAATAAGGTTTGGCCGCGTGGTTGGCGCGTCCCACACCCCGGGAAAGTTCTTATTACTTATCATCCGCTTTATCAGCCGGAAAAAGTGCCAGGAGAAGAAACTCGTGCGTATGCTCGGCGAGAAAGCGAGCACCTCGCGCACGTCATAGGTTCCGCGTTGTGACGCACTGTAGTCCGTCTACATATGCAATACACGGAGCATGTCGTGATGGATGAGGCCGTTGGTGGCGAGAACTTTCTTGGTATAGATATTTAAAGGCTCATTTTGATAGTTAGTAACGAGCCCACCTGCTTCCTGAATCAATAATATTCCAGCAGCTATGTCCCAGGGATTGAGCCCGTCTTCCCAGAAACCGTCGAAGCGTCCACAAGCAACATAAGCGAGATCGATTGCAGCCGAGCCATCTCTTCTGACCGCCTGCGCCTGCATGGTGAAATTGGTAAAGTCACGGGCAAAGTTCGGCCGTTCACGAACATTATAAGGAAAGCCCGTACAGACCATCGCGCTGTTAAGCTCATCAATGGCGGAAACGTGAATCTTCCGTCCGTTTAAAGTAGCTCCGCCACCTCGTTCTGCGGCAAACAACTCATCACGAATCGGATCATAGACGACTCCGACTTCGAGCGTCCCTGCATTCTCTAAACCAATTGAGACGCAAAAGCATGGATAGCCATGCGCATAGTTTGTGGTCCCATCCAGCGGGTCGATTAGCCACTTCCAATCACTTCGTTGAGCACCCACATTCACCAATTCGCCTGACTCTTCAGCGAGAATTGCGTGTTGCGGATAGTAAGAGCGAATCCGGTCGATAATCAGTTCTTCTGAAGCGATGTCAGCCTCGGTCACCAGATCGATATCGCCTTTATTCGAGACTTTGGCGCCTCCCAAGCGTTGGACCAGGATGGCCCCGGCCTCACGAGCAATGTCAATAGCAAAGTTGAGCATGTTGTGTGTTTGTTATTCGGGTTTTGGGACTTGGGACTTTGGCCTTTGTGCTTTGTACCTGGTGCCGCTCCTACGTTCGGTTCCAAAGTCCGAAATCCGAAGCCCAACCACTCATTCCGCTTTCATCTTACTCGCCGCAATCTTCAATACCTCTCGAACCTGCTGGTCCCAATATCCCCATGAGTGATCACCGGGAAGTTCGCGATACTCGTGCGGAATCTTCTTAGCCACCATCACGGCCGCCAGCTCGCGGTTGAACGGGAAAATCCTCTCGGAATCTTCTGTTCCACAATCGAAATAGAAGTATGGCAACGAATTAAGCTTTGCCGCAGGCAAGTTGTTGATAATCTCAAACAGATCATTGGCCTTTCGCGTGTCGCTACCCACGGGACCAAATAACTTCATTGATGATTCCCATCCCGATCCGCCGATTTCCTTCTCGCCAAACCGCGTAACTCCGAAAGCACCACTCATCGAACCCGCAAACACGAAAGTTGCTGGCGACTTAAGACCAAACTTGATCGAGCCGTACCCTCCCATGGAAAGTCCTGCTATTGAGCGTCCGTATCGCGCTTCAATCGTTCGATAGCGTTGCTGAACATCGGGTATCAACTCTTTCAGGATATAACTCTCGTACTTGTCCGTCGCGACAGTTGCGCTGTCGGTGTACCAACCGTCATTTCCTTCAGGCATCACGACAATTAAACGATACTGGGAGGCATAGTCAGCAACATTTGTTCGCGCGGCCCAGTCAGAGTAGTGACCTGTTAGACCATGCAGTAGGTACAGCACCGGGTATCGAGTTGCTCGTGCGGTATCGTAGTCCTTTGGCAGGACAACGTTATAAGGCAGAACAGCATTAACCAGTTTGCTCTCAAATTTAACCGTCTCGACTCTCTGTGCAACGGCAGTCGAAACGAACAGGCCCAGAAAAAGAATACCGGTGATGAGTCGAGATTGTTTTCGAGACGCTGGCAATTTGGCAGACGTTCTCTGGTATGCTATCGCAGATTCGTTATCATTTCCCCTCGAGCCCAAATCATTTCCTCATTTCACGGCCTTGTCCAAACCAAATCACGGGTGTGGCGAACGATCAGTACAGTACCGAGAGCGAAGCGACCGGATGGTACACTCAACGAACCGCTCATCACGTTCTCGACTCTAGTTGAGTGCAGTACCGAGAGCGAAGCGACCGGATGGTACACTCAACGAACCGCTCATCACGTTCTCGACTCTAGTTGAGTGCAGTACCGAGAGCGAAGCGGGATGGTACACTCAACGAACCGCTCATCACGTTCTCGACTCTAGTTGAGTGCAGTAC
>DASROI010000525.1:0-8241 GCA_035646955.1 Pyrinomonadaceae bacterium
TCTCGACACTGGCGCTCTGCCACCCTTCCTGACTGCGGGATTCTAGTTAGTCTTGACTGTCGTCGCTTTGCCACCCTTCCTGACTGCGGGATTCTAGTGAGTCTTGACACTGGCGCTTTGCCACCCTTTCTGACTGCGGGATTCTAGTGACTAGTTACTTGCGCAACGGCACCTTCGGCAAGTTCTCGTTGTTTCGTAAAGTGGTCCACAATCTCTTCTGCAGTTTTCTTCCCAACGAACGGCGTCAACTCTGATACTCCCGCTCTCGCGATTCTCTGAATCGAACCAAAGTGTCGCAACAACCGGCCTTTTCGCTTATCGCCGACTCCCGGAATCGCAGTCAGTTCAGAGGTGAAGTCTCGCAGCTCCCGTCGCTTCCGATGATAAGTCACGGCATAACGATGGGTTTCGTCGCGAATCATCTGCAACAGTCGCAGTATTAATGAGTGTGGATCAAGATAGACCGGTTCGTCTTCACGGCCTTTTACCAGTAAGTATGCGACGTCATTGTGACGTTGTGGCGGCTTAACGATACCCACCATCGGAATTGCCTCAAGGTCGAGCTCGCGCATTGCCTCAGCAGCTCCATGCAACTGGGCTTTGCCGCCATCGATCATGACCAGATCGGGAAGTTGTTTTCCTTCCTCCAGTAAACGTTTGTAACGACGCAGTACAACTTCACGCATTGAAGCGACATCATTCGCTCCTTCAACACTTCGAATCTTGAACTTGCGATATTCGGAACGATTCATCTTACCGTTATCACAGACGACCATGCCGGCGACGTTTTCGGCACCTTGAATGTGCGAGATATCGAACGACTCGATACGCGCCGGAAACCGCGGTAACTCGAGTGTTTCCTGCAACTCTTCAAGCACCTGCTTCATGTCTGGTTTCAGAATCCGGAAGCGAGTCTCAAAGGCAAGCTTCGCATTCTTATCAACCAGATCGATCATGTCTCGTTTCTCACCGCGTTGGGGCACCGAAATTCTGACCCGGCGTCCGCGACGACTGGTCAGCGCCTTTTCCAACAACTCTCGGTCGGTGAAATCAACGGGTACAATTACTTCTCGCGGCACATAATCAGAAGCGTAATATTGTGCGAGCACCTCGCCCAAAAATTCGGCCGGATCAAATTCGTCAGGCGTTACATCTTCCCAGAAGAATTCGCGACGCCCAACGATGTGACCTTCGCGCATTGTGAACAACTGCAAGGCCAGTCGATGGCCCTCGCGGTAGTAACCAAAGATATCAACATCACTTTCTGACGCCGTGGCCATCTTCTGTTGCTCAGAAAGTTTGACGACCGTCTTCCGGAGATCTCTATATTTGGCCGCCAGCTCATACCGTGTCTCCTCTGATGCTTCCAACATGCGTTCTTGAAGAGTGTCGGCGAGTTCCTTGTTGCGACCTTCAAGCAATAATCTCACGTCCTTTACCGCTTCCTGGTATTGCTCAGGCGTGCAGAGTCCTTTCACGCATGGTCCAAGACAACGCTTGATGTGATATTCGAGGCAGGGACGCGGCGCTTTGCCGTCAATCTCGATGTCGCAGGTGCGCAGCTGGAACGTACGATTGATCACATCGATAGTTCGTCTCGCCAGGCTGGCCGGAAGAAATGGACCAAAGTAAAGAGCACCGTCTTTTTGTATTCGACGTGTGATGATTACTTTTGGAAAGGGTTCATTGACAGTAAGTTTGAGCTGGGGATACGACTTGTCGTCCTGAAGTTTGATGTTGTAGCGGGGTTTATATTTCTTAACGAGGGTGGCTTCAAGAATCAAGGCTTCGACTTCATTGTCGGTGACGATAAATTCGAGATCACTTATCTGTCTGACTAAGGCGTCGGTCTTTCTATCGAAAGGCCGCGTCTGAAAGTACGAGCGGACACGGTTGCGAAGATTCTTCGCTTTACCAATGTAGATTACCTTTCCGCCTGAGTCTTTGTGGAGATAGACGCCTGGTGAAGGTGGGATTTCCTTTAATTTCTCTTCTAATGACACTTTCTATCAATAACGCCTTTGCTACACAAGAATTCTAACTTAGTTAGTCAAATACTCTGAAACTTGCTCTGCGTCTTTGCGCCTCGGCGGTGATTGATTGCTGAAATAATGGGCCCCACGGAGGGACGCCTTACGAATTAGGCTAGCCACCGGGCAGTTGGGCGAGGAGGTGACCCATTTCCTCGGCGAGAATTGATTCAGCGGTATTGAGCTTCGGTTTGCTGTTTATCAAGCAAAAACCATCTAACGCGTGTTGGCCGGTCTTTATGCGCGACGATGTTGGTTCCGGCAACCCTCAGTCCCGGAACGAACGCAGCGTCGTGCCAGTAAACAACGATGTTAGGAAGTCGATTCTCGAGCGCCGTTTCTTTGGTGGCTGTAAAAACAAGATCCCGAACCAGCATCTGTCCGTTGACGTCGGTTAATTCGCGCAACATGCCTTCGAGCTCGGCTCGCGTTTCCTAGTAACGGTCGATCGAAACACATCCTTTTTCCTCACGGCCCTTCAGGTTGATTCTTATCCAACCATACTGATCTGTTGCTCCTTACTTAACAATCAATTTTTCATTTGGAAGCATCGCGGGTAATCCCTTGTGTTGCCAGCAGCGAGTCGGACCATGTACTCGCCTCGAACACGGACTGCCTTTTTTTGTTCTAGCGCCGCATAGATAAACCTCGTCTGAGAGTGCGACAGCGGCTGGAGAGGCTGCAGCGGAATTTTCGGCTGCTGTTATTGTGCGGTTGATGGTGATAGATGGCGGATGCTTGCGCGTCGCGCGTCCGATCAGAATTCCTGCAACCAGCACAATCAGTACGACGCCGAGTGGTTGGAGCCATCGTTCCTTGCGAAAACCAGGCGTGCATTTATCGCAATACTTGCGGCTGGTCCATATGTACCAGCGCAACCTGATGATCTTTGAACCACACTCTGAACAGAAATTTGGTCGATAAATGGCGAGGAGCGACACGTGAGGAGCCTTTCTTTGGAGTGCGGCGGCCTGGCGCCGCTTTGTTACATTGTTTAAATCCTTCGTACTTTACTCTTCGCCTCGTCGCGACGCCAAGTAGCCTGAATTACAAAGCGGCGCCGGGCCGCCGCACTCCAAAAAGCAACGTCGACACCGCTAACTGCGTCCGAGTTCATCATCAGTTGAGGATTTGAAAAATTCGCGGCTCCCGGGCATACTCGCCCGACTATTTATCAATGCTTAAAGTTCAGTGTATCCGCCGGCTCCGGTCCCTTCTTTTCATAGCAATTCTGCTATTTTTTGTCCTGGTTTTCACGATTTCCATCCCCGCTCCGGCGCGAGCCCAGGATGTCGATGACGTAGTCCGCACTGACACTTCCCTGGTGCAGCTTAATATCGGAGTCGTTGATGGTCAGGGTCGCGCTATCACATCTCTCAACCGGAACAACTTCTCGATCTATGAGGACGGAATCAAACAGTCAATCCAACTTTTTGAGCCGGTTGACGCTCCGTTTAGTTTGGTGTTGCTGTTGGATATGTCAGGGTCGACTATAAACTTCAGGCAACAGCTGAAACTTGCGTCGCAACGTTTTCTCGATGCGCTTGGGCCAGATGACCGCGTGGCCGTGATCCAGTTCAACGCAAAAGTAAAATCGTTAGCTGGATTTTCAGTCGATCGTAATAAGACGGCATACGCGATCGAGATCGCAAACGGCGCCGGCGAAACTCATTTTTACGAAGCATTACGATATGCATTGCGGGAGCTTGAGAAAGAAGGCAAACGTAGGAAGGCGATTGTTGTGCTAACGGATGGACTGGATTCCAATCTGCGAAAAATAGATCGCGAGACGGTGGCCCAAACTCAAACTGATGAGGAAGCGTTGAGTGCCATCAAGCCTCAGGATAGTTCTGACCTGAACTCGGTTCTCTCTGCAGCCGATCGTTTGGGCGTGTCGATTTATCCGCTCGCGCTGCCATCCGGCGATCCAAAGAGATTGCCCTTGCCGTCGCCGACGATCACCGGCATCTACGCTGCGGCCCGGACGAGGCTGCAAACGCTGGCTGATCGAACTGGTGGAAGATTGAATGAGATAAACCGGCTCGAGTACATGGCCCAACTCTACCGCGAGGTCGCCGCGAGCTTGCGAACTTTGTACACAGTCGGATATCAGGCGAGTGGTGAACGGGCGCGCGGCAAGTGGCACGAGATTCGGGTCGAGGTCACACCTCCCGAACTGACTGCGCGGACGAAGCCGGGTTATTTTGGAAGGTAAGTCAGGCGCTGTAGGTCAGATCATTTGATAATTATGAATTGATATTGATCATTTCTATTTGATCGGGGCGGCGCGTGCAGCAACTTAAGAATTCATAAATATCAATTCATCATTATCAAATGCTCTGACCTCTGGCCCTGACCTCAATGAGGTAGTGTCAAAACTGGCATACTCGGTGCGACCTTTGTGTCCTCGGTGCCTCAGTGGTGAAGCAAACTCCTCAGAAAACCACAACCACTGAGCTACAGAGTTCTCTGAGGCGGCACAGAGCAGCTTCAGATTAGGACTCTACTTCCAATCAGGCCCATTTTACTTTTTTGAGCTAGAGCGCTTAATATCTACGCTTCTCAGGCACCCGTAGCTCAGTTGGATAGAGTACCTGACTACGAATCAGGGGGTCGCATGTTCGAATCATGCCGGGTGCACCAAATGATTTCAACAAGTTAGGGCGTCCACTGCAGGCGCCCTTTCGTCGTTTCGGCGCGGTAACGTAGGGTTCAATTACCACTAATCGAGGTTACCTCCAGGCGTAATGGGTGGTCGTCGCGCGAATGAGCGGCATTGTTGGCATAGTCAATATTGATGGGGCGCCTGTCGATCGGGAACTGATCTGGCGCTGCACAGAGTTTCTGTCTTACCGCGGACCCGATGCTCAGCAGGTTTATGTAGATCGCAACGTCGCACTTGGTCATACACTCTTACGCACAACCAACGAGTCCAGGACCGAGAGTCAACCGTTGACTCTCGATGGCAAAGTTTGGCTGATTGCAGACGCTCGCATCGATGGACGAGAAGACTTGTTGAGACAGCTGCCGGTCTCATCAGTTTCAACGAGCAATCCCAACGACGCTGAGTTAATACTCTCTGCCTACGAAGCGTGGGGAGAAGATTGTATTCACCATTTGATCGGCGACTTCGTGTTTGCAGTCTGGGACACTCGTAGTCAACGTTTGTTCTGTGCTCGCGATCATCTTGGTGTCAAGCCATTCTTCTATGCACACCTCGCAAACACCTTTATCTTCAGTAACACGTTGAATGCGCTCCGGCTCGATCACCGAGTTTCAGACGAGCTCAATGAGTGGGCCATCGGCGACTATCTTCTGTTTGGCCACAACCAGGATCTCTCGTCCACAACTTTTCGAGACATTAAACGTCTGCCTGCCGGCCACACACTGACAGTTTCAAACGGCATTGCCAGTACGCAGTGTTACTGGAGACCCTCGGATAAGAATGAGCTCAGGTTTCGAGATCGTTCATCTTACATTGAACGGTTCGATGAACTGTTGACTTCCGCCGTTGAAGAACGGTTGCGCACCAGTCGAGTGTCCGTCTCAATGAGCGGCGGTCTTGATTCAACCAGCCTCGCCGCAGTAGCTCACCGCTCTCTCAATCAAAATGACTCAGTTCGTGCGTTTTCAATTGTCTATGACAGTTTGATTCCCGACGAAGAGCGTCACTACTCGCAAGCTGCCGCAGCTCATATCGGGATTCCAGTGACTCACATCGTTGCCGATCAGTTTCCACTCTTTGATCGTCAAATACCGAGTGATATGGAGCAACCTGAGCCGTTTCTATTGTCGCCCTATGCTGGTCAGTTCTATGCTCTGTTGCGACTGTGCTCGCAACATGGTCGCATCGCTCTTACTGGCTTTGACGGCGACACGCTTATGAACGAGCCGGCAAATAGTTATTTTGCGTTGGCCGCCGGCACTTTAAGGTTCAAGGAATTCACAGCCGGCTTGGCCTGGTACATGAAAACTCAAGGACGTTTACCGGGGTTTGGCATTCGCGGTTGGTTAAAACGGGCGTTCGACCGAACTAATACGGACGGTTTTTATCCCGAATGGATAGATGAGTCGTTTGCGAAAAGAACCAACTTAGGCGAGCGACTCCAACAAGGCTCGAATAACGACATCAAAGATGCTGATGCCCGACCAGGAACCTTATTGGGGTTAGCTTCGAAAGTTTGGGCCCCACTTTTCGAAGGCTACGATGCAGGATCGACGAGACTGGCGTTGGAGTTTCGTCACCCATTGATTGATTTGCGTTTGTTAGAGTTTTTGCTGTCGATACCATCGATCCCCTGGTGTCTGGACAAATACATCCTGAGAAAAGCGATGCAAGACGTACTACCGGATACCATACTTAATCGCCGTAAAACTCCACTGGGAGGTGATCCTGCTCTTCAAATTACAAGGCGCGGTAGTGTAAGATGGCTCGACAGCTTTGAGGTCAGTCCGCAACTCAGCTGTTATGTTAACCTGAACAAGCGACGATCGATCACGGATGAGCAAACTACGGAAGGCTGGTGGGCTAGTCTACGAGTGTTTGCCTTGAACCATTGGCTCTCGAACTCCCAGCCAACAGATCGAGCGGAGTCGCGTTACCCGACGAGCACTAAGGAACCGGTAAGCAAGATCTCAAATGCTTAGACTGATTGGAGAATAATGCATGGAACGTAAGCCTGAGACGACGGGAACGGAGAAACTCAAAAAGCAGTATCACAAACCGGAAGTAATTATTTACGGTAATGTCAGCGAGATCACCCGCAACGCCGGTCCCAAAGGCGCAGACGACGGGGGCGGTGGCGCGGCAGCGGGACCTAAAACGGGAACGTGAGAACTTGTATTGATGTTGCTTCGCCTGTGACAACCGACTTTTCAATTCATGCCTTACCCGTGTTTGATCTATGGCCTTGGAGTTCTCGCGAATCGAGAAATCCCAGGTGTTCCAGCCTCACAAATTCCTTCTCTTGACCTGCACATATATTTCGGTTCGCTTCCTACGTGGATTAGTAGTGAGGTTGTAAGCGATACCAAGCCTTTCTTCGCCAGCGACTACAGCGACGAATCGGGTCAACCTCTGCTACGGTTCTTCGACGCGTCCGATCACAACTACTACCGTTTCTTGTATGCCGATCAAACGGAGTTTCTGGTTAATAAAGCTGGAACCGAAGTCTGGGGGAATTGGCCCGAGTCCCTCACCCTTGAGGATGCGGCTACTTATCTCCTTGGTCCCGTGATGGGCTTCGTACTGTTGTTGCGAGGGATTGTTTGTTTGCACGCAAGTGCTGTTGTCATACGAGACCAGGCATTCGCACTCTTAGGACCAGCCGGTTCTGGTAAATCGACGACAGCAGCCGCATTCTCGAACCTTGGTTACAGCGTGATCGCAGAAGACGTCGTCACCCTTGACGATCGCGCGGATCATTTTTTGGTTAGGCCGGCATATCCGTGTATTCGTTTATGGCCTGCTTCAGTCGTTGCTTTATTTGGCGCTAATGCTGATTTACCGAAGCTCACGCCGAATTGGGACAAACGTTATCTCGACCTCACACAAAAGTTTCCGCTTGAGCCTGTAAAACTTGCAGCCATTTATCACCTCGACCACCGCCGAGATTCACCTGAAGCACCTTACGTTGCTGCGGTTGATAAATCAGACGGTTTGATGTCCCTGGTCGCAAACACCTACGCAACCAAACTCATGGATAAGCAGATGCGCGCGCGGGAGTTCGAACTCTTAACTCGCGTGTCAAACCACGTACCATTACGCCGTGTTACTCCTCACTCAGACACAACCAGAATTCCGGATCTCTGCGACCTGATCCTCGAAGACTTTGCATCGCTAACCCTCTCGCACTCGGAAGCAAACGCGTAGCATGTATAGCGTCTACTTTTATGGTCAGATGCTCGTCGATACACCTCGACTGCGCGCATACGTCGAAGCTTTAAAGCGGAGTGTCAAACCGGGGGCAGTAGTACTCGACCTCGGTTGTGGGCCGGGATTCTTTGCGTTACTTGCGTGTCAACTGGGTGCGCGCCGCGTGTATGCCGTGGAGCCCGACGACGTTATTCAGATTGCTCGCGAAGCGGCTGTGGCCAACGGTTACGCTGAGAGAATTGAGTTCTTCCAAAATTTTTCAACTGAAGTAACGCTTCCAGAACCAGCGGACATTATTGTCTCAGACTTACGAGGAGTCCTGCCCTGGTATCAAGG
>DASROI010000526.1:0-10019 GCA_035646955.1 Pyrinomonadaceae bacterium
TCAAAGTCACGATCCCGATACCTGGATAAGGCTTTCCAACAACCGGCGTGGGAAAGCTCATGGGCTTCAAGTTCGGCGGTGTTGGTGAAGGCTGCGAGTTGACCTGCGTCTGCGGCTGACTCTTGCACGAAACCATGAGCCCAAGCAGAATCGCCAACAACAGGAGAATAGACTTAGAGGACTTTGATCTCATGTTTAGCTAACCATTGGTCCAAATAATTATCAATTATGAATTGATGATTCTTAATGACTATTGCTCATCCAGGCAGAAAGCACAAAGCGTGAACTGCACAAAGACCTCAGTCCAAAGACCTAAGCCCAACCCTTCATCCGCCTATCCAAACACTCTTAATATTAACAAACTCTCTGATACCAAACTCTGAGAGTTCACGGCCATAACCGGAATTCTTCACACCGCCGAAGGGCAGACGCGGATCCGATGCCACCATTCCATTAATAAATACCGAACCCGCCTCGATCCGCTCCACCAGTTCCTGCTGCTCGTTCGAGTCACGGGTCCAGGCGGCCGACCCTAAACCAAATGACGTGATATTCGCAATTCTGATTGCATGGTCCAGGCTCTGAACTTTGAAGACCGTCGCCACGGGCCCAAAAATCTCCTCGCACGATACCGGCGTTTCAGGGTCGAGATTATCGAGGACAGTAGGTTCATAGAAATTGCCCGGTCCATCGATCTTATGGCCGCCCGTTAGAAGGCGCGCGCCGGACGATATCGCTCGTTGCACTTGCTCATCGAGTTCGTCCACGATCTGTTTTGTTGCGAGTGGTCCAATATCAGTAGAGTCGTCCATTGGATCACCAACCTTCAGGCGTTTCATCCCGCTGACAAATTCAGCGACAAACTCATCATAGATTGAGTCGGCAATGATGAAGCGTTTAGCGGCTATGCACGACTGGCCATTATTGATTGTGCGAGCTTTAACCGCGACCTCAGCCGCCTTCTTTACATTCGCGGATGGCATAACGATGAAGGGATCACTGCCGCCAAGTTCCAGGACGGTTTTCTTGATGTGTTTGCCTGCAATACTTGCAACACTTCTTCCCGCGGGTTCACTCCCGGTCAGAGTTGCAGCGGCGACTCGCGGGTCCATTAATATTCCCTCTACTTCTTTCGACCCGATCAAAAGACTCTGAAAAGCGCCTAGCGGAAAGCCAGCTCGAAGGAAGATCTCCTCAATTGCCAGTGAACATTGAGGGACGTTGGAAGCGTGCTTCAGGAGTCCGACATTGCCGGCCATCAACGCCGGCGCTGCGAACCTGAAGACTTGCCAGAAAGGGAAGTTCCAGGGCATCACAGCCAGTACTGGACCAATCGGTTCGAAACGAATATAGCTCCTGGTGGCCTCGGTTTCGACTTCTCGATCAGACAGGAACGACTGCGCCATTTCTGCGTAGTAACCACAAACCCAGGCGCATTTTTCTGCTTCCGCTATTGCTGCTTTGAATGGCTTGCCCATTTCCATCGTCATCAGCTCAGCCAGCATCCGTTTCTCGTCTTCGATCAGTTTTGCGGCGCGGAGCATCAGCGGCTCGCGGTCAGCAAATGACGTGTGCCGGTAGGTCTGGTATGTGTCATGAGCGAGTTGCAGTTTTGACTCAAGTTGAGTTGGGTCGAGAGCCTGAAAAGTTCTTAAAGTCTCGCCGGTAGCCGGATTTATGGTAGCTATAGCCATCTTGTGTTCACACCGCCCTGGGTTTGGTTTACCGGAGATTATACAGATTTGTGAACCGTCCGATCGGTTTCTCCGCGTCACTTCGCGCTTCCCTGCGTCCCTCTGCGATGCCCTTACTTATAACGAAGATGAGTTTTAGCTTGGAATCAGAAAAGACGCAGAGAGACGCAGAGATGCGTAAAGAGACGGAGAGTGGCAACAGGCTTTTGCAAAATCACACCCAAAAAGAGACACTAAATTTCAATCATGAAAAAACAGGAAACACCTCGACCGGACAAGTTTGCTATAGCAGCCGTGCTCCAGGAGATCGCTGCCCTGATGGATTTGAAGGGAGGCCAGAACCGTTTCAAAGCGAAAGCCTATAATGCCGGCGCTCGATCAATTCAGGGTGTCGCCAATCTCGACCAACTGATTGCCGAAGATCGCCTCACCTCTTTACCACGGATCGGTAGCGCGCTCGCTTCACAAATTAAACAGCTCTACTTTACTGGTGAGTCGTCTGTTCTGAGTGGTCTGAGGGAAGAGTTTCCCGCCGGCGTTGTCGAGCTATCAGCAGTCCCAGGTTTAAGTCTAAGCAAAATCAAACAGCTCTATGAAGAGCTTGGTATTAAATCAATTGCAGAACTCCAGGCGGCGGCTGAAGCAGGCGAATTGCGCAATCTCAAGGGGTTCGGAGCCAAGACTGAAGCGCGTTTACTCGAACTGATTCGCAACCAGTCCGAAAAGCCGGCTCCGCGACTGCATTTGCATCATGCTATCAACGTCGCAAACAACGTCATTGAGTTCTTGAAATCAAACAAGGATGTAATCGCGGTTAGCATTGCCGGCCCATTGCGCCGATGGGTTGAAACAGTCGGAACGATTGATCTGGTGGTCAACACCGGCAATCCCTCGCAAGTCCTAAAACATCTCAAACGATTTCCCTTAATTGCGTCATCGGAATCGCTCGATGAAGACACTCTAGCTTTGCAACTTGTCGACGGCGCTCGGGTGGTTGTGACATTTGCCTCTCCGGACACGTATGCGCTCGCACTGCTCGTAAAAACGGGTTCGGACAAGCACCTCGAAAAGCTGCAACAGCTTGCCACCGCAAACAAGATCACGCTCGGCCTTTATACCGGGAAGACTAAGAAAGCTGAACGTGTTGTTGATGAGGAAGTAAAGATTTACAACCAGTTGAAGATGCAATTTGTCCCACCAGAGCTTCGGGAAGACGAGGGAGAAATCGAGGCAGCGTTAGCCGGAAAGTTGCCGGAAGATTTATTGACCCTTGGCGACATCAGGGGCATGGTCCATTGTCACACCACTTACTCTGATGGCAAGAATAGTTTGGAAGAGATGGTGTCGGCGGCCGAGGCTATGGGAATGGAATACATCACCATAACCGACCATTCGCCAACTGCGTTCTACGCTAATGGACTAACAATTGATCGGCTCGAGCGGCAATGGGACGAGATTGCCGAGGTCCAGGAACGCGTCAAGATAAAGATTTTGCGAGGTACTGAATCCGACATCGTGGCCAGCGGCGCGCTGGACTATCCTGACCGTATACTCGAGAAGTTTGACGTCATTGTCGCCAGCATTCATTCGCGTTACAAAATGGACAAGGCAAAGATGACCGACAGAATTATCACAGCAATGCGCCAGCCCGTCTTTAAAGTGTGGGGGCATGCATTAGGTCGTTTGCTTCAACGGCGCCCTCCTTTTGAATGTGATGTTGAGCGGGTGCTTGATGTTATTGCGGAATCGAAGGCAGCGATTGAGATCAACGGCGATCCCTATCGTTTGGACCTTGAGCCTCGATGGGTTCGAGAAGCGCGCAAACGGAAGATCAAGTTCGTAATTTCCGTTGATGCTCACTCGACGGGTGCGTTGTTTAACTTGCAATACGGCGTGCGGATGGCTCGTCGTGGCTGGGTTCGGCGCGGCGAGGTTCTAAACACTCTTACTCCTAAAGCATTCGCCAAAGCAGTCCGGCCGTCGTAGGGACTTTCCTTCGCTTTTCTCTCCGCGTCCCTCTGCGCTCCTCCGCGTCCCTCTGCGCTCCTCCGCGTCCCTCTGCGATGCTTGTTATCCAAAATGGTTGTGCACAATTTGTTTGATATAGAAGCATCGCAGAGGGACGCGGAGGAGCGCAGAGTGACGCAGAGATAGGCTCTACACGCTGTCTATGATCTCGCTGAAGACGAGGATGTAGCCGTTCAGATCCTTAACTTCGAATTCCCAGGCGCCGTAAGGTTGTTGTCGTAAAGGCTTTACGATCGTCACGTTCTCTCGAACCGACTCCCAGAACTTTTTAACTCCGCTAGTTCGGATGTAGGCGTCCCAAACTCCCTCGCCACGACGAAAATAAAGATCGGGCTTCTGGAAGTTTTCAACTCGCTGCAACATGATCTCGATGTTGTCGCGGGACAAGATCGCAAAAACGTACGGTTCGCTTTCGGGAAACGCATCACCCCAGAATCCGAGCTTTAACTGGTACCAACGAATCGTGGCCCCTACATCTGAGACAGGGAAACACGGAGCGATTGCGCCGAATGTTGGCCTATCAGTTAACATCTGCTTCACCGCCTACTGGTCCATAAAAGATGACCCAAACCGTCAGGTCTTCGGTAAAGTTTTCGAAGCGGTGTTCTACTCCGGCTGCGGCAAACAGAATGTCCGAAGGCGCAAAGCTCTGTCTTGCTCCGTTGCAGAAGAATTCACCAGAACCATTGACGACGAAATAGATCTCGTCGCGATCATGGGGCTTCTGCGGATCACTGCCTCGGGGTGCATAGATCTCGATGAGCAAGCTTCCGTGTTCGAAGATTGTGGCGAACCGCTCACCATTTGGACCAGGTAAGTGGGATAGCGCATCGGTGACGCTGCTTTTATGGCAGGGTTGTTTTGATTTCATGACGAGACCCGGAGTCTTGATCAATTGATACTTAATCAGGCCCGACCTGCGACCTCTCCTGTTTGCGTGTTCACCTTTATGATTTCCCCTTCCTTAATAAAGAGTGGGACACGAACCACCAGCCCAGTTTCAACCGTTGCCTGTTTCGTGGCCCCGCCCGCAGCAGTGTCGCCACGCTGGCCCAACTCGGTTGAGACCACTTGTAGCTCGACAAACTGCGGCAACTGTAAAGATACAGGATGTCCGTTAAACTTCAGGACCTGGAGTGAAAGTCCTTCCTTCAGGAAGCTACGATCTGTTCCTATATCTTCTGTCGAGAAGGCGAACTGCTCGTAGCTCTTCTCGTCCATAAAGTGAGCACCATCTCCATCGCTATAAAGGTACGAAGCGGGCACTAGCTCGACATCGGGCTCTTCGAACTTCTCGCTCGAACGAAAATTCTTTTCGAGTACGGCGCTTGTTAGCAAATGTCGAAGCTTTGTGCGCACCATGGTTGCCGCACCACGAGCGGTGGGTGATGCAAAAAAGACTTCGAGTACGACGTACGGCTGACCTTCAATGCCGATCAGCATTTTTTTCTTTAATTCGTTGGCTCCAATCAATGCCATTCAGATGTACTCCCTAATTTGACTTGTATCCGAGAGAAATGAAGGCGGCATTTTAGCTGACCGTGGAATGTCTCGCCACTTTCAGCCGTGTGATGGCGAAGGTCAGTACCGATTCGCGGTAGCGTCAGGTAAGTTTCGAGAATAATACGACTTAACTATAACGGCGCACTCACCCGACCGCGAATCGGTACTGACCGCGGGCACTTGCCCTCGCTATTGGAAACAACGACTGGCTGTTAAACTCGCCACATGACGCGAATAGTTTCGTTTCTACCGTCGGCGACTGAGATTGCTTACGCTCTTGGGCTCGGCGATCAGCTGGTGGGTATTACCCACGAATGCGACTACCCGCCCGAAGTGAAGGGAAAACCGGTTGTTGTACGCAACGTGTTGCCGATCGAAGCGATGAGCCAGGCGGAGATCGATCGAGCTGTGTCCGAACGCATGAGCCAGGGGTTGAGCCTCTATCAAATAGACGAGCAACTGTTGCGACAGCTTTCTCCCGAACTAATTCTGACCCAAAACCTCTGTCAGGTTTGTGCACCCTCCGGGAATGAAGTCTCACAAGTCTTGAAAGCTTTGCCCAACACCCCGGAGGTTCTCTGGCTGACGCCCCAGTCAATCGAAGAGATCTTTGGAAATGTTCGTGACCTCGGAGTTGCTACTGGGAAAGCTGCCGAGGCTGAGAAATTAATTGCCGATTGTCATTCGCGCCTGGCAGAACTCTCAGCCCGAACCGCAACGGTTGGCAAGCGGCCCAGGGTATTTTGCATGGAGTGGTTGGACCCGGTTTATGCCAGCGGTCATTGGGTCCCAGAGCTTGTCAAGATCGCTGGAGGTATTGACGAGCTGGGCCATGAGAAAGGTGAATCAGTTCGGATCTCATGGGAACAAATTGCAGAGTGGCAACCTGAAGTCTTAGTGATAATGCCGTGTGGTTTCAATCTGCAGCAAACGATGAAGCAAATCTGGGACGTGTTTGGACCGTACTCAAGTCGCCGTACCTCCGGTTTCTTCGATCTACCTGCAGTGAAGACAAATCGCGTTTATGCCGTTGATGCTAATTCGTTTTTTGCTCGACCTGGTCCACGCGTTGTGGAAGGAGCCGAACTGCTCAGTCAGATATTTCATCCAGAGCTGTCTCCGGAATCCGAGAAGTTTGCCAACTACTACAGACAGGTCGATCTAGATCTTCTGCGCGGCTCGTTCCAGGAGAACAAAGATTTTTATCTCGAGAACGGTGCCGTGGTCTTTACCGGTGATTATCTCCGCAGGCGTGGCTATTGTTGCGGTAGCAGCTGCCGTCATTGTCCTTATTAGTCTGAGATCTCAAAATCAGAAAGATCGACAACATCGCTGCTGTACAGTCCTACCAGTCGAAAAATATAATCGTCCATCTCCTAATCTCTGACGCGCCACCCGCGTGAATGCTTTTAATAAAGGATGACATCACTAATGCGTGAATTTGTTCGTAGCGCCTCCAGAATCTTGACTGTTGTTGCGCTGATAACGCCGGTCGCAATAAGCACGATACCCTCTCAAGCAATAACGACGACAACTATGTTTCCTTCAAATTCCGACGAAACTAAAGCGGCAAATCTGCTCGTCTCCAAATGGCAAGGTCCTTTTGGCGGAGTGCCGCCTTTCGATCAGGTTCAGGTCGCTCTTTTCAAACCAGCTCTCGAGACTGCGATGGCGGCGCAACTGGCCGAGACAGAACGCATCGCCAAGAATTCAGCCGCACCTGACTTTCAGAACACAATTGTCGCTCTCGAAGAAGCAGGTCAGGAGTTGAATCGGGTTTCAATGCTTTACGGCGTTTGGAGTTCAACGATGAATGGACCTGAATTTCAAGTGGTCCAACGCGAGATGGCGCCGCGGCTGGCAGCCTTCAGAGATCAAATAACCCAAAACGAAGCTCTCTTTAAACGCATTGAAGCCGTCTATAACTCTCCGGCAAAGAGCAAGCTTAATTCAGAAACAGCAGCGGTTGGCGTGGCTCTATTACACAAACTTCGTACGAGCCGGTGCGCGTCTCTCTCCAGAGTCAAAAGCTCGTCTCTCGGAGATAAATCAAAAGCTCGCGGGCCTTTACACGAAGTTCAGTCAGAACGTTCTGGCCGAGGAGACGGACCAGTTCATAGTTCTTAAGAGCGAGGACGAGCTGGCGGGCCTGCCTCAGTCAATCCGCGACGCAGCCGCCGCCGCCGCTACGACGAAAAAACAGACCGGCTGGGTAATCATGAATACCCGCTCCTCTATCGATCCGTTTCTTACTTATTCTGATCGTCGTGACCTTCGCGAAAAGGCATGGCGCATGTTCGTAGATCGCGGTGACAACGGCGACGAGCATGACAACAACGCCAGCATCACTGAGATCCTTCAATTAAGAGCCGAGCGTGCAAAACTGCTGGGCTTCAAAACTCACGCGCACTGGCGCCTTGAGAATTCAATGGCTAAGACACCAGAACGAGCAATGGAGTTGATGGAAGCTGTTTGGAAACCAGCCGTCGCTCGGGTGCATGAGGAAGTTGCCGATATGCAGGCTTTGGCCGATAAGGAAGGCGCGAAGCTCAAAATAGAACCATGGGATTATCGTTATTACATGGAGAAGGTTCGTAAGGAGAAATATGACCTTGATCAAAATGAGGTCAAACCCTACTTACAGCTCGAGAAGCTGCGCGAGGGTATTTTTTGGGTTGCAGGCGAGCTCTTCAATTTCAACTTTACTCCGGTGACGAATGTTCCGGTCGCGCACCCGGACATTCGCGTCTGGGAAGTCACGGATAAGACAAGCAAACGGCATATTGGATTGTGGTATTTCGACCCCTACGCTCGTGCAGGCAAACGTTCGGGAGCATGGATGAACGCGTATCGTTCCCAGGAACGAGTCAATGGCGAAATTACAACCATCGTCTCGAATAACGCTAACTTTGTTAAGGGAAAACCTGGTGAGCCTCTCCTGATTTCATGGGACGACGCCACTACCATGTTTCATGAATTTGGCCATGCGTTACATGGGCTCAATTCAAATGTTACTTACCCATCGTTGGCCGGCACCTCGGTGGCTCGCGATTATGTCGAGTTTCCGTCGCAGTTAATGGAGCACTGGTTGTCGACGCCGGAGGTATTGCAACGATTCGCGCTGCACTACCAGACGGGCAAGCCAATTCCACAAGCACTGGTTGACAAGATCAATCGTTCAGCGACATTTAACCAGGGCTTTGCTACGGTCGAGTATCTGTCCGCCGCGCTCGTTGATATGAAATTACATCTTGCCGGAGATCGGAAGATTGATCCGGATGCATTCGAGCGTGAGACATTGGCCGAGCTTGGCATGCCTAAAGAGATAGTCATGCGCCATCGGACACCGCAGTTCCTCCACATCTTTGCCAGCGACTCTTACTCGGCAGGTTATTACAGTTACCTCTGGTCCGATGTGTTGACCGCGGATGCGTTTGGCGCGTTTGTAGAAGGAAAGGGCCCATACGACAAGGCAGTATCTGAGCGGCTGCGGAAGTATGTGTTTTCAGTGGGAAACACAGTCGATCCCGCTGACGGATATCGCGCATTTCGAGGACGCGATCCGAAGATAGATGCGCTGATGAAAAAGCGAGGTTTTAGTCCGAGTTAAAATTGTGAACGGGTCAGTACCGATTCGCGGTGGCGTCGGGTGAGTGTCGATGATCATCAAGTTCCCAGCATCTCGAAGCTACCGCGAATCGGTACTGACCCGTCCAGTCTGGTCTTACTTTTGTTATCTAGGCGGGGACAGTAGAGTGCTGTCCCCGCGATTAATTTTAGCTGCGCCTGTTTCCAGTAAACCTCAGGAGGAAGAAGAAGAGGTTTATAAAGTCGAGGTACAGTGCGAGCGCTCCTACAATCGCGAGCGACGATGTGTGACCCTCCGGTGTTGAGACTGCCATCTGTTTCAATCTTTGAGCATCCCAGGCCGTAAGGCCCGTAAAGACGAGCACTCCAACCACCGATATCACAAACTGTAGAGCATCGTTCTGCCAGAAGATGCCGACAACCATCGCGAGAATCAGACCGATCAATCCCATAAACATGAATTGACCAAGGCCTGCGAGACTCCGTTTAGTAACCGTGCCGTAAAGTGCGGTCGCGCCAAACATTCCAGCAGTCACCATAAATGTCGTAAAGATGGACGTTGTCGTGAACGCGAAAAGGATCACCGACGACGTTACACCTACCAGGGCCGAGTACAGCAGGAAGAGTGCTGAAGCCGTAGCGGGGGCCATCTTCGTGACCCTTGCTGACAAGTAAACGACTAGTCCGAACTGGGCTAAGACGATCGCCCAGAAAACAAATCGATACTCGACGAAGATGGTACTGACCAGGGCAGGTGATGAAGAAACGACCAGGGCAGTCCCGGCCGTGATCAGGAGGCCCAGAAACATCCAGGCGTAAACTTTGCTCAAAAAGGCACTAACGCGTTCATCACGTACGTCCGTCGTAAGGGATGAAGGCTGGTTCCAACTCATAAAGTCTCCTCTCGAATTTGACCACTTCCAACGCTGGGGTGACGTGTGCCTTGGAACGGTGTGAGTATTATACGTGATGTGGTTGTCAGTCAGTAGCGAGCGAGGACTTGGTCTTCGATTGGGCCTTCGGCGTCAGGTCTTATGTCTTGGAAATTGATCCACGGAAGGAAAGCCAAGACCCAAGACCCCTTACTCAATAAGGCATTTACCACTCTTAAGTACAGCCACTCGTCACTTGAAAGTGGCGCCCTGTGTCATGGTTTGGTCAAATGATGGCAATTCTAATCTCACTTCTTTGAAGCTGCGTTAGAGT
>DASROI010000527.1:0-2447 GCA_035646955.1 Pyrinomonadaceae bacterium
CTACAGACGTTCGTGCAGCAACAGTCGGAACTTGTCACCAGAATGACTGCTTCCGCGAGTCTCGATTTGGAGAAAATAGTCATTACTTCGCCTGTTGCCAGGGTCGTTACCTATAGCTTGATGGATGCATATCGAATTATTGTTGTTCATGAAGAGCGGCATTTCCAGCAAGCTCAACGGGTGACGTCTGAGAGCAGTTTCCCGCGATGATCGTGTTGACGACGGACTAGCCGCGAACTATCGTTTGACCATGCAAATCGAAAAGATCAATACCCCTAACGCACCGCAACCGGCCGGTCATTATTCGCAAGCGATAAAGTACAACGGACTCGTATTTGTCGCCGGCCAACTCTCCATCGATCCGCAAACCGGTGAAAAGAGACTCGGGTCGATCGACGAGCAAACCGAGCAGGCGCTGAATAATGTCCACGCCATACTTGGGGCTGCAGGCAGTGACTGGGACCGCGTGCTCAAAATGACTGTTTATGTCTCGGATATAAACGATTGGGAAGCTGTAAATCGCGTTTATGCGCGAATCCTCGGTGACAACAGACCGGCCCGAGCTGTTATTCCAACCGGGCCATTGCATCACGGATTCTTAATCGAGATCGATGCAGTGGCAGCAGCCGGCTAAACTTTATTGGCTTGGCACCGAGTCTTCACGGGTTGTTTCCGGATCGTGTGCAAACAAGGGCCATAAAGTTAAGGCTTGTAAAGAACAGGCCTTTTGATTAGTGTAGCCCCGAAGATATCCATTAGCGGATTTCGCCTTGTTTCTTCGAGGGGTGAAATTCAATCAAACAAGAGATTTGGACGAGTTGCACTTAGTCCTATTTATGCCCCTTAACCAATTGGAAAAAAGGAATGAGCATCCTCCAAAAAAGTCCCAACAAGACAACTGAATCAACTGTTCCTGTGCATCAACCGCCGGCTGATGGCGGTAAGCTAATAGTTTTAACCGCCCCTTTGACTGAAGCGATAGATCACGCCGGCTATTTCATCCAGATGGCCATGGCATCGTTACCGATCTGGATGGAAGGCGTGCTCAATCGAAAATATCCGAAGTGGCGCGAGGTCGAATACAACGATGATGGCTCTGCACGTTACATGCCTGCTGGAGTCCGGCTCGTTGAGAAATCGCTTCTGCGAGAATATCGAGAAGACGATATTGTCGCTTGTTTTCCAGCTGATCTGGACAAATTCATTGGACCAAGAACTCGAGTCGTAGCAGTATCGACGCATAATCCACTTGGCGTTACTTTTGCCGCCGGAGTTTATACGTCAATCTTCGGTTCTTCACGGATGCCCATCAACTCGCATTATTCGCGAGAGATGTTTGCTCAACTTAAGGCGTCTCCATACCGTGAGAACTTCAAAGTGATCGTGGGCGGCTCAGGTGGATGGCAAATCGTTCAAACAGATACGTACGAAGAGTTAAGTGTCGATTGCGTTGTTGAAGGCCGTAGTGAGTCAGCCGACACATTGAAACTGTTTCGCAGTGCAATAGATGGCGAAGATCTGCCGCGCCGGCTTGAAGTTAAACACCCTCTCGATCGTGAAGAGATACTTTTCCCGGATACGCGTACGACTTTTGGTGTGGTCGAGATGACGACGGGTTGCGGACGCCGGTGTAAATTCTGCGTGCCGGACTTAAATCCCCAAATCGATCTGCCAAAAGAGAAGATCATGGATGCCGTCCGAGCAAACGTGGCGCACGGGAACAAGCAGATCTCGCTTGCTACGGAAGATATGTTTATCTGGGGACAGGTTCACACGGACACTCCATTCTACTTTCCGAATCGTGAGGCCTTAGTAGATCTGTATTCAGATATCGTAAATACGCCCGGCGTCGAACAACACGTCTTGAGTCATTGCACCATCGCTCCCGCTGTAGTTGACCCTCTCTTGATTAAGCAATTGTCCGATTTACTGCTGCCTAAGAGTCCAATCCATTTCCCCTTGTTGAGCAGTCATCCTGAGAAAAAGGCTCTGGCGCCACTCATCGGGCTTGAAACGGGTTCTGTGAAGATGGCGAAGCAGATCATGTCGAGTAAGGGCGTACCGTTTTCCATTGAGGATTGGCCGAGCGTGGTATTGGAAGGATTACGAGTTCTAAATGAAAACAACTGGTTTCCGGCGATGACGCTGATCGTAGGGAATCCGGGTGAGACAGATGAAGATGTAATGGAGACTTTGGATCTAATCTATGAAATTGAACAACGTGGTTTGTTTGCGTTCATGATCCCGTCGATTTTTACTCCATTGCACGATACACGAATGGCAAACTCGGAAGGCGTTACCCAGACAAGGCAATTAACTCCACTGCAATGGCAACTGATGATGAAATGCTGGAAAATGAATCTTCGGCCGGGCCAGTACAGTTGGTGGGGACCCATGGCCTGGAGGATGGGATCGATTGGCATGTGGATTTACAAGCTACGCCAACT
>DASROI010000528.1:0-6057 GCA_035646955.1 Pyrinomonadaceae bacterium
ATCCGTGGTGGCTTCGCGGTGAACTACGACATCTACTTTAATAACATCCTGAGCAACACCGTTGCGTCATCACCGAATGCAATTGGTATTACGACTCTTGGTGCAACAGCAGGTGGTCGTGGTTTTGCTAATGCGACTAACACTTTACCAACCGCGACTCCGCCTCCCAGTCTAACCGCTGCCGTTTCCACTGTGACCACGAACCTTCACAACCCAAAAACACTCGTTTGGAACTTTGGGATTCAACGACAAATTCCGTGGGGAATGATCTTTGACGTCGCTTATGTTGGCTCGCGAGGTATTCATCTCTTCTTGAATGAAGAACTCAATCCAGTCAACCCGGCGACAGGGCTTCGAATTCACCCGGATCGTGGTCCAATTCAGCCTCGAACCAACGCTGGAGATTCCAACTATCACTCGTTGCAAGCACGACTCGAACGCGGATTCCGCAATGGCCTTCTGTTCAGGTTCTCCTACACCTACTCAAAGGCTATCGATGACGTGAACAGCGAAGTGTTTGTCACCTCCGGAGGTTCTAGTCGAACTTCTGATCTTCTTGATCTATTTGGAGGCAGAAGAGCGGACCGCAGTGCAGCTAGTTATAACGTGCCACACGCAGCCAATGTAACGTTCCTGTACGATATTCCTGGTTTGAGCGAAAACCGTTTCGTTCATGGAGTTACCAGTGGCTTCACTCTATCGGGGATCTGGCGGCTGCAGTCAGGTGCTGCGGAAACCGCTTATATGAACGGTTTCGACATAAACGGTGACGGCGTCGCCACGAATGACCGTCCCGCTCTCAACAACCCGAATGCGCCACGAAACTCTGTGGCGATCTTTAACGATTTGTGTGATGTGGCGTCCCCCACCGGCTATTGCACAAACGACTTCGTTACGCCGATTGCCTTGAACGATGCTCGCTTTGTTGTCGATCCAGCGATTCGGACCGGACTCGTTGGCCGGAACACGCTACGTGCTCCAACCCTCAACCGCTTTGACGTTAGTTTGACCAAAGCTATCAACATTCCATTCACGAAGTGGGAAGACGATAAGTTTGAAATCCGCATGGACTTCTTCAACGTCTTCAACCATCCAATCTTTACCTGGGACGCTGCCAGCGTGGGTGGTAACAGCAATGGGGATGTCTTCAATACATTCTTTAACCAACCGGAGCTTAATGGAGGACCAAATACAACTCTTCGAAGTTTCCGTTCGGGGAGAATCCAACTGCGTTATTCGTTCTGAGATTCATCCTCAGTACGAATCGTTCTGAGCCATAAAACGGCGCCCGACACTTGGGCGGGATTTCAGATCCCGCCCTTTTTTTGCGTCACTTATTCGCCGATTTGCTTAATGCTTTGGCCTCTCTCTTGATCTGATCACTCATAGAGATGATGTTATCGAGATTCACTCTTGCAGCATAGATGACGTTGGCATCGACCACCCCAAGATTCTTGAAAATCGGATTCGCCACGAAGCTAACGATTAAATCATGCAGTTCACCAATACTCTTCTTCATGAGATCCTCATCAACAGTCGCTTCGTTAGTAGGCTGCGCAACCGATTTTTCGGGATCCGGCAGGGCCAGGTTTTCGCGTAGACGAACGCTTCGTTTCTTCATATCACCTGTTAAGTCCGTCAAACGTTCGTAATCCAGAGTCTTATCAGGTTTAAGCATCCGAACAATCTCGTTGTGAATTATCTGAATCTGCTGAAAGTCCTCATTAATCTGGGGAAACAAATTTTGCCTTCGCTCATTGACTGCCCTGGCATCGTTCTTCATGCGATTGATGGCACGATCGTAATCATCCATCGCACGATTGCCTTCGCGAATTGCCGGTCCTGGATAGTTAGAAGTACGCGTCTGCGATTTCCCTAATTGCGCAGAACCTATAACGCTCAGCAACAGGAGCGGAAACATGACACGGTTGGTCCAGCGAGACAGGAAGCCAAACACTTGAGTTCGCCAGTTGATCATGACACACCTCCAAGATGGCTAGGCTGTGGGCGGTTTGTGTGACGTAAAGTATAAAGCGACACCCACTTACTGCTCAAATATTTTGCACTTGAAATTCGTGAGACGCTTGACCCTTTTTGGTCGCCAATCAGTTTAGCCGTCGCAAAAGTCCTGTGGCCCTCAAAATCTGACTTCTTGAGCCATTGAAACACGACTCAAAAAGTTGGACTAGCCATACGCATCTTTGGTAAGTTGCGTTTAACGCCGACGCCCAGCTGAAAACGCAGATCTGGCGTTCCATCAAAATACAGTCAAGTAGTACGACTAAGCAGAGGAGAAACTATGAAACTCGTCCTGGGAATCATCCTGTTCCTGGTTGGTGGTTTGCTTTTCATTATCGGGTTGATTGTTTGCATCACTACTTTGACCTCAGACTACGCCACCTCGGCTTGTGAAAAAGCCGCGATAGACCAAAAAGCATTTAGCGAAGCAAGAGACACCTGCGGGAGTACGACTTCGGACTGCTACAGACAAATGACGATAGGACTAACTTCCGAAGAAGATTGTGAGTCGAAGAGAGCGTTCATGACAAAGCAGTTGATAATGGGAATCGTCCCTGCAGTAATCGGAGCTTTCCTGTCATTCGTTGGACTAATACTGGCGATCTTTGGCTTGATCGGCAGACGCAAAAAAGTAGCAACGACGTAACTCTGTTTATTGATTTAGATTACTTTGTACAAAACAGTAAAGACGCCACCTTTACAGTACCGCGAGCGAAGCGACCGGATGCTACACTCAACAAAGCGCTACTGAGAATCATAACGAAAACTTGAGTGTGGCATCCGGTCGCGCGCCCGCGGTACTGTAATGGCGGCGCGCGGCTCGACAGAATTCAACTTTTTTGGGCAACGCCACCGGCTTTGCCTCCAAAGATAGAATGTGGTTCTTCATTCGAGGAAAGTCAGATTACATAGGCGTACCATATTCCGAAAACGATACTCAGACTTCCGGCAACAACCTGCAAACCATAGTGAACGACGAGTGCGGAAAGACATCGACAACATGGGAGACGGTAAGGAAGACATAACTGAGTAAAATCGCACGCATATTTGATGCGACAGGAGTTTATTATGAAGAAGCGCAAACTCGGAAAAAGTAATTTGGAAGTTTCAGCTATAGGGCTCGGCTGTATGGGAATGAGCTTTGGCTATGGTCCGCCAGCGGATAAGCAAGAGATGATCGCTCTAATTCGTGCGGCGGTTGAACAAGGAGTGACCTTCTTCGATACCGCTGAAGCTTATGGTCCGTTTACAAATGAAGAACTAGTTGGCGAAGCACTCGCTCCATTCCGTGAGCAAGTCGTGATAGCAACAAAGTTTGGTTTCAAACTCGGTCCGGCAGCAAAGCCTGGCCAGAGTGGTGTTGACAGCCGGCCCGAACACATCAGGGAAGTTGCCGAAGCCTCTCTAAAACGTCTCCGGGTCGATACTATCGATCTGTTCTACCAGCATCGGGTCGATCCGGAAGTTCCCATCGAGGACGTTGCCGGCGCGGTCAAAGAGCTAATTCAGGAAGGTAAGGTCAAACACTTTGGCCTTTCGGAAGCCGGCGTTAAGACTATTCGACGCGCGCATGCCGTGCAGCCGGTGGCCGCATTACAGAGTGAGTATTCTCTTTGGTGGAGACGGCCTGAAAAGGAAGTGTTGCCAACGCTGGAAGAACTCGGGATAGGCTTCGTTCCGTTTAGTCCACTAGGTAAAGGTTTTCTTACAGGAAAGATCGACGAGAACACAACCTTCGACAGTTCCGACTTCCGGAATATCGTTCCACGCTTTACTGCCGAGGCTCGGAAAGCAAATCAAAAATTGGTTGATCTCCTTCAGGCCATTGCCGAGCGCAAGAAAGCGACTCCAGCACAGATTGCACTTGCGTGGTTGTTGGCCCAAAAGCCATGGATTGTTCCGATCCCAGGAACTACGAAACTGCATCGCCTGGAAGAGAATAATGGAGCAGCAGCGATCGAACTCACCACAGATGATCTGAACGAGATCAAGACGGCGGCTTCGCAAATAGATGTGCAAGGCGACCGCTATCCCGAACAATTGGAGGCTATGACGAACCGCTGAGCCCTCGCGTGAAGGAACTGAAGATCCAATAGTTGGCCTACGACGGTTCCGCAAAAAGTGAGGTATAAAAGATGGAACTTAAACGCAATGGCTCGCAACCCTCAAGCAAAGGACCCAATGAATATTTTACCGGGAACGTACGCGTCGATCCGCTGTTCGAAGCGCCCGCACCATCCCGCGCTCGAGGCGCGAGTGTGACGTTTGAGCCCGGAGCGCGATCAGCATGGCATACCCATCCGCTTGGGCAGACTTTGATTGTGACTGCGGGATGTGGCTGGGTGCAAAGCGAGGGTAGTCCAAAAATTGAGATTCGACCCGGCGACGTGGTGTGGTGCCCACCGAACGAAAGACATTGGCACGGCGCAACTCCGACCACTGGCATGACGCACATCGCCATTCAGGAAGCGCTCAATGGCAAAGTCGTCGAGTGGATGGAGAAAGTAACCGATGAGCAATACAAAGCGTGAATCAAGAGTTGCTATCTCGATCTGAAAAAGGTTGAGTGTCTATAAACTAGCTCGACGCAGACGTAGAGCGTTGGCTATGACTGAGACAGAACTGAAACTCATCGCTGCCGCAGCGATCATTGGACTTAACAGGATTCCAAAGAACGGGTACAAAACTCCGGCCGCAATTGGCACTCCTATCGAGTTGTAGACGAACGCGAAAAACAAGTTCTGTTTGATATTAGTCATCGCCAACCGGCTCAACACTCGCGCTCGAACAATTCCACGCAGATCCCCTTTGACCAGTGTTATGTCGGCGCTGTTCATTGCCACATCCGTTCCCGTTCCCATTGCAATTCCAATATTAGCCTGGGCCAACGCTGGAGCATCGTTGATGCCGTCACCGGCCATTGCCACGATTCCCATACTCTGAAATCGTTTGACCACCTCTACTTTCTGACTCGGAAGTACCTCTGCTACTACTTCATCAAGGCCTAATTTTCTCGCCACGGCATTCGCTGTCGTCGCACTGTCACCAGTCACCATTACAACGCGGATACCCTCTCGATGAAGTTGCCGGATCGCTTCTCCAGTTGTTTCCTTTATGGGATCAGAAACGCCAATGATTCCAGCGACCTGGCCGTCGATGATGACGAACATAACAGTTTGACCGTCGGCCCGAAGCCGTTCCGCGGCCGCCAAAAGATCGCCTGGATCGATACGTAGATCATTCATCAGGGCAAGATTCCCGAGAGCTACGTGATGCCCATCGACTTCACCCACCACTCCTTTGCCCGTGATTGACTCGAATGAACCCGTCTTAGCCAATTCAATTCCGCGTTCTCCTGTACCTGCAACGATCGCAGCGGCCAACGGATGTTCGCTTGCTCGTTCCAAACTTGCAGCTAGTCTAAGGAGTGTGTGCTCATCGATTGTTGGACCAGTGATAACACTGGCCAGTTTGGGTTTACCTTCCGTCAACGTCCCGGTCTTATCCACGATCAAGGTGCTCATCTTACGCATGAGCTCGATTGCTTCAGCGTTCTTAAACAACACTCCAAACTGTGCTGCCTTTCCGGTAGCGACCATAATCGACATTGGTGTCGCGAGGCCGAGCGCACACGGACAAGCGATGATCAAGACGGCGACCGCATTGACCAGGCCATGCGCCAGTCGCGGTTCCGGACCAAGCAGGCTCCAGACGACGAATGTAACAATGGCGATCACTATCACCGCCGGCACAAAGTAAGCAGCTACGACGTCTGCCAGCCTCTGAATCGGCGCACGACTACGTTGCGCTTCGGCAACCATCTGTACAATTTGAGCGAGGAGAGTTTCTGAGCCTACGCGTTCGGCGCGCATCACAAAACTACCGGTGCCGTTTACTGTAGCTCCGATAACACGGTCGCCGGGTCTTTTCTCAACCGGGATCGACTCGCCGGTGACCATCGATTCGTCAACCGTACTTGAGCTTTCGACAATTACACCGTCAACCGGAACCTTTTCTCCGGGTCGCACTCGCAGTAGC
>DASROI010000529.1:0-7795 GCA_035646955.1 Pyrinomonadaceae bacterium
TCTGGAGAACTCAACGATTTCGCTGCTGACTGAATGTTCAGAGATATTTTCAACCCGAACTGGTTCGAAAGTTCCATAGCCGACGTGCAATGTAATTTCAGCAGTGTGCGCGCGAGAATTCACTGCATTCAGAACATCAGGAGTGAAGTGAAGGCCCGCCGTTGGAGCCGCGATGGCTCCCTTGTGTTTTGCGTAAATGGTTTGGTAGCGCTCGCGATCAGCGTCTGAAGTTCCCGCCGGTCGTTTGATGTAAGGCGGCAGCGGAGTTGAGCCAACTTCCGCCAGTACTTCTTCGAACGTGCCGCGGCAAATAAATCTCACCTTGCGGAGTTCCGTACCGGGATTGTCGAGTATCTCTGCGGTTAATCGATCATCTCCGAAGTTGATTTGTGCGCCATGTCGTAGTCTGGCGCCGGGTCGAACTAAAGCTTCCCAGGAGTTTGTCTTAAGTTCGCGGACTAAAAAGATCTCGACACGGCCTCCAGTGGCAGCTCGATGACCTACTAACCTCGCCGGTATGACCTTTGAATTGTTGAGTACAACCAGGTCCTCGTTTCTCAGGTACGAGGAAAAGTTTTCAAAATGCTCGTCGGTCCATGATCGTGTGGTCCGATTGACCACAAGCATCCGCGAGGCATCACGTTTCTCGAGCGGTTCTTGTGCAATTAATTCTTCCGGCAGTTCGAAGTCGAATTCAGATAGGAGCATCTTTGGAGTGCGCCTTGGAGTGCGCCGGCGGCGCGTTGTTAGTTGGTTTCTCGAAGATCGAGCTCGCGGCGATCCATATGACAAAGCGCCGCCGGGCCGGCGCACTCCAAGTTTATGCGGGATGTTCACGGTGAAACACGGCGGTGAGTTGGGCTCCAAAAAGAAGGATCAGACTTGAAACGTAACTCCAGGTCAAAACTGCCACAACAGCGCCCACCGATCCGTAGATTTGATCGTAATGAAAATATCGCAGACTCCAGGCGAATGTGTACTTTGCCACTTCCCAGAGCACTCCACCTAAAAACGCGCCCGGTAACGTGTCGCGGAATGTTACTTCGGCCCGGGGCATGAACCGGTACACCAGCACGAACAGTGCGACCGTTAATAGATAACTAGCTACGGCAAAAAGTACCTGCCAGAAGGCGCTGCCAACCGAGATAAGAAGTGGGTAGCGTTCGATCTGTCGCGGCGAGAGGTTGGCGGAGATGTCTCTAAGGGCCAGCAGGATGGAAGTTACCATCACAGAAAAAGACAGAAGCACTCCAACGAGCGCGACCATACCGACCGTGAGCGCACGCCCGTGCCAAAAAGTCCGCGAAACGGCGCCCCAGATTCGGTTGAGCGCCCTCTCAATAACTGCGAAGACCCACGAGCCGGCCCAGAAGACAATCACAACGCACGAAATGATGGCACCAACTCCGAGATTTTCGAATGAGTTGATAGTCTCGCGCAGGAACCTGCTCGACCCCGGATAAACATCAACCGCATGAGACAGCATCTGGCTACCTGCGGCGATCTTGTTACTGGTGGCTAGCATTAACAGTAGCGCAGGGAACAGCGCCATCAAGCCGAAATAACTCATTGCGGCCGCTGAAGTGAACAGATCGTTTTCATGGAATTGATGCAGCGCATGGGCCAACATCGAACCCCATGGGGAACGATTGCGGACTCCGAATGAATGACGCGTAAACGAAAAGAGACGCTTCATTAAAACTCCCGAGGGAATCTTTCAACGGGGGTCAAAGAGGCTAGGCCGAGTTGTGGAAGAGAATCGTATGCCGAAATGCTCATAGGCCAGGGGAGTGGCAAGACGGCCGCGGGGAGTACGATCCAGAAAGCCAATTTGAATCAGATAAGGTTCAATGATTTCTTCGATCGAATCTTTTTCCTCATGAATAGAAGCGGAAATCGTTCCGAGTCCGACCGGTCCTCCATTGAACTTCTCAATTATTGTCAGTAATAATTTCCTGTCCATCTCGTCGAGACCATAAGTATCGACTTCCATGCGATTCAATGCATCGCTGGCAACTGCCTGTGTGATGCGGCCGTCGTAATCAACTTCAGCGTAATCACGGACGCGACGCAACAGTCGGTTAACTATTCTGGGTGTACCTCGTGCGCGCCGGGCAATCTCTTTTGCTCCTTCATCGTCGATTCCGACGCCAAGGATTTCCGCCGAGCGTTTACAGATTACTTCCAGATCTTCATGTGGATAGAAGTCCAAATGGAAGACAATCCCAAAGCGTCCCCGGAGTGGTGCTGTAATCAAACCTGCTCTCGTCGTTGCTCCGACCAGGGTAAACTTGGGCAATTCGAGCTTGATTGATCGGGCCGCTGCGCCTTGACCAATCAACAGATCGAGTTGGTAGTCCTCCATCGCAGGGTAGAGTTTTTCTTCAAGAGCCGGAAGCAACCGGTGGATCTCGTCGATGAATAGAACATCGCCTTCCTGGAGATTTGTAAGCAGTGCGGCAATGTCACCGGCCTTTTCGATAGCTGGTCCAGCAGTCGATCTCAGTTCGGCGCCCATTTCATTTGCGATAATGTTTGCGAGCGTGGTCTTGCCGAGTCCGGGAGGTCCCGTAAGCAGCACGTGGTCCAAAGCTTCGCGACGTTGTCGAGCGGCCTTCATGTAGACACGCAAATTCTCTTTGACCTGTCGTTGACCGATGTATTCTTCGATCCGGTTGGGCCTGAGAGTCAGATCGAGCTGTCGATCCTCATCGGTTGGAAGACCATCTTTTACACGAGCTGAGATTGGTTCAGGAGGAGCCATGACAATTAACCTGCTGCGATGACCAATATAATACGAGTGACCTTTGGGATCAGTTGCAAATCGCCTTATATCCGCGCCAATTTCCTCAAACTACTGCGGAGGACAGTCTCTACGCTCAACTCAGGAGTTTCATGCATAACGGTGTCTATAGCCTTTTCAGCCGCCCCACGTTGATAGCCAAGATTTAGGAGCGCCGAGAGCGCGTCAGAACGGACACCATCCTCGGTTGTCGGTGGCGGTCCGGTTTGAACTTTCTGGCCGTCATCGACAGCACCGGTTGCTAACGCCGCCATTTTTTCGCGCAACTCAATGACCAAACGTTCGGCCGTTTTTCTGCCAATACCTGGAATGAGAGTCAACCGGGCCAGATTGTTTGTCCGGATTGATTCGATCATTTCATCGGCGCTCATCCCGGACATGAGAGTGATTCCCAACTTTGGGCCAATCCCGCTGACAGAAATAATTCGCAGGAACAACTCGCGTTCGCGAGCGGTTCTAAAACCAAAAAGCTGGAGCGCGTCTTCGCGAACGTGGGTATAGATTCGCAGTTGGACCGTTGCTCCAATATCACCCAGGTCATAAAAGGTGGAGAGTGGAATATTGACTTCGTAGCCCACTCCTCCGACGTCAAGGATGACCGAAGTAGCGTGTTTTGAAAGTAGAGTTCCGCTGAGATGGGCAATCATTGACAAAGGTCTCTCGGTGTTTGGGATTGTAGTTGAATGAAATTTATTCAGCAACGAATGGAATTTCAACCGTACATTATCATCCACAGATCGCACGGACTTAGCCGCTCAAAAGAGACGGATACAGAAGCGCATCTTTTTGTGGAAAACTGTGAAAACGGCGGAATCGGCGGATAGCCGTTCTATAAACGATTAAGTTAGAGCTATACTGGCCTGTGAGCAGGTTTTCACAAATGAAATCTGACAAGATATCAGAGCTGACCACCGGTAGATTGAGCGTCTACCTGCGCTGCATCAATGCTTTGCACGAGGCCGGGATAAAGACGGTCTCATCCCAGGCGTTGGCTGAGCAGTTCAACCTGAACTCTGCCCAGATCAGAAAGGACCTCGGCTATTTTGGCGAGTTTGGAGTTAGAGGGGTGGGATATTACGTCAAAGATTTGCGAGACCACATTACAAAGATTCTTGGACTCGACAGCCCTCATCGTGTTGGCATAGTCGGCGCGGGTCGGCTCGGGACTGCGCTGGCAAATTACAATGGCTTTGGCAGGTCTAATTTTGCGGTGGCGGCGATCTTCGATATCGATGAGCAAAAGATCGGCAAAGAAATCGGCGACATCGGATTGGAAGTCCAGGACGTGGAGAAGTTGGTCCAGGTGATTCGGGACGAGGCGATCGACGTGATGGTGATTGCAGTTCCCGCAAAAGCCGCGCAGCGTGTCTTGAATCAAATAATGTCCGCCGGAATCAAGGCAGTGTTGAACTTCGCTCCCGTATCTCTAAACTCAAGGCGCGGTGTTAAAGTTAAGACGGTTGATCTGACCACGTCATTTGAATCTTTGTCATATTTCCTGGCTCGCCCGCAGGCAACAACGTCTCTGACTAATCTGGGAAGTAAGTCTAACCGGAAGGAAAATGCAGAACAGGAGGAGCGCCGACATGTGTGAATTTAAGAGAAACCTGACAGTTCGAATATTGCCATTCCTGGTGGCGTTCTCTCTTGGTCTCGGAGCCGCAATTTATTTGGGTTCGTACAGCAAGGATTTAGTCATTAAGGCAGTCCGTCAGAAGAAAGTGTTGGTTGACACGCAGGTCGTCAGTGTCCCCGATGTTGACTTACCGGCTTTACTACAGAAGCTTCCTATTAAAAGCGTAGGGACAAAAGTGCGTGCCACTGTCGGGGTGGATGGTAGAGTTATCAGTGTTACTCCTGAGCATACTCTCTACATTAATGCTGACCAGAGCAGGCCTAATGCCACCTCCCTGGCTGACAAGATGATGTTGCAGAACGAACTCGAATACGCCTTGTCCAGACAGGTGGAGGGAACTGTTTTCGCCGTGGGAGCGGATGAAGCGAACAAGGATGTTTTTGAAGTAGTCGTAACTGGAAATTTCGTGACCCCTGCTGAGTCGTCAAACGGTTGTGGTGAGATTGTGCTTACCTTTGATTCTGGCGGACGAATTCTTTGGCAAGGCGACACCGCAAGAGGTCGACACTCAGTATGCAGCGTTTCTAAGGCGGGCCCTATTTTTTAATGACCGATGAGCAAACAGCGCGACGTGAGCTGATCCAGATTTGTCATCTGATGTATCAGCGCAGCTACGTCGTCTCGTCGGACGGCAATGTGAGTGCGCGCTTAAATGACGGTCGAATCCTTGCCACACCAACGATGACTTGCAAGGGTCGAATGACAGAAGATTTGATCGCTGTCACCGATCTCGATGGCAAGTCTCTGAATAACTGCAAAGCATCGAGCGAGCTGGCGATGCACCTTTTGATCTATCGCGAGCGACCTGATGTGAAAGCTGTTTGTCATGCTCATCCGCCGCATGGAACTGCGTTCGCTGTTGCTGGACTCGCCATTGATCAACCAATCCTGTCGGAAGTGATCTTAACGCTCGGATGTGTGCCGCTTGCTTCTTACGGAACACCTTCAACAAACGAATTGACTGACCAGATGCAGCCGTTAGTGAAACACCACAACGCGCTGTTGATGGCAAACCACGGAGCTGTCGCTTATGGTTCGGATCTCTGGCAGGCGTGGGACAGGCTTGAAACTCTTGAACACACCGCAAAGATCGCCATTCTGTCCCGCGTCCTTGGCGGTTCAAAAAACTTGCCGGCAGACGCAATCGAAAAATTAATCAACGTGCGGGAGGCAGCAGGCTACTTAGGTCAAAGTGCCAGGTGCCAGGCGTGTGGTTACCTGCATGAGACTCAACTTAGTTGTCCAACTGGTGATCGTCCCGCTCGCCGTCCGTCGCACACCGAGACAACGAATGGCTCAGCCAAGATATCTCTGACCCGCGAAGAGTTAGTTGAACTGCTGAGTCAGGCAGTCAACGGAAAGGTCAGTACCGATTCCTGGTAGCGTCGGTGAGTCCCCAGTTATCGCTACGTCATATCAACCCGGAGACTCACCCGACGCTACCGCGAATCGGTACCGACCTTTGATTTGACCGTTTTCTCTTTAGACGTTAGAGTCATTACACAGTTTTTCACACCGTTAGTTTCTAATTCCCGTACAGGAGAGATCTGAATGCAGGAAGCACTCGGAATGGTTGAGACGAAGGGATTGGTCGCGATGATTGAGGCGGCCGATGCTATGGTTAAAGCGGCGAATGTTACGCTCGTTGGCTACGAAAAAATTGGCGCTGGTTTTGTAACCGCGATTGTTCGTGGTGACGTCGCGGCCGTCAAAGCAGCAACGGACGCTGGAGCCGCGGCAGCGCGCCGCGTAGGCGAGTTGGTGAGCGTTCACGTTATTCCTCGACCGCATGGAAGTGTTGATGAGACGCTGCCGATTGGTTTAGAGCGATAAATTCGGAATGATCATCGCACGTATTCTCGGCACAGTTGTCTCAACTCAGAAGGACGAACGGCTCACCGGTAAGAAACTGTTGATCGTACGTCCAGTCAACGTCGACGGCAGCGACACAACAGGTTATGTCGTAGCGGTTGATACGGTCGGCGCCGGATTCCACGAACGAGTCTTAGTCGTTGCCGGATCGAGCGCGCGGTTGGCCCAGGGCATGAAGGATGTTCCAGTCGATGCTGCGATTGTCGGAGTTATCGACACGGTTGATGTCCCGAATTCTTAATTGAAATGCAGCTCGCACGCGTTATTGGAACAGTAGTCGCAACCGTGAAGAACGAGTCACTCGAGGGCCGCAAGCTGTTGGTTGTGCAAACTCTCGATAAGAATCTTCAACCAGCGGGGAAGCCGTTGGTCGCTGTTGATTCGGTGGGTGCGGGTATTGGTGAGTTGGTATTTTGGTGTCGCGGTAAGGAGGCGAGTTTTCCTTTCAAGCGCGAAGATACTCCAACTGACTGCACGATCGTTGGGATCGTTGATTCCGATAGTCATGTTTCACAGAAGTGAGAGTAACAATTGATACTCGCGAAAGTTGTTGGCAATGTAGTTGCGACCAAAAAGAACCGGCGCTATGAGAGCGCGCGTATTATGCTGTGCCAGCAAATAACCCCCGAAGGCGAAGAGATGAGCCAAACGTTGTTAGCGCTGGATTCAGTTGACTCGGGAGTTGGTGATACGGTTTTAATCGTACAGGAAGGTTGGGGCGCTTCAACTGCTGCGACGAAGGAAGCGGGCGCAGCGATCGATTCAGCGATAGTGGGTGTGGTTGATCGAATTGATTTGCTGCGGTGAGTAGTCTCGCCGAGGTCAGTACCGGATCGCGGTAGCGTCGGGTAAGCCTCGATCAGTTACGAGTTGGTTGTTCGGCAGGCTTAACCCGACGCTACTGCGATCCGGTACTGACCTTGGTGAGAATGCTTTTACCGCTTAACTTACTACTCGTTGAATTGAGTTCGAAGCTATAGAAGATGAGCTCTGAACAAGCAAGGTCGATGGCTGAGAGAATAGCGCGGCGGATTTCTGCAAACGCGTTGTCTGATAAGCCTGTCTCGAAGCCTGGCACCGAAGTTTCTTCAGAACTTGCTGCGATTAGGGAGAATCTGTCGCAACTACAAAACCGTTTAATTCAGATCGAGTCCAAAATCGGCGGCTCATCATCGGACAGTCATTCCGATCAAGTTGCAAACGCGCGAATTCATTCGCCCTGGCTTGCAGGAGTGAACGCCTCACATCCGAGCCAGGAGAGATTCGGCGTTGAAGAGGCTGTGGTCTCTGAGTTGGTAGATTTCTTTCACAACGAGAAGACCTGCAGCGTCGAACCCGGTGGGAAGCCTTGCGACCATTGTGCGATGTGTTCGTCGCGAGGGTTTTAGTGTTTTGATATTAGGCCTTTGGTTTTAGGCCTTTGACCTTTGGAATTAGAACACTCCGCTGTAGCCTTTTACTAAAGACCAAAGACCAAAGACCAA
>DASROI010000530.1:0-2001 GCA_035646955.1 Pyrinomonadaceae bacterium
AATATAGTCAGATTCCTGCCGCGCCCCGCGCCAAGCCATTTTTGGGGTTGTCTCCGATGTTGCGTCGGTTGGATTCAATAAAAGGGCCAATGCTCTCTGACTGCATTGGTTTTGCAAACAAGTATCCTTGGGCTAAGCCACAACCGGCCAATGCCAGTAGTTCTTTTTGGTCTATTGTCTCGACGCCCTCGGCGACGACTTTAAGGTCCAAGTTGTGGGCCAATCCGATGATCGTTTTCACGATGGCGTAGTTTTCAGCGTCCATCGTCCTCACGAAAGATTGATCGATCTTCAGGGTATCAACGGGAAAACGACGAAGATAACTGAGGGAGGAGTAGCCAGTGCCGAAATCGTCGATACTCAGATTCACACCAAGTGATCTGAGCTGAGACATAGTCTCCCGCGTTCCGGCTACGTCGTTCATCGCCACGCTCTCAGTGAGTTCGATCGATATACATCTTGGATCGACTCCACTCTCCTGCAGTGCTTCTTTGACGTGCTTAATAAAACTGCTGTGCGAGAAATGCTTTGCGCTGATGTTGATGCCGACGTACAGCGGCAGCTCAGAAGGATACCGTTGATTCCATCTCGCCGCCTCGAAACAGGCTGTTCTTAAGACCCATACGCTGACTGGAACAATCAAACCAGACTGTTCCGCTACTGGAATAAAAGTACTTGGCGGGATCGAATTCGAATCGGGAGGCTCCCACCGTAATAAAGCCTCGAAACCCTCCACAACTCCGGTTTGCACCGCGACGATTGGTTGGTAATGCAGTGAAAGCTCTTGATTTTCGAGTGCATACCTGAGCCTCGCTTCCAGGCGAAGTCTGTTTAACACCTGCTCGTGCATCGCACGGTCGAATATCTCACTACAAGCTTTGCCCTTATCCTTCGCACGATACATAGCTATGTCGGCATTCTGCAGCATCGCTTCGGCGGATGTTTCAGGCGATGTCAACGCAATGCCAATGGACGCAGTCTTGAAGACCTCGAGTCCATCCAACAGGAAAGGCTGTTTGAGTGCGGATTGAATCCGGTCGGCTACCCGAATGGCATCGCTCGGATCGTTAATGTCCTCCACGAGAACCGTAAATTCATCTCCGCCCATTCTGGCTACCGTGGCATCCCCACGCATACATGCCTGCAGCCTACTGGTTACCTCTTTAATCAGGGCATCACCGGCAGCGTGCCCGTAGCAATCATTGACGATCTTGAAATCATCAATATCGATAAAAAGAATGGCAGCCGTTTGGTAAGAATGCTTATTGATGTGGTCCACGACGCTTTGCAGTCGTCCCAGGAACAAAACGCGGTTTGGAAGACCAGTGAGCACGTCATGGCTGGCGTTGAAAAGAAGTTTCTCCTGCGCGTTTTTTCGCTCGGTTATGTCGCGTGCATTGTAGACAATGCCGCCAACGTTCTTGTGCTGAATCAAATTTCGAACTACACATTCAAAATGAATCCAGTTTCCATTTGCATGTCGCAGCCGCGCCTCGATGACTGAATGCTGGCTGTGACTCGATCCGTTCGATGACGAACCAGGCCCCGTTCCGAGCGCTTTCGCGATGTCGTCCGGGTGCAGTAGATTACTAATGTTCGTTCCAAGAAGAACATCGCCCTGCAGGTCAAGAACCGCATCAACGGACGGACTTGCATATTTGATCTGGCCTAAGGGATCGGTTATCAGAATGATGTCCGTCGACTGCTCGGTAAGCGCACGGAAACGTTCTTCACTCTCACGGAGCGCGTTCCTTTCAGCTTCTTGCAACTGACCGAAGTGTTCTTGCTGCTGAAGTCGTAAAAACAGCATCAGCACAGCAGCAGCCGCTAAAATCGCAGCCGTCAAAAGTTCGTAGGTCGCTCTCTCCGCGGCACCCTGTCCCCACTGTTCTTCAGCTTCTACAGCAACCTGAATTTGATGCTGCATCAGATCGAACCGAGGACCCACAACCTGGAACTCAGCCTGCTTGGCCTCGTCAAAGTTCCCAGTCTGCACCAGGG
>DASROI010000531.1:0-13924 GCA_035646955.1 Pyrinomonadaceae bacterium
CTGTAAGACATTTGAGCTAGCTATTGCGCAGTCCGGTGGCACTATGATTCACTGCGCGACAACCTTTTATGAACACCCAGATTGAACAGTTACTTCCAAAGATCCGCGCTTTTCTTCAAGAAGAAGTCTACCCTCTTGAAAAAGAATTCCTCCACAGGCCGTTCAAAGAGCTGTTGCCCTCACTTCAGACAAAGCGCAAAGAAATTAAAGCTGCCGGAATGTGGGTCCCCCATCTTCCCAAACAGTATGGCGGGCTCGATCTAACACTCATTGAGTTTGCCCGCGTTAGTGAAGAACTCGGTCGTACCCCGCTCGGCCATTACCTTTTCAACTGTCAAGCGCCTGATATCGGTAACACGGAGATTCTCATATCTCACGCTACGGACGAACAGAAGGAGCAATATCTAACGCCGCTAATTCGCGGTGAAGTTCGCAGTTGTTTTTCAATGACTGAGCCTGAACATCCAGGCTCTAATCCAACGTGGATGAGCACGACAGCGGTTTCAGATGGAGACGACTACGTCATCAACGGACACAAGTGGTTTACGTCGTCAGCCGAAGGCGCGAGCTTTGCGATTGTCATGGCCGTGACCAATCCGGAGTCAGACAGCCCGTACAAAAAGGCAAGTCAAATAATTGTTCCAATTCCGACTGAAGGATTTGCGATCATCCGCAATATCAATGTCATGGGCGATGAGGGGAGCGATTATGCGAGTCATGCCGAAGTCAGGTATACGAATTGTCGCGTACCCAAAAAGAATCTCCTTGGTACCGAGGGCGCTGGATTCGCGATTGCGCAGGAGAGATTAGGCCCTGGCCGTATTCACCATTGCATGCGCTGGATTGGCATCTGCGAGCGAGCATTTGATCTTATGTGTGACTACGCAGCACACCGGCAGCTTGCACCGGGCGTGTTACTGGGTAGCAAACAGAATATCCAAGAGTGGATCGCAGAGAGTCGCGCTGAAATCGACTCGGCCCGTCTGCTTGTTCTGGATACGGCGGCACAAATCGATCAACATGGATCGAGAGCTACTCGCGAGCGCATCTCACTCATCAAATTTTGGGTGGCAGGCATTCTTCAGAGAGTGCTTGATCGCGCGATTCAGGTACATGGCGCTTTAGGTCTCACCGACGCCACCGTGTTGTCTTACTGGTATCGTCACGAACGAGGCGCTCGCATATACGATGGGCCGGACGAAGTACATAAGACTGTTGTTGCCAGGGAAGCTTTACGCCGGTTCGGAATGAAGCTATAGCCCAACATGCAGAATGAGCTGACAATCGATCGTTCGCGTCCCGTGCGAGCTGGGGAAGAACTCGATGAAATAAAACTTCGCTCATATTTTTTAAAACACCTTCCCGAGATTGTTGGCCCATTGGAGGTAGAACAATTTCCCTCTGGCTTTTCAAATCTCACGTACTTACTGCGCGCGGGTGATCGCGAGCTGGTTCTTCGCCGGCCGCCAATCGGGGCAAAGATCAAGACTGCGCACGACATGGCCCGTGAGTATAGAATCCTTTCGCATCTCTCTCCGGTTTACGGAAAAGTTCCGCTGCCTCTTCTCTATTGCGACGATCAATCGATCATCGGCGCACCGTTTTACGTGATGGAGCGAGTGAAGGGCGTAATCCTGCGTGCGCATCCTGCCAAAGGACTTGAATTCTCCGCCGGCTTGATGCGACGACTCTCTGAAGCATTTGTTGATAATCTAATCGAGATTCATGATGTCGACATTCATGCTGCTGGTCTGTCTGACCTCGGAGTAGCGCAAGGTTACGTTAAGCGCCAGGTAGAAGGTTGGACCAGGAGATATTACAACGCGCGCACGGATGACGTTGCCGAAGTTGAACATCTGGCGGCGTGGCTCCAGGAAAATCTTCCACCTGACTCCGCGACAGGCTCACTCATACACAACGATTACAAGTACGACAACCTGGTCCTCTCGCCGGATGATTTATCAAAGGTAATTGCTGTGCTTGATTGGGAAATGGCAACTATAGGGGATCCGCTTATGGACCTCGGAACGAGTTTGGGCTACTGGGTTGAGTCCAACGATTCAGCCGAATGGCAGGAAAGCGGATTTGTTATGACCAAGCTCCCGGGAAACCTCACACGCAGCGAGATTGTCGAAACTTACGTGAGCAGAAGTGTTCGTGAGATAGGCAATCCAGTTTTCTACTACGCTTATGGTCTTTTGAAGATAGCTGTAATTGTTCAACAGATCTACTTTCGGTATCAGCAGAAGTTGACGAAAGATCCTCGCTTCGCGTCACTCGATCGGTTGGTGAAGGCCTGCGGCCAACAAGCGCAGCGGTCGATTGAGTTAGGGAGAATTGATCGTCTTGATGTCTAAAGAGCTCAACTGAAGTTAGCTTCACGACACCACCGGCTTCATGCGTGTGGAGTTTCAACTTCAACCTAGCCCTGGTGTTTAGGATTAGTTCCGTCGACACCACCGGCTTGAAGCCGGTGGTGTCAGAGGTATTGGGTAGTGCGTGGGCTAGGTAGAAATTGAGAGACCACGCGGCTGAAGCCGGTGGTGTGTGCGCCTGAAAGCGCAATAGTCAGAGAGGTGAAAGTCCTCTCCAGGTAGACACTCTCCGGCCTGAAACCGAGTTGTTTTGAGATCGCTAGTCTGCGCTGTCGGTTTCGTCGGTCTTCTTGGTAAAGCCTGAAATGTTCCAGCGGCTTTCGATGTTTTTGAAGAGTCGGAGGCTGTTGAAGAAAGCGCTCGCGCCACCTCCTGCCATCTTAGAACCTTCCTGGCCTGCTATTTTAGAACCTTCTTGACCTGCAATCTTTGAACCTTCTTGACCCGCAATCTTGGAGCCTTCTTGTCCAGCGATCTTTGAACCTTCTTGGCCCGCGATCTTCGAAGAGCCGTTTCCAACACCCATCACTGAAGCCGTTCGCTCATCGAATTTTACGCCCGAAAAATATCGGAATTTCGCTCCCGCCGGTGCATCATCCATCGGTTGCTCAAATTTGCGGAGACTCACGTCGTATAGATACATCTTCAAAAAGTCGGTCCACGATAGACGCGTTCGTTTTGCATCTTTCGCAAACCAAAGACTCTCGTAGTTCTTCCGTGAAACTTCATAGGCCTCGCGTGACCACGGAAAAAACACCGAAACCCCGTTGGAGTATTGGTAGCCCCCGCCACTAAAGCCACTGAGGATCACGGTTTTCTTCAGTTCCTTCAGAACCTTTCGACATTGCGTCTGTACCTCTTTCAACCATTCCACGTCGTCGTCGCCAAGCTCTTCTGCAACTGAGCCACATTCCTGATCAAGCAGCTCGCAGAAATCGCCAAGATCGACATTTTGATCGTACATATACGACTGACACTGCCAATGCACCTGGAGAATCATTCGAGCCATCTGTCTGTAGGTTCGGCTGTTTGGATCCAAAAAACATGCGAGCAGAACTTCGGCGAGCCCATCGAATGCATCAGCTAATGGCCCAAACCGGCTTAGATCCCAGGCTGCCATATCGACCGAGACACCTCCGACGGTGTACGCATCCTGGCTACGAATAAATTCCTTCACGAAGAGTTCAGCAACTTTGCGAGTGTCTACATTTCGGTTTTGCTCTCGAGCCAAACACCCGAGTATCTTTGCGTAGGTCCAACCGGCACTCGGGACGCTGCCTTCGGAAGCGATCATCGTTTTTGCCACGTAGTTGAATTGGTATCCGACTTCAAGCATCCCCATTACACAGCTGTCGAAACCCAGGAGATCGAGTTTTTGACCCAGCAAGACAGTTGTTTCAATATCTCGGTCCTCGCCTTCCAGGTGAAGTGTTCTGGCGTCTTTCTCTAACTCTTTCTTTGTGCTCACCATGCTCTGAAGGACTCCATAGAAATCCTTCATCTTCATCGACTTGCCTGACGTCTCATCTTTAAATAAGCCGATATCCTGGAAGCCAAGTGAGTGGCCGGAAAATATCAGCGCATACTTTTGGGCTCGACGACCGTACGTGATCTCGTCATCGTTTTCGACTTCGACCTTGTTCACACACCAATCGACGAAATTAAGTATTGATCGAGTATCGGCGGCGTTCTCGTTTTCCTTCGCGGGTACGGAACAGAGTTTGTTGGGCACTTTATAAGAGCGAACATATCGTGGCTTCCGCGGTTCGGAGAAATCACAGTAGAGAGTGGGAATTGCCGGTGAGTTGCCGTCGTAATACACGAATAGGTTTGGACTCTCCGTGCCGGCATCCGCGACTCCCTTAATTTGCTCCATCGCATAGGCCATATCGACAGCGAGGTTGTTATCACCCGCCATGTAAATCATGATGGTCCATTCTTTTTGACTCATAGTTATCTCCTCTACCTCGCCGTTACACCTGATCTCATCGTCAAGGGTCAACCCGAGAACCAACTAAAGCTCTTGCGTCACTCTGCGGGACCTCTGCGTCACTCCGCGTCTTTTTTAAGTCCAGGCTCGAACTCATCTTGGTTGTAACAGAAGCATCGCAGAGATACGAAGAGAACCGCAGAATGACGCAGAGCGTAAACAAGCGTCAATTATGCACAGCGAATCCCGTCCTTAAGCTTTGTCATCGACTGAGCGCTCTTCAATCATTCTCTATCTAAAACCTTTGATCAGGACGATATCCCTGGTTGCGGAAAAACGGTACGCGGCGATCTTATTGTCGAGTGAGATGGCAAAACTGTTTACGAATTCCGACTTGAAGTTCGTCAATTGTTTTGGCGACCCGCCATCAACCGGTTGACTCCAGACGTTTAGAATCGAAGAGGCATTATCGAGATAAGCAATCGACCTTCCATCCGGCATCCATGCAAAGGCAATAGGCTGCACGGTTCGCGGAAGCTCGATTGTCTTAACCGGCTCGCCACCATCTGCCGCAATTAGCGCCAACTTAGGCTGGTTGTTCGCTTGTTCGTCGATATAGAAGTAGGAGATCTGCTTGCCATCAGGCGAAATCAATGGGAGTTGAGACGGACGGTTTGTCAATTGCACCGGAGTCCCACCATCAATGCTCACTCTCCATATTGTCGAAATTCCAGAGCGCGTCGAAGTGAAAACCACCGAACGACTATCCGGCGAACATACCGGGGACTCATCAACAAAATTGCCCTCAGTTAGTTGTTTGGGGTTACTGCCGTCGACGTCAATACGCCAGAGGTTTCGACTGCCACCGCGATTAGATTGAAAAACAATATACCGTCCATCAGCAGACACCGTTGGTTGATTGTCGATGAATACGTCTGACGTCAGCTGCTTAATCTCAGTGCCGTCGCGATTAACTATCGAGAGGTCCCAGTTCTCTCCAGTTCGACTCGCATAAACCAGTTTTCCATCGGGAGCCCACGCGACGTTCTCCGGAAGATTCGTTCTAAGAATTTGTCGTGCGTCACGCTCATCCTCATTCGGCGAAGTGATCCAAATGCTGCTGGAGTTAATCTGTTGGATCGTAGCGATTGTGCTCGAGTCGGAGGTCAACCCCAGGCTGACTTCTCCGTAGCCGTTCAAGTCGTTCGTTATACGTTGAGCTTGACCGTTCGGGTAGGGAAGAAACCAGATTTGAGTACCGATAGATGAAGACTCGGGCTGGGCAGTCATGATCAATCCCTGGCCATCTGACAGCCATACTAGCCGGCCTACGCGGGCCCATTTTCCGTTACCAATTGGTTTCGCTTCTCCACCTTCGACTGGGAATTCGACCACGCTCGAGTATGTTCCGCCTGGCCCATTTAATGCACCACATGCGATTCGCTTTCCATCGGGAGACCATGACGGTCCTGAAGTGGAAAAGCCTTCTGGTTGTTTCCGAACCGCGATGGCCCGCGGCTGGCCACTGCCATCAGTATTTGCAACCATTAGCGACATGTCGTCCTGGTCCTTGCGCACAAAAGCGAATTGGTCGCCATTGTGAGAAAACGCAATGGCACTAAAGACCTGGTCAAGCACCTTTGTTGGCGTACCGCCGAGAACCGGAATGCGATAAAGAGCGGGAACGAATTTGTTTCGCTCCAACATGGCGACGAAGTAGACCAATTCGCCGTCAGGAGAGAAGGTTGTGGCCAGGTAGGCACCTTTTTCCGGCGGTACGATCCGGACCAGACCGTTCGTTGAAACTTGCCGGAGCCACAAACTGGATTGCTGTTTCGCGTCATTCGCCGCGCAGATTACATACTTCCCGTCCGGCGAAATCGCAACTTGACCATTGATGTCCTCACCACTGACTTTTCCGCCGGTGGTAAGTGCGGTCATTCTTATCGGACCGAACTGTTTAGGTTGAGAAAACAGTTTGTAGAGACCAAAGCCAACCACACCGACTATCAGAAGTCCGACCACGAGAACTGTAACCGAAACCCTTTTGTGTTGCTTGATTTGTTCGGCAACAAACTCAACACTCGAGAGAGCGTGCGTGTCGGCGATATTTCCAGTTCTGGCGGTCGCTCTTCCCGATTCTTCCCGGAAGGTTTCCTGGGCTGCGAATGAGACCAAATTCGAGGTTGTCGTCGGTGAAATTGATGACTGGGATGAAGTTGAACGACTGAGATCCGAGGGCGAGGTTGGCAGTACACCTGACTCTACTCGGCGCTTCAACCTCCTCAACTTTCCGAGCATTTCTTTCGCCGTCTGACAGCGCTCGTCGGGGTCTTTAGTTAGTGCCTCGCCGATGATCCATTCGAGGGCTTCGGGGACTTCAGGTGCGAAGCTGCTTACGGGCACGGGCTCGCTGTCGGTAATTGCCACGATGATGTGACTCTTCGAGGCGCCTTCGAATGGAGCTCGAGCCGCAATCATTTCATACAGAACGACGCCGAGGCTCCAGATGTCTCCGCGTGCATCAACATCCCTTCCGGCGGCTTGTTCCGGTGACATGTATGCAACCGTACCGAGAATTGAACCAGGCTCGGTATTAACGAGCGCTATCGTCGTTGCTTCAGCTGATGAATCTTGTCTATCAGTGAGCTTCGCGAGGCCAAAGTCTAATACCTTCACAATACCATCCGCCCGCACCATGATGTTCTCAGGTTTAATGTCGCGATGAACGATGCCGGCGGCGTGCGCGGCAACAAGCGCCGAGGCAACTTGTGACGCGATATCCAACACTTCGACCAACTTGAGCCGGTGCAGCCGCAAGTATTGTCGCAGGGTGACGCCATCGATGAATTCAGTCGCTATAAAGGCGGCATCATCGGTACGTCCTATTTCATAAACGGTGAGAATGTTTGGATGATTAAGTGCGGAGGCGGCTTTCGCTTCTTGCATGAAACGTTTCAGCCGGCTTTGATGAGACGTGACTTCTCCCGAGAGGAATTTCAGAGCGACGTCTCTACCGAGTTCAGTGTCCTGTGCTCGGTATACTTCGCCCATTCCTCCCGCACCGATCTTGCTAACGATACGATACCGGGACAGCGTAGCTCCGGGGGAAAATTCGGCCACGAAAGCTTTTTACGTCACCCGACAACAATGCGCAAGAATAAACTTTCATTATTCGCCTTCAACGCGCGTAAGCAATTCAATAAACCTGGGGTCGTTGCGCAAGGGATCAAGCCGTGGATCCACGCGTAAGTAGGTCAGCCATATCTCTCTCCGCTGAAATACGGTTTCCAGATACTCAAGGGCTTTGTCGCGTTCGCCAAGTTGCGCGTTGTAAGCCGCGCCATCGAAATTTGTTCCTCCCACCTTGTCAAATTTCGTTAACCACTCGCGCCAAACACCACGCCAACCCGACGTTTGATAAGCCCTCTCAAAAGTCTTAACGGTTTCATCGTCCACCTTTCGCACCGAAAGAAGCTTGCGAAACCATTCATATGCCTCGGATTCTTTGCCTTGCAGTGCCAACGTAGAAGTTAGCCACGAGTAAGTGCCAACAAAGTTCTGATCCATCGCGATCACACGCTTGAACTGAGTGACTGCTTCCGGATAGCGTCTCGCGTAGAAGAGTGCGCGACCATAATTTCTTTGATTGAATTTCGAAGTTGGTTCCAGGTCGATCGCGGTTTCGATTTCGGCAATTGCTTCGTCGTGTCTCCCACGTCCCATCAGGTAGCGTGAATAAATTTCGTGAGCCTGGCTGGAGTTGGGTTCTAATTCAATCGCCCGTTTGCATTCTCGCTCGGCTCCCGCAAAATCCCACTCATACAAGTATTTGTTTTCGCAAAGCGCGCTATGACCTTCCGATAAATTTTCGTCTAACTGTAGTGCTCTATTGATTGCTGCAATTGATTTTTCATGAGTCTCGCGAGTAGTGAGGTCGCTCCAGATACTGACAGTGCGGTGAGCATACGCAAGTCCTGCCCAGGCCCGTGCATAATTCGGATCAAGCTCGACTGCCTGCTCCAACGCTTGAACGGCCAGTTGCGCATCCTGGATATTCCTGTTGTTTGCCAGGTACATTCCATGCAGATACAGTCGATACGCTTCCTTATTGGTCGTGCCTCGCCTCGCAGTTGTTGGGTTCGATGTAGTAGCGAATTGTGTGCGGAGCCTGTTTTCGATCTCGTCGGCTATTGCATCCTGCAAAACAAGAACATCTGAAAAGGTTTTTTCAAACTGGTAAATGTATTCAGTTTGTCCGCTCGCAACATTAACAATGTCAGCCCTAATGTGAATGTGTCCGTCGCCCAGCTCATAGGATGTGGAAATAACATAGTCAACTTGTTGTTCCCGACCGGCTGCAATTGCGTCTTGGGCCGGATTCTCATATCCGTGCGTTGCATTAAATGATCTGACAATAAACCCTCGCATCGAACTTAAGTGCTGAACGAGGGTGTCTGCGATCCCAGTCTCAAGGATCTTGTCACGTCGCGCTTCATCTATCGGTTTGAGTGGCAAAACCGCGATCGATCTCTTCGGGCCTGCGTCCAAGTCAGTCTTGTTTCGACTGATAGCGAGGTAAGTAAGAGCGATCACTCCGGTAAACAAGATGACCGCTGCTCCAGTCAAAACCAGGTGGTGTTTGATCTGTTCGGGTAAATGCTTTACGAACGCATTTGAGTTGTTGACTCTTGTTTTCGTCGCCGCATTGTCGGCGGTCTCACCTAAGTTTTGTTTGGTGACTTTAACTGAAAGGTCCAGATTTGAGTCTGAGTGCCTAAAACGCTTGAGCCGAGATTCAACCGTCAATTCCTCTTTCAAGTTCTTGAGGTCGCGCGCGATTTCACCGACGCTTTGATATCGCCCTGACTTTTCCTTAGTAAGCGCCTTTGTAACTATTCGACGAAGCTCGACCGGCACGCCTGCGTCAGACGGCAGTGCGGGCGCATCATGCTCGCGGATTGACGTAAGTACGTCACCAGGAGTGGCGCCCACGAAAGGGGCGTGACCTGTGATCATCTCATGAAGAAGAACGCCGAGACTCCAGACGTCAGTCCTGAGATCTACCTCTTCCCCTCGCGCCTGCTCCGGTGACATGTACGCAACTGTGCCCAGGACTACGCCGGGAGAAGTAACAAAAGTGGAGGCGAAGGAAGGGTGAGAGTCGGCGAGCATCGGATCCACTTCGCCTTCTCGTTCCGTCCTGTGCTCCTCAATTAGTTTGACGAGTCCGAAGTCCAGGACTTTCACAACGCCGTCTCGTCGCAACATGATGTTTTCAGGTTTGACATCCCGATGCACTATCCCAGCTTCGTGAGCAGCTTGAAGTGCCGAGGCAACTTGGGCCCCCACCTCTACTACCTCGCCTACGGTCATGCGCGCATTGGTGAGGTGCTCTCTAAGCGTCACACCGTCGATGAACTCAGTGGCCATAAAGTGGAGAGACTCCGCTTCGCCTATCTCGTGGATGGTGACGATGTTTGGATGATTTAGTGCCGAGGCCGCACGTGCTTCACGCTCGAGGCGCTGCACTCGATCAGCATCGTGAATGTAGGAAATTGGCAGCAGTTTCAGAGCGACTTTGCGACCTAGTCGCGTATCAAGTGCGAGATGGACCTGGCCCATTCCGCCCTGCCCAAGAAGAGAGATTTCTTCGTAATGCCCAAACCGCTGACCTGCTGTGAGAATGGGTTTATCATCCGGGATCAACTTACCAATTGGCTCGTTCATGAAATCCCCGTCGCGATCGTGTGCTGTAAGGAGCGACTCGACTTCCTTCCTAACCTCATCGTCGCCGCAGCAGGCGCCATCGAGGAAAGCGGTTCGCTCCTTTGAGTCGCACTCCAACGTCGCTTCAAAAACTTCCTTAACTAGTTGCCATTGTTGGGAAGTCATGCTGGTTGCCGTTAATCGCCAATTTCTCGTCGCAACCACGCACGCGCCACACTCCAGTCGCGCTTAACCGACTTGGGTGACACGTTCAGTGCAGTCGCCGTTTCCTCCACAGTTAAGCCGCTGAAGAAGCGAAGCTCTACAACGCGCGCCTGTTGAGAGTCGATAGTTGCCAGCTTCGTTAGCGCCTGGTCTATGGCTAAAAGATCGACGTCCCCATGTTTCGGCGCAGCAAAGGCATCGTCCAACGTCAGAAGGACTTGAGAGCCGCCCCTCTTTTCAGCGTCGCGTCTTCGTGCATGATCAACAAGGATTCGGCGCATTAAGTTGGCCGCGATAGCAAAGAAATGGGCCCGGTTCTGCCATTGCACGTTCTTTACATCAACGAGACGCAGATACGCTTCGTTGATCAGTGCGGTTGCTTGCAGACTGTGACCCGGTCGTTCCTTCCTCATGTATCGAGCAGCCTGTTGACGTAGCTCTCCGTAAACAAGCGGGGTGAGCTCGTTGAGGGCACGCTCATCACCGTTACTCCACTCTTTTAGCAAGTGCGTGATGTTTTGAGACAAGGGTCACCGACTGTCCTGGAAATTCAGCTAGAAAGATGAATTTTTAGATGGGCTGAGGATAGTCCTTGGCCGGATTTACCGTCAATGCTGGCTGCCTCCAATGAAATAAACCCAGAATCCTTCTAAGCATTTTTGACCCCGGTTTCAACAATTTTGCGCATTAGTGGAGTGAGGGCAGCCAACGTTGAGACTGCCACAACTGAAACCTAACGGGTAGAGGACTGTCACGTGCCGAAGTCACGCAGCGCGATAACCAGGTTACCGTCGAAGGCGTTCACCGCCTGACTCATGTGGCAGCAGATCTCCCGAATACAACTAGTTCTCACGCAGAAGGAGATAACAATGAAAGTCTTGAGTCGCATTAGACCCGTAAGAAAGCTTGTCCTTTTAGTTAGTCTCACCGCCCTGGTTCTCTTCGGAGTGACAGCTTATGCCGCAATTACCAACGTCCTTGGTGTGGGAAACATTCCTTACTCCGAAGTTCTCGATGGACCGGCGACGGTGACCGTGCGAACCATCAGCTTTGCACCAGGCGAGGTGGGAGCCTGGCACTATCATCCGGGCCCACTCTTCAACGTGGTGACACAAGGCACCGTCACGGTTGAGGACGGGTGCGGCGGCGAGAAATCTTACACTGTCGGTCAAGCTTTCGAGGAAGGCGGGAGAGTCCACAGACCGAAGAATATCGGCGGTGTACCTACTTTTGCTTATCAAACGTTTGTTGTTCCGCTTGGAAATCCCACAACGTTTAATATCCCTGATAATCAGCGCCAATGTGGGCCTGTAAGGGAAGTAAGCGAGTGCATGGATAATGGCTGGAGGAACTTCACTTTCCCGAATGCTTTCAATAACCAGGGTGAATGCATCAGCTTCATCGAAGCTCGCCGCCAGTGAACAGATTTCCAGGCGAATCGTGCAAGCGAAACTACCAAACACAAGGCGACACTATTTAGGTGTCGCCTCGGTTTAATCAAATAAATTTGACGACGGTGGTTGTCTCTTACGTTGGGCCCGCCGCTTGGTGAGCTAGGTGGGTGAATCATTTCGCGGCGTCAACGATTTGTTGAAGTCCCCTCAGAAAGGCGCGCTCTGTATCCTCAGCGGTCAGAACTGAGGCGGGAATGGTTTCCTGTCCGAGAGCCTGTCTCCAACATTCGGCGATAGTTCGATGTCCGTTTATCGTGACCTGGCGCTCGTTGAACATTCCGCGAGCCAACAACGCATCGAGATCGGTTGCTATGAAGGCGCCCACGAGAAAAGCAAGTCGCTCTTCGGGGCTTCCTTCTTTATTAAGATCCAACAACCGCGTGCGAAAGAGCGCACGCGGTAAACCAGTTTGACGAGATTCTGCCATGCCACGCTCGACCCAATTCCAGGATAGCAACTCGGGAAACTCTCGGGGCAGGGAACCAGCGAGGACAGTGTTTTTCCTTGCCGCATCTATCAATTCACCTGAAAGTGATGTAACGCTGGAAAAAACTCGTCGACTCGAGTCGAGCTCGATCGCTTTCCAATGTGAACCAACATTGAGGACGACACCCGGCAGATCTAATGCGCCGGAGGCGATCAATCCGAGACAAAGTGTCTCCTCACCACGCATTACGTCTATGGTGGAATTGTTTGAGTAGACAGTACTGACACCGGGCACGAGCAGGAACGGAAGATTACTGATACTAGGAAAGTTATGCCACTTTGATGAGCTGGCGATTTCACGCAAGCCGGCTGGTGCTGGAACGTGCGGGATTTCCTTTAGGCCCAAGCTGGAAGTGATCATGCCGGTTGCCGCGACGCACTGCGGTTGATGAGCACCTCCTCCCCAGGTGGAGATATCCGAAAGCATCTTCCTTAAAGAGGCGAATAACCTGTTGTTCGAACCTTCACTGGCCGAAACCTTGACGCCGATCTCCTCTCTCGCGCTCGCAACGACTTTGTTCCCGCATACGAGCCAGGCACGCGAGTTGGTGGTTCCTATGTCGAGACAAATGTTGTGTTGTTCGCAGCACGTGCTCACGATGTGGTTTACGTCAGCCATTTAAAAACTATTAACGACAGCCCGCTCGACTGTGTCAAGAATCTAATTTGCTTTGGGATTTTTTTGCTGTTATTTCGTGTGACCTGAGTGGATCACTGTTCTCGCAGCGTCACAGGCGAGCCACGAAAAAACACGAAATAGCACGAACGAAGTCGCAAGGCATAAGGCTCCCATAAGTTTCGCCGGCGGATGACTTCTGCAGCCCACTCAACCGGCAGGTTACTCCGTAAAAATACTTCCACTTCCCCAAAGGTGTTAGGGATTAACCACTCGATCGAGTGTTTTTGTCTGGACCAGTGATCCGGCACTATCGACAACATTATTCTTCCACAAGATTTTTTTCGACATTGTCTGCTATTTCAACGAAAAGAACATCATTACTTCATAACTAACCCAATCCGGAGATGTAGGCTGTGACAAGCACAATTCCAGCAAGGGTGAAATAGATGGACGAGAAAATTAAATACGAACGCCGGCGATTCATGGCCAATGCCGTATTGGGTCTTGCCGCCACAGAGCTCTGCGCAATCACTTCCTTCGGTGGACAATCCAATGATGCTGGTGCAACCGAAATCATAATTGGGCAGTCGGGTTCTAATGCGCAATTTAGTGATCTAAAGTCCATTGAGGCAGGAGTTCTGAACGTGGGATACGCTGAAGTTGGTCCACCGAATGGACCACCAGTAATCCTGTTACATGGTTGGCCTTACGATATTCACACTTATGTCGATGTCGCGCCAATATTGGCCGCGAAGGGTTACCGGGTACTAATTCCTTATCTACGCGGTTATGGGACGACGAAATTCCTTTCAAATACAACCTCACGAAATGGTCAGCCGTCGGCTGTCGCGCTCGACATCACAGCGTTCATGGATGCGCTCAAGATCGACAAAGCCATTATTGGCGGCTGTGATTGGGGCGCCCGGAGCGCAAACATCATCGCGGCACTCTGGCCCGCGCGCTGTAAGGCTATGGTCTCAGTTAGCGGTTATCTAATCGGTAGCCAGGCGGCTGGAAAGATTCCATTACCTCCACAGGCTGAACTTCAATGGTGGTATCAGTATTATTTTGCGACTGAGCGTGGACGCGCGGGCTATGAAAAGTACAGACGTGATTTTGCCAGGCT
>DASROI010000532.1:0-11575 GCA_035646955.1 Pyrinomonadaceae bacterium
GCCCGCGAGGACGCGCGCGGTCCGGCAGAAGAGGTTGTGCAGTGTAGAGGAGAGCTTCAGATAACCGTGGCCAGACTGGGAAAATAGACTGCATGATTCTGGTGAGTTTGAGAGTGGGCCACGCTGCCCACCTTGCTAACTGCATGATTCTGGCCCGCCGTTCTGCCCACACATACGGGCTCTGTATATCAATGTTATGCACTCTCATGTCTTGAACTTTTTTTCACCACAACTGCTCGCTGGTGAGCAGGTGGGGCGGGATCGGACCTTCAACACAATTTCGATTACTCCGCCATAAGTTCCGCCGAGTAAATAACTTACTTGTCCCAGAAACAACTGCCAGGCTCTGGCTCACCAGTTGCACATGGCTCCCCTGCACGAATGTCTGTTTCGATGAAGTGTCCTCTCGCGGTGAAGGGTTCGAACTTGGACAATCGTGGCCCAGGGTCTTAGTTGATAACTCTCAAGACGCTGCAAGCTTTCCTTACGCGTGCGGGAATCGCGCTCAAAACTGATTCTGCGATTCAGCGATAAGGCGAAAAATTTAAAGTCTGATCCGCGCTCTCAAGGTTTATTGCGACTCCGAGCTCAGCTCGACGACTGTCGCTTGAAGCGCACTCGAGAAGACTTGTTTAGAAACCGCGTACATCTTTTTACCAACTTGTTAGGAGCCTCGATGAGAATGTTTTCCTCCACTCGCCCGACCGCTACATCTTCCAACTCCAAGCGATCACTCTTTAGAAAATCTCGCACTCGACTAATTGCAATCACCAGCCTGACTGCAATGGCAGCGATGATTTTTGCTTCAACATCATTTGCAACTCGATCGCTGACGCAGAGTTGGTTCGAAAACGTCGCCTCGTTAATCAAAGGTGGAACCACATCTTCATCCAGCCCGGCGCACGCGAACGAATCGATGTCGCTCGAAAGTCCTTTGAGTCCATTGCCGGCAATGGCGACGGAACGCCGCGGCCACACAGCGACACGCCTGGCGGACGGCAGAGTCCTGATCGCAGGTGGCGAGAGTGGTTCTGGCGCGCTCAACGAGACCGAAATCTATGACCCAACGAGTGCAACTTTTTCTGTAAGTGGCAACATGTCGACGGCTCGCGTCGACCACTCGGCGACGCTCCTTGCAGATGGACGCGTCCTGATTGCTGGGGGGCGCAATGGCGCCGGATCGATCCCGACAACAGAAATGTTCGATCCCAGTACCGGCACCTTTTCGAGTGGTCCGGTGATGAGCGTCGCGCGTGCAGGGCACAGCGCGACGCTTTTCGCCGATGGACGCATTTTGATTGTTGGTGGTGATGCAACCGGCAGCGCCGAAGTGTTCGACGCAGCGGCTAACACCTTTACCGCACTCGACTCACACCTGACTGATCCCCGCTCGATGCATTCGGCGGCGCTGTTGTTGGACGGTCGCGTGGTTGTAGTTGGTGGACGTAATTCTGGCGGCGAGGATCTGAAGTCAGTAGAAATCTTCGATACTCCTGCATCAACTTTCTCAACCGTTGACAATTCGCTCACGGTTGCTCGTTCGCGAGCGCTCCTACGCGTGTTGTTTGATGGCAAGGTTCAGATCATCGGCGGCAACAATGATGGGTCGATGGAAATCTACGATCCAATGAGCGAGTCGATTGGGGCTTACGCGCACGTCCTTCCTGAGACTGATACCTGTACAGGATTGAAGCCGGGAGTAATGGCATCACAGACTCGCGCTGCGCTCTTCCATAACGGACAGACCGACGCACTTCTGGATCGATCGGGCCACACAATTACTGAGATCAATGGTCAGGCGTTGATTGTTGGTGGCGCTAACAGTAGTGGAGCGATCTTGAGTTCGACCGAGGTTCTGACGAGCTACTCGGCGTCAATCACTACGGACAAATTGGATTATGCGCCAGGCGAAACTGCGACTTTTACAGGTCGTGGATTCTTAGCGGGTGAGACAGTCAGGATTGCCATTCACGAAGATCCCCACACACCTCAGGAAAGAAGTATTCAAGTTGTCGCCGACGCCGATGGCAATATTTCCGGTGGATACTTGGTCCAAGAGTATGACCTTCGTTTGCAGTTTATTGCCAGCGCAAAAGGTCAGACATCCGGAATAACCGCACAGACGACCTTTACGGATGACACAAACATAACAACTGCAACCGTAGGTACCCGAGAATCAACTTGCACGACTAATACGACTAGCTTTACACAAGGACAGACCATTTGCGGAAACGCTGTGATTACGGGCGTTGGAGGCGGAGGCGGAGCGGGATCGTTCTTCATCGTGTGGTTCAATCCTTCGAATGTCGCAGTAAAGACGACAACAAACACTGTTCCTGCTACGACTCCGACGACATTCAATGACACCTTAACGACCAATGGAACGAGTCCGACAGGTACCTGGTCGGTTCACGTTTGCAAAAACGCGACGTGCAGTGGTGGTAATGATGTCGCAAGCGCTTCCTTCACGCTCGCTGCGCCTGCAACGAACTCTGTCACCTTCGACGCTACACCTATCGGGGACGTACCAGCTGGAACAACCGTGCTGTCAGTCACAATCGGTGCGGGCTCACCAACCGCAGTGACACGCGGCGAGCTTCCAAAAACTTTCACTGGCATCGCATCCGGCACCAACGTCGCCTATTCATATGTCTCCCCAATCACCCAATCAGCCACCAAGCAATATCGATGGCTCTCAACCACGGGCCCTGTAACAACCCAATCGGGTAACTTCACGTTGTCATCAAACACCAACGTAAGTGCAACTTATCAAGCCCAATTCCTACAAACATTTACGCATTCCGGCTTAACTGCTGACGCCACCGGCACGGTCGTCACAGTAGACACCGCAGCCAAGACATTCACCGATCTCGCCTTCACAAAATTCGTAGACTCAGGCGCGACTGTCACCTACAGCTACAACGATCCAGTAACGAGCAGCGTCACCGGTAAACAATATCGACGCAGCTCCGTGACTGGACCAGCCAGCGGTTACACAGTCGCCGGCGCCAACACGATCACCGGAAACTACGTCGCCCAATTCTTACAGACGTTCCAGCAAACCGGCCTGACTGCTGACGCCTCCGGAACCGTCGCCACCGTCGACGCTGTTGCCAAGACTTTCGCCGACCTAGCGTTCAGCAAGTACGTCGACTCCGGCTCGACCGTCTCGTACAGCTTTACAAACCCGGTCACTAGCAGCGTCACAGGCAAACAATATCGCCTCGACTCAACGACTGGACCAGCCACCGGCTACACCGTCTCCGCCGCTAACACCATCACCGGAAACTATGTCGCCCAGTACAAACTGACCCTCGCGGTCACTGCCGGCGTTCCGGGTGGCACTACTAACATCACCGGCGGAACGAACAACACCTTCTATGATGACGGCACCGTTCTCAACTTAACGGCGACAACACCAGTCGCCGATGGTCCAGGCAAACAATGGCGCTTCGACAATTGGACCGGAGATGTGCCGTCGCCACCAAATGCTAACAATCCCGTTTCAGTAACAATGAGCGCGGCCCGCTCAGTCACGGCAAACTACGTCGCCCAGTATCAACTGACGCTCGCAGTCACCGCCGGAGTTCCGGGTGGCACAACCAACATCACAGGCGGAACCAGCGGAACCTTCTACGATTCAGGTACCGTGCTCAATCTAACCGCGACGAGCCCTGTGGCAGATGGACCCGGCAAGCAATGGCGCTTCGACAACTGGACCGGAGATGTACCGACTCCACCAAATACGTCGAATCCTGTAGCGGTGACAATGAACGTCGCGAGGTCGATCACGGCGAACTACGTGGCCCAGTACCAGTTAACCCTGGCTGTTACGGCTGGAGTTCCAGGAGGACTCGGCAACATTACCGGAGGAACCAGCGGCAACTTCTACGATAGCGGAACAGTTTTGAATTTAACCGCAGCGTCTCCCGTCGCTGATGGTCCAACCAAGCAATGGCGCTTCGATAATTGGACCGGCGATGTAACCAGTCCGCCAAACACCTCCAATCCTGTTTCAGTGACAATGAACCAGGCGCGTTCAATAACAGCCAATTACGTGGCTCAATATCTACAAACCTTTACTCACTCAGGACTGCTAGCAGACGCAACAGGCACGGTCGTTTCTGTGGATAGTGTCAACAAGTCGTTCGGCGATTTGCCGTTCACCAAGTTTGTCGATACGGGAGCGACTGTCAGCTACACGTTCTCGAACCCGGTGACCAGCAGCGTCAGCGGCAAACAGTACCGTCTCGCCTCGGTCACTGGAGCGGCAACCGGATATACGGTGTCAGGGGCCAACACCATCACCGGTAACTACGCGGCCCAATACCAGCTAACTCTTGCAATTACAGTTGGTGTTCCAGGTGGGCTTTCGAACATTACGGGCGGAACAAGCGGGAATTTCTACGACGACGGAACTGCCTTGAACCTTACGGCAGCCACACCAGTGGCCGATGGCGCCGACAAACAGTGGCGCTTTGACAACTGGACCGGCGACGTTCCAACACCACCGAACACTTCGAACCCGGTAGGCGTGACCATGAACCAGGCGCGTTCAGTTACTGCGAATTACGTTGCCCAGTACCGGCAAACGTTTACGGCAACCGGACTCGGTGGTGACGCAACTGGAACAGTTGTGACTGTCGATGCCAGCGCGAAGACAAGTGGCGACTTGCCTTTCAGCAAGTTCGTCGATGCGGGCGCAACTGTGAGCTACAGCTTTACAGATCCCGTTACAAGCAGCGTTAGCGGCAAACAGTACCGCCTCAACGGCGTTACTGGTCCAGCTACTGGATTCACAGTATCAGCCGCTAACACAATCACCGGAGCGTACGTGGCCCAGTTCCTGCAAACGTTCACGTCTTCGGGTTTGGCGGCAGACGCTACTGGAACCGTTGTTACCGTAGACGGAGATGCCAAGACTCTGGCTATGTTGCCGTTCAACAAGTACGTGGACGACGGTGCAACAGTTACTTACGCGTTTAATAATCCAGTAAGTAGCTCCATCACCGGCAAGCGTTATCGTCTCGATTCCGTAAGCGGACCAACAACGGGTTATACGGTGTCAGGCGCAAGTACTGTCACTGGTAACTATGTGATCCAGTATCAGTTGTCACTCTTCATCACAGCGGGAGTGCCGGCCGGACTGGCAAATATTACCGGCGGCAGCGATGGAACGTTCTACGACAGTGGCGCCAACCTGAATCTCTCAGCGGCAACACCGGTAACTGAGACAGCTACGAAGCGTTGGCGCTTTGACAATTGGACCGGCGACGTCACGACACCTCCGAATACTTCGAATCCGGTGGCAGTGACCATGAATCAACCGCGGTCCATCACAGCAAACTACGTTGCTCAATACTTGCAGACATTCAATCACTCTGGATTGGCGAGCGACGCGACTAACACTGTAGTAACGGTGGATGGTGATGCCCAGGAATTCGGCGACCTGCCCTTTAGCAAGTTTGTCGACCAGGGGGCAACTGTCAGCTATACGTTTACCAATCCGGTAACGAGCAACGTGACCGACAAGCAGTATCGACTCGATTCAGTGACTGGACCAGCATCCGGTTACTCAGTGTCGGCTGCGAACACGGTCGTGGGCAACTACGTCGCGCAGTTTGCGCAGCACTTCAAACAGACTGGACTCACATCTGATGCGACCTTAACAGTTGTGACTGTTGACGGAAGCGATAAGACATACGCGGATCTCGAGTTCACCAAGTATGTCGATGCCGGCGTGACGGTCACATACTCATACAACGATCCGGTAGCCAGCACCATCACCGGCAAGCGTTATCGTCGTACGTCGGTAACTGGTCCAGCATCGGGTTACACAGTTTCCGGTGCAAACACGATCACTGGAAACTACGTCGCTCAGTATCAACTGACACTCGCCATCACGGCAGGTGTCCCAGGTGGGTTGTCGAACATTAGTGGCGGCACTAACGGCACGTATTACGACGATGGCACCAATTTGAACCTGACGGCCGCCACTCCCGTTGCGGAAACTGCAACCAAACGTTGGCGCTTTACCAACTGGACAGGTGACGTTTCTGGTTCGCCAAACAGTGCTAATCCAGTCGCGGTCACGATGGACCAGGCCCGGTCTATCACTGCGAATTATGTAATCCAGTGGCTGCTTACCTTCGCTCAAACTGGTATCGGTTCGGACACTGTTGCGAACACCGTGGTCACGGTAAGCGGGAATGCTAAAGCGAAGGGCGTGCTTCCCTATACCGAGTGGTTCGACGACGGCAGCAACATCAGCTACAGCTATGAGACCAATGTTGATACCAGTCCGGCTTCGACCAAGCGTTACCGTCGCGATTCAGTTAGCGGGATCGCATCGGGAGCCGCAGTCACGGCCGCCAGCACCATCACAGGCAACTACGTTACTCAGTGGCAGCTGACCTTCGCCCAATCGGGAATAGGCGGCGACACTGGGACCAACACAGTTGCTACGGTAGGTGCTTCTGCCAAACAGGCGACCGACCTACCCTACACGGATTGGTTCGATGATGGCGCGACCGTTAACTATAGTTATGAGGCTTTTGTTAACAGTTCGTCATCAACTAAACGCTACAAACGAACTTCGGTCAGTGGAATCCCGACCGGAACAAGTGTTACAGCAGCCAGCACGATCACCGGCAACTACGTGGTCCAATGGCAGCTGACCTTCACAGCAACTGGTCTACCCATCGGTGGATCCAGTGCTACCGGAGCCAACACTGTCGTAACAGTCGGAGGTAACGCAAAGACTGCCCCGAACCTGCCATTTAGTGATTGGTACGACAACGGGACCAGCCTGGCGTATGTTTACTCGACGCCAGTTTCGACGGACCCGGTAAGCTCAACACAGTACGAACTGACCAACGGTGGTAGCTTGCCGTCGAGTCCAATCAACGTAACGAGCGCCCAGACTATTACGGGTAATTACTCGGTAAACAACTACACCATTCATTACTTGATGCCGATCGATGAGTCGACTCTTTCGACCTATCGACTCAACACCGGCAAGAATGGACGAGTGATTCCAGTGAAGGTCCAGATCTACAAGAATGGCGTTCCAGTGGAAGCTGGCACCGTTCTAATGCGAGTGATGGGCTCTAACTGCACTGCGGATGATGGTAACTCACTGGTTGAAGAGTATGCGGATGCCGGCAATGCGAATGGCAACACGAATCTCTTCCGCTGGAACGCAGGTACTCCAGGCTTCTGGATTTATAACCTGGATACGAAAGCTCTCGGGTTGGCGACGAATAATTGTTACAGGCTTGATGTGTACCTGAACAGTTACACTGGACCAACCGCGATCAAGCTTTCGACCTCCATCTTCGCCCTCTTCAAACCCGTCAAATAAGTTGTAAGGGCGTCCCTCCGTGGACGCCCCTCTTCTTTATCGGGCAATGCGAGACCAGTTCAGTACCGCCGGCTGAGTCCCGCGGTCTACAGGTCAGTCACACAAATGAAAACTGCCGCCGACTTGAGGGTCGACGGCAGTTTTAGTGTTAGTGGGGTGACGGAGCCTTAGATAAACATCCTGATTACTACCCACCCGAGCACAAGACTCGCAAAACCGCCCGAGAAGGTAAACGCCCATTCTGCAGGCTGACTCTTGCGCTGAATTAAAGCTCGCATCAACACGACGCCACATTTCCATCCGTCATGCTGGTAAAGCGGCAAGAGATTACCGGCCGCTATTAGCAGGTTGATCCAGCAGAAAACTGTTCCGAAAGTCGCGAACCCAACCGCGAGATTGAACAGAATTCCCGCCAGATGCACAAATAGTTGTTGATGGACTGACCTCGTTTTCAATACTGAACTATCCAGCATCACAAACGAGCCGAGAGGAATAGCTCGCACACTAAATCGAATCGAGCCGATCTTGAATGCGAGCAGCTTTGGTCCAAGTCCCAATCCAAGTTCTGAACAAGGAACTTTACAGCTTCTTGCGGCCGCGAGGTGACCTAGCTCGTGAATCACGAGCGCTAGACAAGTTAATAAGAATAAAGAAGCAACAAACATTTCAGGTTACAACAGTCAAAGGTTCAAAACGAGCAATGAGCCATGCAGGGCTCACCGCGTTAACATCAACCGCTGTACCGTGAATTAATGGTCACTTTTGTTGGTATTTACTGTCCGCGGCACTTGAACTGACGAAATTTGTTAGCGATTTCCGGACAAAAATTGTCCGCGAATGATGCGTTCACCGAAACCGCGACTCAATTATCTTGCCTTTCGAAGTACCGTACTTTTTCGCCAGCTGTGGATAAGTCTGTTTCTCTGGGCGTACACCGTTTAGGTTTAATTCTTTCTCGATCCGGCGGATTTCAGCAGCCGTTCCCTCAATCTCCATGAAGAGTCCGAAAGGTAATTCATCTATCACCAACTCAGCAGCACCCATTCGCCATGTCTGCCGACGCTTTTCGTAGACAACTGACGGAGTCAGACCAAGATGTTGAAGAATGGCCTGGACCGCCCCGGCATTTGAAACGTCCGTCTCTTCTTCAAGTTGTCGTTTGATTGCCGATGCGGAGGCAAACCTCTTCTTGTAAGTGAGAGTAGTTCGCTCACCTCCTTTTCGCAGACGAACAACAGCCGAACGGATGTCGAGGTTGGGTCCGGTATAAAGGATGTTTTCTTCGAACTCTTTTTTGATGCGCCGCAACCCAAGGGAGCGGAGGCGCGAGAGAATCGCTTTTTTCTGGTCCGGAGTGAGGCGGTATTTTTTTTCAATTTCGATCATGGGCTATGGGTTTTGCTTGACCTATGGAGAATAGGACCTATGCGACCTATTAGACCGATAGAAAGAATAGGACCTATCAGACCTATTCCCTCAACCATCTCACTATCTCTGGAATCGAGGCTCTCTTTCCATACATCAACATCCCAATTCGATAGATCTTCGACGCCAACCAGGTAAATAAAACGATCGTTGAAAATCCAATGAACAACGACAACGCAATCTGCCAGAACGGCGGGGTCTGCGTTATTATCCGCATCAACATCGTGATCGGCGCGAAGAATGGGACCAGCGATACCCAGAACGCGAAATTCGAATCCGGATTCCGACTCACCGGCAAGAACAGATAAAAACCGACCGCTAGCAGCAAAATGATCGGCATCGCCAGCTGACCACCCTCTTGCGCAGTCGTCACGATCGAGCCAACCAATGCATAGAGGGTCGAGTAAACGTAGTAACCCAACAGGAAGAACAGAACAAAATAGATGTAGAAGACAAACGGGAGACTCGGAATACTTGTCGGCACCCCTCTCGAAGCGAGCACAGAAATTCCGTACGCCCCGAGTCCCCCGATCGCAATTCCCCAGATAGCCAATTGAGTGAGCGCAAGAAAAGACACTCCAACCAACTTCCCGATCATGAGCGTGAAGGGTTTGACTGACGAAAAAAGAACCTCGGCAATACGCGTCTCCTTTTCTTCAATGACCGCGCCCAACACCACCTGCCCGTACAACAGGACCGAGATATACATGATCAAACCAATCCCGAAAACAAAGGCAAGGCCCGCTGCCGAATCGCGCACCTCACCCGAAGTACTGACCCTCGTGGCAACCAGGCCAACTGGTCGATCGAGCTCCCTCACGGTTCGTGGATCTACATTCGCGTCGAGGAGTCGTTGTTCGCGCACGACCCTGGTTAGAGCAGTCCGAAGGCGACGTGAAATAAAAAAATCACTTGAGTTTCCCCGAAAGAATCTGGCGCCTCCATTTTCCATTATGTCGGCCGGGATTAAGATGTAACCATCGATCTGTTTCGCACTTAACTCTTTATCCAGATCAGCTTTCAGGTCGTCGATCGGTCGCGTGTTGTCCGTCACGTTTCGCAGAATGATGTTGTTCGCGGTATTAGTGCTGGGTGATGTGTTGGACGGGATCCTTATTGGATTATCCACTCCCGTCGCAGCTTCAACGCCTTGCTCCTCAACTAGCACACTCTGGAGTCTGTCGAACAGCTTTCCCGTTTGATCTACAACTGCAATTCGTGACGCGTCCCCTGCATTAATCGATAAAACGACAGCCGGTACAATTCCAAACAACGCCATCATCAACGGCAAGAGAATAGTCGTGACTATGAACATGCGACTGCGCACGCGTTGAAAATATTCACGTTTAACGACGGCCACAAACTTTTTCATCGGGTCTCGCTGACTTTCTCGATGAAGATGTTATGCAAGCTTGGTTCAATCATCTCAAACTTTGTGATCACAGCTCCTGAGTCAATCAGTTGCTTCAGCAACTCCTGCGGATCCGCATTTTCGTTTAGCAACACTTCCGTTTCATCACTGTGGTGTTCGACTTTGCTTATTAACCTCGACTGCGTTAACAAACCGTTCCCACCCTCAACCCGAAGCGCTATCGTGTTCTTGCCAAAACTACTCTTTACCTGGCGGAGGCTACCGTCGAGGACTTTTCTGGATCTATTCAGCAAACATATGTCGTCGCAAAGCTTTTCTGCAGTCTCCATCAAATGCGTCGAGAAAATAATTGTTTTCCCCGCTTTCTTGAGATCTGCGACTACCTCCTTGAGTAGCGAAACATTCACAGGATCGAGACCGGAAAACGGCTCGTCGAGAATCAGAAGATCGGGATCGTGTATCACCGCAGTTATGAACTGGATCTTTTGCTGCATACCCTTTGAGAGTTCCCTCGACCGTTTGTGTTTCCACTCGGTTAGTTTCAAACGGTCCAGCCACTCATCGATTCGCTTTTCAATAACCGCTCGAGGCACGTTTTTCAGTTCGGCAAAGAACCGTATTTGGTCAACCACCTTCATCCGTTTGTAGAGGCCACGTTCTTCTGGAAGATAACCAATTCGATCCTGCAACTGTGGATCAATTCGCTGACCAAAGAGGTGGATGGTTCCGGAGTCGGGAGCGGTGATATTGACGATCATGCGAATGGTGGTGCTCTTGCCCGCTCCGTTTGGTCCGAGCAGACCGAACACACGACCAGCGCGGACCTCGAGACTAAGATCATCGACAGCAGTGAAGTCGCCAAATCTTTTACTGACGCGGTCTAGTTGTACCGTTATTTGTTTTTCCACCATTCAGACAATACCAAAAATATCCCAGCCATGGACGATAAATGCCATTACAGAAACCATAACCGACGACTGTACTCCTGGAACGGTCGACGTTCCAGGATCTCAGCGACGCATTACCGATCCAGCTCTGCGCCACTCTCCGTCTCTCTGCGTCTTTCTGAGTCCAATATAGAATTCATCCTGGTTGTGTACACCGAAGCATCGCAGAGTAACGCCAGAGAATCGCAGAGTGACGCAGAGAAAGATACAAATAGGCGAATTGTGTGGTCATGAAATCCCGGTACGCGATCGATATGACAAATGGCCGATGATTCATGAGAAATAAACGTTCTGCCTGCACTTTTTTCCATTGCCACAAGGCTTTGCACAAAAACTCTAATCTTGGTGAGTGTCGAGCGATCAGTACCGCGAGCGCAGCGACCGGATGGCACACTCGACATCACGGCTAAATTCTGATGGTTGGTTCGTGGAGTGTGCCCGGTCGCTTCGCTCGCGGTACTGTACTGT
>DASROI010000533.1:0-14298 GCA_035646955.1 Pyrinomonadaceae bacterium
GAATAAGGCATACTCAGTCTCACTAGCCTTAATTGCGCCGAAGTAGCCAAAAATCGTGCAATTTACGATCTGCTTCCAGTGTGATATGGGACTTCCACCTATATAAATTCCGGACTGGTCCGCGGTTTGTCGGTTACCGCCAATCCACAGTCCGTCGAGGCGCGTGTAATTTCCCATATAAATGTTCGGAGGGGTGTTTGACGGGGTGGTTATGATCACACGCGCGCCAGGCGCCGCTTTAAAGACCGTCATCACACTAGGACTCGTTCCGCCGGGAGCGAAAGTCACAGAACTATAGCGATAAATCCCCGCACTCAGTTGGACGGTGTAACCAGCACGAACGGGCCCGGCAGAAGACACCGCCGTTGCAAGATCAATTGGTGAACTCGCACTGCCACTATTCCCGGGTAGACCATTTGGAGCAACATAAATCGTTGTTGACCCCGGCGTTGGCGACGGAGTAGGAGTCGGTGTTGGTATCGGAGTAGGCGTTGGCGTAGGTATGGGAGTTGGAGTCGGCGTCGCGGTCGGAGTCGGTGTCGGAGTTGGTGTTGGAGTCGGCGTCGGAGTAGGCGTCGGAGTTGGTGTCGGAGTCGGCGTCGGAGACGTACCGGGTTCTGTTGGTCCATACTGAGTCCATGACGAATTAAATGACCACTGCCACCATGTGCCATCGGTGCCTAATACGTACACTACTCCACCGTACCATTTGTAAATCGTTCCGTAACCGTTTCCTACCCAAACTCCGTTGCGGAGTGTTTCACGGTTTGATCCGAGGGTCCATACATAACCTCCAGCATCAGTAATCGTCGCCGCCTTTGTTCCGTTTGGAGAAGTAGTACCGCCGGGCGTTGGAGTTGGTGTTGGAGTAGGGGTCGGCGTCGGAGTTGGTGTCGGCGTTGCCGTTGGAGTCGGAGTCGGAGTTGGTGTTGGAGTTGAGCTTACAACCTGAATCGATACCGCCAGACTGGTGCCCTGCGATCCTTTACCATTTCTTTTCGTATAGGGGGTTGCCATCACCTGGGCAGTGCCGACTCCAAGCTGCGATAATCTAAACTGACCAGTGTAGTATGGTGCATTATTATCAATCCGATCGTCGATGCTCGCCAATTTCATGCGGACGCTGCCTACTGGAACGGAACCAACAAGTGCATAGATTTGCAGCGGTTCGGACATCACACCCGTCTGCAGCTGGAAGCCATTTGAAAGCGAATAAACGTTGTTCGCTGCGTCGTGCAACTGGAATCCAGTGATAGTAGGAACGCTCTGCGGCGCCAGGGCAGTCATCGTGACGTCGGTTCCCATAGGAGCCGGTGTCGAATCGTCAGGCAATCCAGCGCCCACAGTACCAATGCCAAGACGCGCGCGATTGCTGGTCTTTCCATGCGCGCGGATGCTGACAAGAACATCCCCCATTGCTGGAAGCGTTTCGTCCAATCGGACAACTACCATTTTTAAATCTGGGTATCCCTGTACTTCAGTGACAGCCTCAACCATCAAGGGATAATGATTTCGCGCAAAGTCTTCCGCATCAACTGTGATGGACGAAGCGTCGGCGTCGCCAAAGGCGGGTCCAATGTTCATCGCATAAAGCGAGATTCGCGTTTGCTGATCCGGAGAGACAACGAATGGAACAACTGACCGGGTCGAAAACGGCTCCGCCTTGGCTGAGACGGTTTCGAGAGCAATGGCGCGCGTCGAATCGACCTCCGTTATTATTAACGGTGCTGGAGCATCGACCGGAGCCGCCCCAAGCATCGCCGACGGGAAAGAAATATTCGAGCTTCCTAACTGCGTGATGCTAAATCTTCCGAACAGACTCGAACCGCTTGCCATCGCCACGGCACGCTGCAGCTCAATTGCAGTCGAAGGACTACTCAGAGCCGAAGTATTCCGAGAAGGGGTCACATTTGGACGGTCGCTCTTAGCTGATTTGATGAGCGGCTGCTGATTGGTCGGCTTCGTTCGTGCCGGTTGATCAACATGTCTTGCCGCAAACAGCGTTACCTGTCTGGTGGTTAAGATTTTGCCAGCGCCTGCGATTCCGCAAGCGAGCAAAGAAATAATGACGACAATCGAGTAACGATAAATAAAAGACGAAGTAACAGTTTTATTTGACCTAATGTATTTCACTTAACCTTTCCTCAGTCGGCGGAGGTACCTGCCCCTCGCCTAGAAACCTTGTTTGGAAATCACGACCGAGTGTTCAGACACACATCGACCGCTCGACCAAAGTGCCTCAGGCCCATGGCCGTCTACTGCTCACACGTTCGATCTGAGCAAGATCTTGAAGCGGAAAAAGGTCCGAGTTGCCGGCACCTGTCTCCGCCTTTACCCACGCTCTGAAGGGGACTCAAATACGTCGGGGCTTGATCGTTTGGTGAAGTTTTTTTGTTGGCTAGGAACAGCCCAACACGCACGCGGGATTAATCGTGCAAAAAAACTCTAGCACGAAAACGTGACCATTGAACCTGTTTGTAGTGTAGAAGCGGTTTGAAGCGATGGAGTTTTACTTTTTCCATTCTTCGGATGCCCACCCAAGCCCTTACGAGCCAGACATTTGCAAGACGCTCATAACCTCACTGCAATATTTGCGTGGACTTTTCCACAGGGCCCGGGCGATCAGCTTGTGCAAAAGTTCAAAGCCCATTGTCACGAAAAGATTTCGCTAGAAAATCTGTCAGACAAAACCTGACAACCTTTATCACTAATTCGGTGGACTTTTCTGGGCGCGGTACTTCCAGGAAGGATGGAACTGCGGATTATCTATAAAGGACTCGACTCGTCGCCAGCTGTGGCCGAACAATCGGAACAAAGCCTCGGGTCGGTACCATTTGTTGGAGGACGAAGGAAATGGCTAATGAGGACGTATTGCCTAACGAGGAACAAGTTGTGAACCCCGACGAGCAATTGCATATCATGGCTATTGACTGCTGCGAGCATATTACCGAGATCATTCGTAACTCGAAGTGTGCCCGCCTTACTGCAGTCGACAGCAGGGGAAACGGCGACATGATTAATCGTCATGACGCTATCGACTTCATTGTCATCGGTGCTCCAAATTATCCGGTGCGAAGACCCTTCATCAGTCAAATCCGCGAGGCATACACTGATGTGCCGATCCTTATACTACGCCGTGTTGCTGTGAAGGGTAGAGAAGAAGAGATCATCCGCGGAGAGTTTGTATTAAGCGACCAATCTCACAAGAATGACCTCGAGCTAGTTAACTCAGTGAGAAAAGTTCTACCCCTCAAACCGTGTGAACATACGCACAAGGAATACAACTTCGATACTGTGCGGAATGTGATGCGAATAATTGCTGACAACTACTCAGATCCTGCTCTCGACCTGGAGAAAGTGGCAAAGTCGTTGCCGATTTCTCCGACTCAGCTTTCACACATCCTGAATCAAGAAGTTGGCGTGAGCTTTCGCCATCTATTACGTCACACGCGAATCGAGGAAGCAAAGCGTTTACTAGCCTCGCATCGCTACAGCGTGAAAGAGGTCGCTGTTAAAGTCGGATTTGCCGATAGTCATTACTTCTCAAGAACGTTCAAAGAATTGACAGGACAAAGTGCAAGTGAATACCGCTCGAGAGACACAACGCTCACTGGGTAACATAGTGACGCCACTTACACGCCAAAGACCCCAAGCAAACCCTACCTCGGCCACGTTTTAAACCGGACTTCGAAGTTTACATCTCCCTCACAAACTCAGAACTCCTCATCTTCTTCCAAATCTATTAAAACCAGGCGAGCTAAAGTAGTCTGCATTTTGGCTTACTCGCGAGAACTCTGCCCCTAAGAGTTCTGTCGAAACCAGTTGCTTTTCTGGTCGCGATAATCTTGCGCCATATTCGCTAAGCGGGTTTAGAATTAAAAATGCATGTTAGCGATGACGGTTTGAATGCGGAGTTATTAAGGTGCAGGACTGCCGGGGCTAAAGCTACTCGGTGTTCGTGCTCAGAATTGGAAGGGATTATGAAGACCTACCGGAAAGAAATATCGGTTGATTTACCGGAACGACAGGGGTTTCTCAATATCACGTCGACGATCAAAGAATGCTTGAGCGAGAGTGGCATTACCGAGGGGTTTGTACTAATCAATCCCATGCACGTCACCTCATCAGTTTTCATTGACGATGAGGAGGAGGGACTATATCGACATTATCAAGTCTGGCTAGAGAAGCTCGCGCCGGTACTATCGGTTGGTGAATACAGTGACGAAGTTATCGGAGAAGATATTGTTGACGCACACATGAAGCGCCATCTGCTCGGACGCGAGGCGCTTGTTGCTGTTACCGAAGGACGTCTGGATTTCGGAACATGGGAGCAGATCATCTATGGTGAATTCGATGGGCAACGCCGTAAACGGGTGCTTGTAAAGATTATCGGTGAATGAGTAGTTTTGTATCTTATTAAACCTCAAATCAGTTAAGAGCGAGACTCAGAGTCAATGGCAAAAGCTGAAATACTGATACCTCTTCGTATCACTGTTGTTGATCCGCCAGCAGGAGTTCTTTTTGCGATTCAGAAAGGCAAGTCCGAAGTTGTCACTCCGATACTGGCTAACGGGTCGGATTTGTCTTTCGATTTTTCAATTCGCGTACAAGAACGCGCCGACGGTAGTCCCAACTTTCTCGGGCCCTTTGTGCAGGGGCCGACCTCAGCCAGGTTTGTCTATGTCAATTCGGGAACACTGGCCGGTCAATGGGATTCGTGTTGGACCAGGAGAGCGAAGGTCGGCCTTAGAGAGATTAACTGGAAGCTCATCAAGAGTGTTACGAACAAGCCAGGTGGCGTTCTCGAAGTAAAGATCTTTGGAAAAACACGAGATGGCGGGCCCGTTTGCGCGTCAGTAAAACCCTTGACTGGTTGGACCATCAATGTGGTCTAACATTATGATTTCGTGTGATTTTGCAGACCGCTTCTTTAGGAAGTAGCAGTTAAGCCAGGAACACGAACGATTTTAAATCCAGCGCTTGAATGTCGAGGTACTACAAAGCTGGCGCTAGTTGTAGGGGCGGCCCTCCGTGGCCGCCTCACTAGATTTGATCGAAAGAGAGGAACGAAACACTTTGACGAAACGGCGAAGTTTTAGGCGGCGGTTGGCGTCGTGCATAGCGATGTTGGGAATTCTGATTTGCGTTGGCATGGCCCAGGCCTCAATCATCTCAACTCAGGTTTCGCCAACGATTACAAGACTTAAAGAGAAGTCGGGCACAGCTACGGTGCCAGGTGGTCTGACCGAGGAGTTTAAGTTTCTAATTAAGGACTTCAAGATCGATCATCAGGGCGAGAATAACAACCTCAATATTATGATCCGCTATCGCTATAAAGCTCGCATTACGAACGCTGAATATCCGGATTTCACCGCAGTCGCCAGAGATATCGAAACACTCCTTGCGAACTATCCGAATAAGACTGACTACTGGGAGATTCTGAACAAACGGATCACAATGATGGTGCTTGAGAAATATCCACCCATCGTTGAAATTACAAGCGAGGTCCAGGTATCGCCTTCTCCAAAAAATCATTACATTCGCTCCAGCATCGTTACGCGCAACCGAACCACTCTGAGCAGAGCTGGTGGACCGCACCGTCACCAATGACCACCTTCAGACTGTGTGAAGAGTCGCTTTCCCTTGGGTTTACACCGAAGGTGTTGGCCAATTTGAGCCCTGGGTTGAGCTTTGGCAACCCTGGGTCCCCGATGTCTTTGCAGGAATCGCAACCCTGAATGGGTTACGCCGCTTTACTCTAACCGTAAACCGATTCGCAAACCCCTGCAGGGTTTTGACACAACTAATCGTTCCTCTAGCCCAGGGTTGGCAAAGCTCAACCCTGGGCTGAACTTGGCCAGCACCTTCGGTGTAACCTTCGAAATTGACCAGCAACCCACAACTGCTGAAGTCGGTGGTGTCTGCAAAATGTATCTGTTAGCCAACGCAGTTCTCCCTTACCCTCTTTGCGACCAAATAAAAAGAGAGGCCCAACTAAATGTTGGGCCTCTCGTGAATGTCGCCTGGATTAACAGGTGACCGTTACTGCTGACCAAATCTCTGGCGGTACTCGGTCGACGAGATGAAAGCCTTGACCATATCAGCATTAACGAAGTTGCCGTTAAACTGATTGAGTTTGGTCAACCAGAAATTGTAACCATCAAGGTTGTTGTCGGGGGCAGCATCCGGATCCCTTCGCAGGTATCCGAAGTACTGCATTAACACGAACGCGGAGTTGAATTCTTTCTCCTGGAAAGCAGGATCATCTATCAACTGTCGTAATACTGCACTTCGCGACAGTGTGCTTGCCTGCAAACCTTCGATCATGCCATTGACCTGTGCGGGGTTGGCGATCCCAGCGTTGCTGAACAGAGCCGCCACGAACTGAGCGTCACTCATGCCATCGTACAGGCTCTTAAACTCAGGGCTGTTCACCCATTCGTCAATGAACGCTGTTTTGTTAGCTTCCAAGAGTTCCTCCGCGCCAGGAGCTCCAATAATAACGCCCCTGCCAATTTCTGCGGTGTTACCAATGAACGCCCGGTAGCGTGGCACGCTACCGTAAGAGGCCTTTTGCAAGAGATAGACCATGTAGCCGGTCTGTTGGAACTCGGTTGATAGAAAGTATGCGGCTGAGACGTTGACACGCTTGATGCTAATGCAATTCGCATCTGAGCCACAGCTGCTTATTTCGTTGGACCAGAAGTTGAGGCCGGATGGATCCGGCTCGCGGTTGAGAAAGTCGACATAGTGCTGTCTCACGTAGAACGAAGCGTCGTCGCTTGGGTTCAACAGTGATTGGGCAAAGTCGTTATCAGTTATCGTCACGCTGGCGGTTGACTGGCTGCCATTGCTGACGCCCTGGGGATTGCTGAGACCGACTGTAAAAAGCTCACTGCCTTCCAGGTAGTTGTCGTCAGTGATGAAGACCACGAACGATTTACTGGTCTCACCTGCTGCGAAGCGCAACGTACCGACAGCGGTGGTGAAGTCAGTCCGTTCTGAAGCTGTTCCGTCGAACGTTCCATACGCGACGGAAGCGCTGTTGGAAACATCACCTGAACGACTCACCGTGATGACCAGACTGCCAGAACCCTCACCCACTGTGTAGCTTGCTGCACTAAATTGCACCGTGTTACCAGGTGTAGGACTCGGCGTTGGAGTTGGCGACGGCGACGGATCCGGTGTCGGCGTCGGAGTTGGTGACGGCGACGGAATCGGTGTCGGCGTCGGAGTTGGTGTGGGCGTCGGAGTTGGTGACGGCGACGGAGTTGGTGTCGGTGTCGGAGTTGGTGACGGCGACGGATTCGGTGTCGGCGTCGGCGATGGTGACGGCGATGGATTCGGTGTCGGCGTCGGCGATGGTGATGGCGATGGTGATGGATTTGGGGTTGGCGACGGAGATGGATCAGGCGTAGGTGTCGGCGATGGTTCCGGCGTTGGCGTAGGGGTAGGAGTTGGTGCTACGGCATCATCGTCGATGATGGTCCCCTGGCCCTGGCCGTCTGCAACACTCGAGTTGGTTGGGCTCGTCAGATTTACAAAGAACGTCTCGTCTGACTCGACGTTTGTGTCTCCGTTGACCGTAACATCCACCTCGTCATCTGTTTCTCCAGGCGTGAAAGTGATTACTCCTGAAACACCGGCGTAATCATTGCCCGGATGTTCGGTAGCGGATCCATCAGCGGTCGCGAAATTGACCGTTACCGTTTTACCGCTTGCCGTCGAAAGAGTAACTGGCAATGCCACGTCAACTGATCCACTGTTTCCTTCAGCTACGCTCGCATCGCCGACTGAGATTGTCGGTTCCGCGTCATCGTTCATGATCGTGGCGCGGCCTTCAGAATCGACCAGGCCCGAGTTAGTTGATTTTCTTAAACTGACGATGAAAGTCTCATCATCCTCGTTCAAAGTCTCACCATTAACTTGCACGGTGATGGTTTTGGATGTTTCACCGGGATTGAAAGCTAGCGTACCCGACGCGGAAACATAATCGTCAGGCGACGTCGCAGACTCGTCTGCGGTCTCATAGTCGACAGTCACGGTTTGATCGCTTGGGGCAGAGAGTGTCAGTGTGAAAATTGCATCGGTCGAACCGCTGTTACCTTCGTTAACGGATACATCGTCAATTGAGATCGTTGGTGGCGGCGGCGCCGGCGAGGTGACGCGAGTTAAAACTACGTCATTTCCAGAACCACCCTGATAGCTGATGGTAAATGCCAGTCCACCTAAGGTTAGATCGGCGCCCTCGGCCAGGCCAGCAAATGTTCCAACGACAGCGTCGTTACCATCATTGTTGACGATAGTAAATTGGTCGCCGATTACCGATTGGAAATTGGCGGATGCGTCCAGCACACTGCCGCCGAGATCTACACTGCCAGTGACGTTTAGTTGTCTGTATCCCGTGCCGGCTGTGGTCCCATTAAGATCAATAACCAACGATGTAGTTGGGTTGAGCACAACGTTGCCACTATTCAAGATTCCGGGTGCCGAGGCGCTGCCGGGTTCAATCATTCCGCCCGTAGCGTTAATCGCGCCCACGCGCCCGGTCCCGCTGAGGGTTCCACCACTCAAAGCCACACTGCTGTTTGGTTGCGAACCGGAAACGATTAGCCTACCCGCGACCATGCTGGTTGTGCCGCTATAGGAGTTATTGGACGAGAGTGTCAGTGTGCCTGAACCATTCTTTGTGATTCCGCCGGAGCCGCTGACAACTGCAGCGAATCTCGTATTTCCTGCGCCCGCAACAGTCAACACGTTCGAGTTGAGATTGACTGGTCCATTAAAGGTTAGCGTGGTGCCGATGTTGGCAGAGTTGAATGTTTGATCCGCAGTAATCAGGATCGGCAAAGAAAGTTGATTCGACCCACTCACGTTGGAAGTATTGATCCCGGCGACCAGGCTCAATGAATTTTTCCGGAGATTGTAATTACTACCGGAGAAGTTAAGCGTATTGAAGCTGGTCTGGTTCGGAAAGTTGTTTCTAATTGATTTCCGCTTAGCGTCTGCAGGGAAGAACAGATCATCTCCGGCGACGGGCGCTATGCTGCCTAACCAATTACCTGCGCTGCTTAAAGTGGTTGGCGGATGAGCGCCGGTCCAGGTGCGTTGATTTGCTGCGTGAGCAACCTGAGACACCTTCAGACCGGATACAACCAAGGCTGCAAGAAGGAGAAGGGAAAGAAGCCGGGCAAATTTTGATCTCGTTAAGTTCGACATGGCACTACGGGGAACCTCCAACAGTTACGTGTTTGCTAAAAGAATCTTGTTTGGTGGTCCATGAGGGAAACTACTGCAGGAACGATGCGTTTGAAACGCCTTAGGACCACATGCGAGCCGTGGACGTTAAGGGCAAATCAACCAACCAGGCTCGAGTCGCTACTTGGGCAATCAATGTGCCGCACGCTTATCGGATGTCCGCAACTTACATTTAACTGGATTTTTAGCCCTTTTTCAGGGAGCCGCTCTTAACTGGTGGAGGGAAATAAGTTTCTTATGATCGCGGTTGTACCAAACGTTAAATGACTGCTTTCATTCTCAATGACCGGACAGGCAATCACTCAGACCGATTTCCTGGAGGAATTAGTCCGATTGTGGTGTAATTCAGCATTCCTGCAACCCAGTCGGTTATGTTTTTGAGTTTCAAGCCACGTATCAATGAGGGCGGGGACTGGCAGTTCACCAGTTGATCTCTAACTCTCCGCTGCAACTTCTCAGGAGGTTCATGATGCACTCAAAAAAGTTCGTGATGATTATTGCGACGCTCTCCCTTGGCCTTTTCTGTGAGATGACGGCCATGGCGCAAGGGGGCTGGGACGTTTGGTCCATCTACTTACGTGATGGAAGCCGGATCGACGCAGCGCCAGTCTGGTCGCTCGACAAAGAAGTTCTCAAGTACGGCATGAGCGGAGAAGTTGGTGAGGGAAAGCAACTCAAGCGATCAGATATTGTCTCGATGAGCCGGAATATTTCAGCGCGTGGTGCGGCGAGGACGGATTCAGCAGGGAATCCGCTACCTGAGCTACCGGAGGGTGCAGTGAAAAAAGACCTGGTTATCATGAGTGATGGCCGGCAGGTTTCCGGAGAAGTACTCATTCGCGCTACTAAGAATGAGGCCGGCGAGATCCAACACTTCTCTCCGGTGCTGGTACAGAATGGAGTAGAGACTGATCTGAGAAAGGTTGAGCACATTAAACTCGCAAAGCCGAAACGGTCACCGTGATGCTTTGACATAAAAGTTAAAGACACGACCAATCAGCTTTTCACCCACCGCATATCGTAGCTCGCCTACCAATATGGATAGAACAGCCTTGGACCAGAGTCGACTTCACACTTACGCGCGTTCATCTTCTTAAACTGTAAGTACTCACGCTACAGTGGTTAAGCAACAATCTTAAAAGCATATTTCTTCTAGCTCTAGCGCGGCACAGAACCTGCACTAAGGCGCGTCCTGTGTTTATAAGGCCGACCGTAGTGGTGCGCCTTTGTGAGTGGCAGGTGAGCATGAGTTTGGCGCTTAGAGAGTAGCGCCTTACAAATCAGGAACCCTGCGAAATGAAATTAGTCCGCAAGTGCTCGACGCCTTGGTCGTGTGTTTTGGAGAGAACGTATATGCGCTTTGTGTTTAGTCCCTTCGCCGGTTCGTCAAATTCGGCTGCTCATCACTCTCGTCGATTCATCTTGCGTTATCCGCTTTCTTTGATAGCGCTGCTGTCATTAGCCACACTGTTGGCTATTGCTATCGCTGGTCCAAGCACAAGCATCGCCGCTTCCAACTTTACCCCGAAACAAGACTTTGGTACGGGATCCAATCCAAGAGCAATTGCGGTTACTGATATAAACCTTGATGGCAAGCCCGATCTGGTCGTTCCAAATGTCAATTCCAACTCAGTATCAGTCTTGTTGAGCACTATTTCGCCCGGCGCCATTGACTCTAGTTTCACCGGCAAACAGGATTTTGCTGTTGGTGCTGGCCCGGTGTCCGTCGCGGTAGGCGACCTCAATGGTGACGGAAAGCCTGATATCGTCGTCGCAAACTTCAATTCTAATAATGTCTCAGTGCTGCTCAACAAGACGCTGCCTGGTTCCACCACAGTGAACTTCGCCGCCAAACAAGATGTCGCCACCAGCCAGGGACCGATTTATGTTACGGCGGGTGATCTTGATGGCGATGGCAAGCTCGATCTTGCGGTAGTAAATCTCACGGTTAACTCGATCTCATTACTGCTAAACACTACCGAGCCGGGTGCTGCCGCAATCAGCTTTGCAGCAAAGCAGGATTTCGACACGGGCATTTCTCCTCTTTCAGTGGCCTTGGGCGATTTAAATGGTGATGGAAAACTCGATCTGGCTGTATCCAGCTTCAGTTTAAGTAGCATCTCCGTGCTGCTTAACACCACTGCGCCCGGGAGCGTTACCTTGACGTTTTCCAATATCCAGGATTTCGCGACAGGTGACAGCGTAGCTTTTGTCGCAATTGGCGATCTGAATGGTGATGGCAAACTCGATCTCGCTGTGGCAAATTTTTCGGTCGACACCGTGTCGGTGTTGTTCAATACGACTGCCACTGGCGCTTTGACCGCAAGCTTTGCCCCTGAGAAGGAATTTGCCACCGGCGTTGGTCCAATTTTCGTCACCGTTGGCGATATTGATAACGATGGTAGGTTGGACCTGTTGGTTGCGGACTTTAACTCTGCCGTCGTGTCGGTATTACTCAACAACACTGTGACCGGACAGGCCGCGCCCAGCTTTGCCACAAAACAAGACTTTACCACCGGGGATGCTCCATTATTCGTTGGAGTGAACGATCTGAACGGCGACGGGAAACTCGATCTGGCTGTCGCAAATCTTAATGTGAGCACCGTATCAGTATTGCTGAACAGCACCGCGAGGGGGCCAGCAACTCCGGGCTTTGCTCTCAAACAGGATGTCGACACGGGACTTAATCCACGGTCCATTGCGGTGGGAGATCTCAATGGAGATGGAAAGCCCGACCTCGCAATCTCGAGTGTTAGCTCGAACAGCGTATCAGTGCTACTCAATACGACCATTCCAGGCGCTAACTCCTCTTCGTTTACTGTAAAGAAAGATTTCGCAGTTGGCACTAACCCCGTATCTGTGGCCGCGATCGATATCAATAGGGACGGAAAGTTGGATCTGGTAGCTGCGAATATTAGTTCCAACACTGTGTCGGTGTTGCTTAATACGACTGCATCTGGTGCGACATCACCGAGCTTTGCTGTCAAACAAGACATCGCCACGAGCAATGGTCCGCTGTCTGTTAGCGCAAACGATTTAAACGGAGACGGCAAGCTTGACCTGGTCGTCGTCAACCAGGTTTCGTCGGTCTCAGTATTTGTTAACAACACGGCTACAGCTGCGACGACGGTAGCTTTTGCCCCCAAACAGGATTTTCCCACAGGTGATGGTCCAAGGTTCGTCTCGGTGGGCGACCTCAACTCGGACGGCAGACTCGATCTAGCGATAGCGAATTCCAATTCGAATACAGTGGCTGTGTTACTAAACACGACCCGACCAGGAGACGCTGCGATCAGTTTTGCGCCTATTCACGATTTCCCGACTGGTGTCAGGCCACTTTCGGTATCAGTGGCCGACTTAAACGGAGATGGCAAGCTCGATCTCGCAACGACTAACTTTGTTGGGAACACTGTTTCAGTCTTGCTCAACAGCGGTCTTCCTGGAGCTGCTACGCCAAGCTTTCAAACCAAGCTGGACTTCACCACGAATTTCAACCCGTCTTCAGTAACGGTTGGAGATCTTAATGGGGATGGAAAGCTCGATCTCGCGGTCGCTAATTCTCATTCCGACAACATCTCGGTATTCCAGAACACTGCTCTTCCAGGTGACAGAGTCCCGGCTTTTACCAAACAAGATTTTGCAACGGGTGACAGTCCAATCTTCGTTACCAAGGGAGACTTTAACGGTGATGGCCGGTTTGATTTAGTCGCCGTGAACGTGGATCTCAACACCGCTTCTATATTGCTCAACGAACCTACTCTTGAGACGGCGGCCGGTTTCTCTTTGCAGAAAGGCAGCACATCTCGCAACGCTCAAATTGCCAGGGTCACTAATTACACCGGTGATGGTGGGTTGAGTCTGAGGGTTACTTCTCCTAATCCTGCAAATGGTGTAGCGATCTCAAATATCATTAACTCAGATGGCAACGTCACAGCGGACATCGTTGCAAGTTGTGGCGCGACAACTGCTACGTTTACTTTGGAAGCGGCTGACGGCAATACGAAAGTTTCCAACACTCTGTCGATCAATGTAACGGCCAACACAGCTCCGACTCTGACTTATCAAAATCAGAACGTAGGTGTCGGTAAATCTCTTCAGGTCAATCCGGGGACGGGGCCGTTGGACAATGGAACAGTTTCGGTCGTCAAGCAGTCGAGTGGGACTTACACAGGAACAATCAGCGTCAATGCAACGACAGGGGTGGTTTCGTTTGATAATGCCGCGCCTGCCGGAGTACACACCATAACTATTCGTGCGACGGACAATTGCGGTGTCAGTACAGATGCCAGCTTCACACTGACAGTGGGCAAAGAGAGTCAAGCAATTACGTTTGGTCCATTGCCAAACAAGAATGTTGGTGATCCGGATTTTGGGTTGATTGCGACCGCGAGTTCGGGATTACCGGTAACTTTTGTGGCAAACGGGCAGTGTTCCCTGGTTGGCAACAATGTGCATCTCACTGGAGCCGGGCTGTGTACCATCACCGCCTCGCAACTGGGTGACGCCAATTTCAGTCCCGCTCCAAATGTAGTGCAGAGCTTTAACATCGTTAACCCCGCAGTGATCTCCTTAAGCCAGGCGAACTACAATGTGAACGAGAGCATAGGATTTGTCACGATAACTGTTAATCGCACTGGTGACTTATCGACACTAATTAAGGTCGAGTACGCGACGGACGACACGGGGTCGTCTAACGTCTGCAGCAAGCTCAACAGCGGTCTGGCTTCATCGCGCTGCGACTTCGGTTTGACCCTGGGCACGCTGACGTTTGCTGCAAACGAAACGCAAAAGACTTTTGTTATCCCGATCACTCAGGACTCGTATACGGAAGGGCCAGAGACTTTCACGGTGAACCTTTTCAAACCGAAGTTTGGTGTAGTATTTATGCCGCCTTCAAGCGCCACTGTAACCATACGCGACTCGGTGTCCACGACACCGAACGCCAATGACGACACGCAGGCGTTTGTACGGCAGCAATATCGTGACTTCCTCAACCGAGACGCTGACCCGGCAGGCCTCGCATTCTGGAGCGGCGAGATC
>DASROI010000534.1:0-9334 GCA_035646955.1 Pyrinomonadaceae bacterium
AAAGATCAAAGACCAAGATCAAAGTCCTAAGATCAAAGACCAATACCACTACTTACTTTTCTTAGCTTCCTGCCAGAGAGACTCCAACTCATCAATCGAAGTCCCATCAAATGGCTGGCCTCGCTGGTGAAGAGTCTGTTCGATGTAGCCGAAGCGTTTGCGAAATTTCCTATTCGTCAACTTTAGCGCCGCCTCAGGTTCAACATGCATGTGCCGTGCAATGTTTGTTGCAGCGAAGAGTAGATCTCCAAGTTCCTCTCTAACGCGATCATAATTTTCCTCGTCGCGTGTATCGACATGATCTTTGATGGCCGCCCGCAACTCCCCAATCTCTTCCTGCAACTTGTCGAAGATGTCGTCTACGCTCTTCCAATCGAAGCCAACGCGAGCGGCTTTAGTCGATAGTTGATGAGCCTCCATCAGCGCCGGTGCTTTAGACGACACGCCCGCCAACAGTGAAATATCGGCTTGGTCGGTTTTTCCCTTAGAGCGACGCTCCTCTGCTTTCATTGCTTCCCAGTTACGCAACACGGTCGCCGAATCGTCCGCGTGAACATCGCCAAAAACGTGAGGATGGCGACGAACCATCTTCGTATGAATCGAGCTGGTCACATCATCGATTGTGAAGTCGCCTCGTTCCTTTGCAATCTGTGCGTAAAAGACAATCTGAAACAGAAGGTCTCCGAGCTCATCACGGAGCTCCACAGGATTACCCGCACGAGCTTCTTCCACAGCATCAAAGGCTTCATAGGCTTCTTCAAGCATCATTGGGGCAACAGTGGCGTAAGTCTGCTCGCGATCCCAGGGGCATCCATTCTCAGAGCGCAGACGGTCCATTAAGGCAACTAGATCGGTAAAATTGGCTGTCATGACTCGTAGTCTAACTTTCGGTGATGAAAGTCCAAAGCGACGAACCATAAGATTTTAAGATTGTCATTTACGACTGACAGATTGCCGAGTTTGCGGGTGGTTAATTCGGATGCTAACATCGAATCACCCAAATAATTTTCGTATTGGATTCGCTGATCCAGGCCTGAGGCCAGAATTACAGCAATTGAACAATGACTGACGAACAACCGACCTTTAAAGTTACGGATCGCCGCCTCTTCAATGCGGATGGTAGTCCCCGCGATATAGAGGTTGAACCAACGCCCGAGCCAGTCGCCGCAGTCGGAGCTGGAAGCGTTGAGGCTGCCCCTGTTCAAAGTGAACCCGCTGAGGTGCCGGTCGAAGAACCCTTGGAGGAGTTTGCTGACGATGAGATGTCAGAAGAGGAATTGGCAAGCGCGAAGGATCCCGCCAGCTTCCTCAACTTTCTGATGTCTATTGCATCGAACGCCGCTTCGTCGCTCGGCATGATGGAACATCCTGTTACCCACGAGCGCAGCGTCGATCTCGAGCTGGCTAAACATTGGATTGACGTGCTTGGAATGTTACAGAAAAAGACCCAGGGAAACCTGAACGCATCTGAAACAAAGATGTTGGAAGGATTGTTGTCCGACCTTCGCATGCAGTTTGTTTCTTTGGCCAATACGGCTCAGCAACCACGTGCCTTCTCCGGCAAAGATATTACGGGAGGAAGGTAATAATTTTGTCCGTTGTACGTTGTTCGTGGTCCGTATGCTTCATACCGAGGGGTGTTACTACGGACAACGGACAACGGACGACTGACAAGCCGCAAGATGAAATTAACCTTCCTAGGTACGGGAACCTCGACCGGGGTACCGTCTATCGGCTGCGAATGTGAGACGTGTACTTCCGACGATCCACGGGACAACCGTCTCAGGGTTTCCGTAATTGTCGAACACGAAGGTAAAACGGTTCTTGTTGATACCTCAGCTGATTTTCGCCAACAAGCCCTTAGATTCGGTCTGAAAAGCCTCGACGCCGTTCTCATTACACATTGCCACGCTGATCACATTTTTGGTCTTGACGATATTAGACCTTTAAACTTTCGCTTCGGAGCCTTAGGTGTTTACGCCAATGAACGAGCCTGGGTCGATATCAGACGCATCTTCAAATACATCTTCGAGCCCTCACATTTCGGTGGTGGTCTACCTCAAGTCATACCCAACGTTGTGTCACCAGGTGCAAGCTTCTGTATTGGTCCGGATTTCCTGATCACGCCACTTGAAGTGATACATGGCCGGTTGCCTGTGATGGCTTACCGGTTCAATGATTTTGCATACTTAACCGATCTGAGCGAAGTGCCACCACAAACGATCGAGGCGTTGAAAAACCTCGACGTATTGGTCCTTGACTGTTTACGTTTCAAGGAACATCCAACACATCTCTGGGTTGACAAGGCTTTGGAATATGTTGATCAGATAAAGCCGCGGCGCACCTATTTCACCCATATTGCTCATGACATTAAACATGGTCGTGATTCGAAACGACTGCCACCCGGGGTCGAGTTTGCCTACGACGGGCTGGTCGTAAGTTGATTCAGTCGAACGCGTTCTGCAGAAGTGGCAGTGCTTCTTGAATGTCGGGAATTGTAGATCGGTATGAGACTCTTTCATGGAACTGACAATGCCGAAATTCTCCGGCCCACGGTGCTGACTCTCGGAGTCTTTGACGGATTGCATCTGGGCCATCAACTGATCATGCGTACGGTTGTAGAGCGAGCAAATGCAGTCGGAGCCGTGCCAACCGTAATCACTTTCGATCCTCATCCGCGGGCGGTTCTCCACCCCGAATCAGCTCCTCCACTACTCCAAACTTTCGATCAAAAGATTGAAGCTCTCAGTGTTCTGGGCATTCAACAAACGATAGTTGTTAGATTCACCCGCGCATTTTCAAATCTGGCCGCCGCTGATTTTTTACGAGATGTTGTAAAAGACCGCTTGCAGGCACGCGAGGTCTATCTCGGTAAAGGATTTGCTTTTGGGCATAATAGGGAAGGCAATATTGAATTGTTGCAACGGCTCGGCGCTGAACTCGACTTTGTCGCCGGTGAAGTTCCTGAAGTTAGTTTGCGTGGCCGCCGAGTCAGCTCAAGCAAGATTCGGGAGCTGTTAGCGCGCGGACAGGTCAATTTGGCTCGGCGCATGTTGGGCCGTCCTTACGGCGTGGAAGGGCGCGTGGAGCGAGGCGCCGAACGTGGTCACCAACTAGGATTTCCCACGGCCAACCTACACCCGCATAACCGCGTCATACCCAGGAATGGGGTGTACGTGACAGGAACTTTGATTGATGGTAATTGGCGAAGAAGCGTAACAAATATCGGCCTAAGGCCGACTTTTGGAGAGGCTGCGGAACCTTCGGTTGAGACCTACGTACTGAATTGGAGTGGCGATCTCTATGGTGACGTGGTTCGGGTCCGTTTCCTGTACCGGTTGCGAGATGAGCGAAAGTTTGGCTCAATTGAGGATCTGAAAGATCAGATCGAACGCGATGTCGCCCGAACGGAAAGTTATTTTGAGCGAGCCGGCACAAAACACATGCTGGCTGTAATTTAATATCGAATTCAATAATGGCTATTAATCAAGCACTCGTTAGAACTTCAGACCCAATTCCCCTAGCGCTACCCAAACCAACCAGTGAGTCTCGACCGGTGCTTAAACCGGACACGCAACGTCCGCCCCTGACGGATGAGCTCGTAGCCCAATTACTTGCGGGACGGGGGGTTCGCGGCTGGTTGCGCGCTGCCAGGGTTGCTCGTGTCCTTGGTCTTTTTTCGCTGTACTTGTTCTTGGATACCTACGACATTCGGGCTGATTTTAATCGACGTGTCATTAAGAGATACCGGGACCAGGCGCGTGAGCGCGGTTTCGCGGCGCGCACGAGTGCCCGCCTTCGGATTTTCCTGTTTTGGAGTTTTGACCTGATTATTCGAGTTTTGCGATATGTAGTGTTTCGCGGTGCGGAAGGGTCAGCGCGTAAGGAAGCGCGACTTCATAAACAGGCGATCTGGCTGAGAGACTCTCTGATTGACCTTGGCCCGACTTTCATAAAGATAGGCCAGGCGCTGGGAACTCGTGCCGATCTGCTTCCGCTGGCCTATGTCAAAGAGCTGGCAACCCTTCAGGATCAGGTTCCACCATTTTCTACCGCCGAAGCGTTCGCTCGTATTGAATCGGAGTTAGGCCGTCCGCTCCATGAGAGTTTTCCAGAAATTGATAACGAGCCCATTGCCGCGGCATCACTCGGTCAGGTCTATCGGGCGCGTTTGGCTGGTGGAGAAGAGGTCGCCGTCAAGGTTCAGCGTCCCAACCTGGAAGAGACGATAAGTTTTGATATCGCCATCCTTTTCAGGCTTGTGAAACTGACGAATCGTTTTATCCCAAGCGCAAACGAAAACGCCGACTGGGACGGGATGCTACACGAGTTTTATTCAACCGTCTTCGAGGAGATTGACTACGTAAAGGAAGGGCGTAACGCCGACAGATTTCGCTATAACTTCCGAACCTGGAAAGCCGTACGTGTTCCTAAAGTCTTCTGGACGCATACCAGCAATCGGGTACTTACGCTGGAGTTTGTTCGGGGTACGAAGGTAGTTGATCTCGAGGGCTTGCGGGCAAGAAAAATATCAGCGGTAAAGGTGAATCGACTGCTTGTGCGGACCTACTTGAAGCAGTTGTTGGAAGACGGATTTTTTCATGCTGACCCGCATCCTGGAAACTTGCTGGTGATGGACAGTGGTCACTTGGCGTTTTTTGACTTCGGTATGGTTGGTCGAATAACTCCGAAGTTGCAGTCGCAGATGATCGATGCGTTCTTTCATGTCGTAGGACGCGATGTACACGGCCTGGGTCAAGACATTATCGATCTGAATTTTCTGAAGCCTGGCGTCGATCCCGAAACAGTTCGACCAGTTGTCGAAAGTTTATTCACCCATTATCTGAACCTAAAACTCGGCGAGGTAAACTTCAAAGAGCTTACCTACGATCTCGCCGAAGTCATCTATGAATATCCTTTCAGGCTTCCAGCCAACTTCACGTATGTAATGCGTGCCCTCATGACTCTTGAAGGCATTGGTGTCATTACCGATCCTGGCTTTAGCTTCTTTGAGACGGCGAAACCTTTCGCAAAGGAATTTATGTTGCGACGCGAGGGTCGAATTTTTGGCAAATTGATCCTCGACAAACTGACGGGTCGTGAAAACGGGGATAGCCGGATTGCCTGGTCCAGGGTTTGGAAGCTAACGAAGATGGCAGCCCAAATGTATCTGGAAGGCAGCAACCGTTAGAGTGGTTTTCATCTGAAGAGTTGGCCGCGCAATGCGCCGTTCGGAAATTCGTTGTTGGCGATGGTTGCGTAATAGTTTTCCGGGTTCCTTACCATATCCATTACGCGGTCATGATCCAGCGTCGCACATGGTTTGCTGGATTCTGCGGTCGTAGTAGTGAAACCTAAAACCGCTGGTCCAGTTTGTTCTCTCCCGCCGGTATGAATCTGTATCGTCGACACACCACTCACACCAGTCACTGCGAGTTCATAACAGATCTTATTTTGATTGGGCTTAAGGCTGAGCTTGAGTGTTGCTTTTCCATCCGGATCACCGAGCAGGGAACTGTCATCCGTACCAGTTAGTTGTACATTCAAGGACCGCCCTCGTTCCTGTTGAGCTGCCAAAACAAAACTCACAGCAGCAATAAAGACAATCAGAGTAATAATAACAACCGGCTGTTTCATGCAGACTATTTCGTGGGACCACAAGATTGGAAAATCAGAGCGTTGTTATTATCCATGATCTGGACGAGCTTCTTCCATTGTAAAAGTTTGTTTTTTATGTGCGTCAGATATCAAACAATGGGTTAAGGCGCAAACCGAATCAGGTTAGAAAAAAGGCGGGCGCTGAAAGCACCCGCCTTTAGTTTTTAAGTTCCGCGTCCCTTCCTGTTAATGGGCCGGAGTTTTAGGGTTCGCAGTTTCCGAGTTCTCTCGCTCTCCAGGTGAAAGCTTGGACCGTCTTACACAACGACGAGGGCTATTTACTTGAGACCTTGTCACCGTTAGACGCCGGAATGTTAAACCGATCGCGAAACAGGTTCATTAACAACAATGTTCCGATTCCGCCGCCAGCTTCACCCGAACCTCCTGAAGCAAGGATATCGGGCGTGATTCGAACACCCTTCTCGCCGATAACCTTCAACGTTTCGACCAGTGCAACACCTTGGGCACCAAGCGCATTCACCTGCTCGTGGTAAGCAACACCCTGGGCCTCACCCATCAATCGTACCTTTTCAGCTTCAGCACGACCGGTTTGGAGAATGTAGTGGGCCTCACCTTCAGCCTCAGCCTTACGCTGTTCTGAACGCTTGGCAGCAATCTCGACGCCGACTGTGGCAGCCATCAGGTCTTTCTGATTGTCCGCGTGAGCCTTGGTCTTCTCAAGTTGGATACGTTTCTCTTCAGCTTCGCGTTGAGCATTGAACATGTTCTGTTTCTGCTCGGCCAGGATTTTCTCTGTCTGGGTCTTCATCAATTCTTCGGGTAGATGAATGTGACAGATAAGGACGTTCACCACGTCGACGTGGTACTTGAGTAAGTGAGCTCTCACTCGAGCTTCAGCGCGTTCCTGCTCTTCATGTCGATTCTGCAAGTAAGCCATTGCAGATGATTCAGAAGCCTGGTTGCGGAAGATCGAGTCGATCAATGGATGCATCACGTTCTGTATGAGACGTTCAATGCCGCCAATCTTGGCCACCATGAACGGCGCGTCTTCAGGTTTGACTCTGAACACCACGCGCACTTCCAACTGCATCGTGAAACCGTCTTTCGAAATCACCTCGAACGGATTGAACGTGTTGGTGACCTCGCCGGCTGTCCATTCAACAGTCTGGTTAGTTGTAGGAATAATGATCGGGCTGACTGCCAACGTGTTGACGTAATAGCGGCCTGGTCCAACGACTGTTTCCTGGATGCCTCGATAACCCTCGGGTACAACGTATGCTTCGTGGGCGCCTTCATCGAGCCTACGGTCAGCAGGATCGCCCGACATCAAATCGGCCCTTATTTCCGCTACCGTGCGATCATCATCGAGCTTATCCAAGCGTGCGGCAGATTGCTCCACCTGCTCTTGTTCTTCGCGTTCCATCCGTTGTCGTACTTTGGCGGCCATCTCGCGTCGGACTTCATCTGAAGGATCTTTACCAACGTTCGAGACTACTACAGCGACCTCACCGGGCTTCACTTCCTTTGCGCTTTCTGGGATTACTTTGAAGAGCAAAGGATTGATGTAGTAAGTACCGGGAAGCAAAATGTCTTTCTGTGGACCACGTTGGCCACCTTTGCCGATAAACTCGTGTCCGTCCTGGAAGTTGTCGTGTCCGGCAAACGACTCAGCCACGTAGTCGCGTGGATTGAGTGGCGCACCATCGAGTGCTTCCACGAGTCCAATTTCGTTCTCGTTAATGACTGTTGCATCAAACAGTCGGACCATGAACAATCCAGGTTTGGCCTCGCTGGTTCCTTCTATCGTTCCCGATTGAGTCAAGATGCGATATACACCTGGTGTCAGAATATCGACTTGTGGTCCCTTCTGACCTCCCGACGCGATGAATTGTTCTGCGTCCTGGAAGTTGCGATGGTCGATGATCGATTTACCCAGAAGTCTACCGGGATCCAATGGGCCACCATCGGCCGCCGTAACCACGCCAACCTTGCCCTGTGGCACCAGAGTCGCTTTCGCTACAGAGACGCGGAAGAGGTAAGGGTGAATTGGCCAAAGACCCGGAGGAATTGTTCTTAACTGAATACCCTTTACACCACCTTGTTTAATGAAGGCGATTGGATCCTGAAAGTTATTGTGCGCATTTTGTGCCCGGTCTGGCGCGAAGATTCGGCCGGGAGGCATTGGTTCGCCATCAATCGCTTCAATGATGCCCATTTCGTCGGCGCCGATCTCGATGAGAGGCACTTTCCGGACGACTTTCTCAAAAGGAAATTTGATCCAATGTAGACCAGGTTTAAGAACGTCCGCTTGAATTCCTACTTCACCTTCGGTTGCTACAACACGTCCCGGAGGCATTTTCGCACCCCAATAGCGCCGTTCTTTAATGGCGATCTCCGTCGCTCCGACGTTCACAAACATTCGTCGAAGGAACGTCAACAAAAAGATGAGCACAACAAAAACCAAAAAACCAATAGGCAGGACATAGGTCAGATCAAGTTTGTCCATGGTGTATCTCTTTCGATATCAACTGGAGGCAGTTGATGGAAGTTACTTGTTTACTCTTTCTTCCAGTTCACGACGAGCTGCAGAGAGAGTGTGTTTCAATATGAAACCGTTGCCGGAGCTTCGGGTGTTGGATGAAAGGACCCAAAACTCGGCATGAAATAAAGCCTCAAGTTCTAGATTTGAAATCTCGGATAATTTCTGCTCGCGCCAGTAGATCAGTACTGACTCGATTGCATTCCGATATATATCCGCGTCGTCAGTCAGAGCGGCGGTGTGGAGCATTTTGGAAGTAGCGTTCTTAGTTGGCTCCAGTTTCCAGGCGTCTAATGCAACGTCCACCGTCGCCTTGTTCACTTTCAAATTATGCCTGCTTACATAGGACATAAGAGCGACGATTTGCGACTGTGATTTTGCGTGCGCTACCAGTTCATTCAAAACTTCTTCGTATATTTCAGGCTCGGAAAACTGGTGCGCTTCGCTTAAGACAGTTCGGTCTCCCTGCGTGGCTCTTTCAAGTAACTCAGCTCGTTTGGAATGATCGAGATTCATAGAGATAGGTGTTTTTTCGTCTTTAGTAGGTACGTAGTCAAACAAACTACGAGGCTCTATTGGTGGCGACAATTCAGGATTAAATCTGGTTGGACTAGCGGGCTTCTGCCAGAGGTAGACGGCTAGAACGACCAGGCCAAAGATTAACAGAGTAGTAAAAAGAAAGGTGACCATTCAGGTCTCGGCTGCGGAAGAACCCACCAAGTTGTGGCTTTTTTTGAATCCGTCGCCGCGTATTTGTTTATACGACGACCGTCCCAAAAAGTTCAAGACCCTGGAGTGCGACGGCCGGGTGCCGCTTTGTAATATTACATGTTTTCCGGCGGTTATTTAACAAAGCGGCGCAGGGCCGACGCACTCCAAAGACTTAAAGAATAGGGGAAGTGTCGCGAGTGACTGACCGCGATACTGCGGACGGAATCCGAACAGGATCACCCTGCCCTTGCCCATCTTAACTCCCACTAACGCCGCCTTTCCCTTAACCAGCTCGGCGCCCAATAACCAACCCGACAAGAGAGGATTTTTAGCTTGCGGATATCTCGCAATGACAGTGGCGTTTGAGACTGGCACAGCCGAGCTCGAGTCTTCACGAAGTTCAAAAACGGGGGAGTTTTCGACCCAGGCAATTGAGTCTTTCGCCATTCCTTCCGTCAACAATTG
>DASROI010000535.1:0-2534 GCA_035646955.1 Pyrinomonadaceae bacterium
GATGATGCTTTGGATGCCGTCGAGAGAGAGAGCCTGTGGCATCGGATACTCATCGGCGAAAGGTGACGCATTTGGAGCAACGACGTTGCTCCAGCCCCCTTCAGCTTCTGGGACCCTTCCCTGCCCAGCAGCCGGTGCGTAGGTGCTGGCTTTGCGACCCGCATGAGCCAACTGCATCCCAGCCACGCTGCCTTGATCATTAATAAACCTGGAGACTCTTGCCAGGGCTTCAATGTGGTCGTCCATCCAGATGCCCAGATCCTGCGGACTTATACGGCCCTCCGGAAGAACTGCAGTTGCTTCGGTAAGCACCAATGCAGCACCGCCTACCGCCCGGCTCCCCAGATGCACAAAATGCCAGTCGTTCGCATATCCCTCCGTGCTGGAGTACTGACACATGGGCGAGACAAATACGCGGTTCCTAAACGTAGTGTCACGGATCACGAGAGGATCAAAAAGGTGACTCATAAAGTGTCCTCGCTGCAACTTTGCGGCTGAAACGCGTGCTGAGAGATCTTGTCAAGAGTTATACCAGCTCGCATAAAACTTGCCCTTTCTTCAGAGGTAGAACCCGAATCCCGAGATTGATCGTCCCGCAGAAGAGCGATTGACGAAATCACGAATTATAGATTAGGAACAGTCGACGTCTCTCGGGGCTCGGGTCTGACTTTCTGAGGCTCAGGCGTGAAGTCTTCGCCGGGATTGATGAAGCGGTTTCTCTCAAAACGATACTGCTTGTCATACAACTGTTTGTATCGACCTTCTCTCCCAAGCAACTCTTCATGCGTACCACGTTCAACGATTTCACCCGCTTCCAAAACCAGTATCTGATCAGCACTACGAATAGTCGAAAGACGATGAGCAATGACGAAAGTGGTTCTTCCGCGCCGCAACGATTGCAACCCATCCTGGATCATCGCTTCACTCTCGCTATCCAAACTCGACGTCGCTTCATCGAGAATCAAGATCTTCGGCTCTGCCAGGATCGCTCGGGCAATCGCAACACGTTGACGTTGACCACCTGATAGCTTCACCCCTCGTTCGCCAACGACCGTGTCATAGCCGTCAGCGAAACCATTGATGAACTCCTCGCAGTGCGCAACTCTACTCGCAGCGATTATCTCTTCACGGGTTGCATGCGGATGTGAGAAACCGATGTTCTCGGCAATGGTGCCGTCAAACAGGAAATTGTCCTGCAAAACCACGCCCAGTTCATGACGGTAATCCCTCAACCGCACTGCTTCAAGATCCCGACCGTCAACGAGGACCTTGCCAGACAAGGGACGATTGAATGCCATCACCAGGCCGATAAGCGTCGATTTTCCCGATCCACTCGAACCGACAAGAGCGGTCGTTGATCCGGCCGGCGCTTTAAAAGAAATATGCTTCAATACGGGTGTGTCGTCGTTGTATTCGAAGCTGACGTTTTCAAACTCAATCTCACCATCGATCTGGCCCAAGGGTTCGCGAGTCTGATCTTCTTCGTCCTCAGTTGCCATACTTCTTATTTCGCGAATTCGATCCAAACCAGCGAAGGCTTCTGTGATTTGAGTCCCGATCGATGCAATTTCCACGAGTGGTGCAGCGACCAGTGCAGTGAAGAAGATGTACATAAAGAAATCGCCGAGCGTCATAGTGCCGGCAAGAATGTCGCGGCCACCTACGAGAGTAAGGATTACGCCAACCAGACCTACGATCAGAGTCGAAAAAGAAGTTACCGCTGAGACGCCAGTCATTGAGCGCTTGACGTTGCGGAAAAGCCGGTGCGCGCCGCGAGCAAAAACTATTTCTTCCCTTTTCTCGGCGGCGTACGCTTTGACGATGCGAATACCACCGAGTGATTCAGTCAACCGGCCGGTAACTTCCGCGTTTATTTGTCCGCGTTCACGAAAAAGCGGGCGCAGTCTCTTGAACGCAGTGGCCATAGCGCCGCCAAACGCTGCGAGCGCGATAATGATTACAGATGTGAGTTTCCAGTTGAGGTAGAACAGAACCGAAAGCGCCAAGGCTGCCGTGACCAGACCGCCAACAAGTTGAACAAGGCCGGAGCCGACGAGATTTCGAATTCCCTCAGCGTCGGACATAATACGGGAAATAAGTACACCTGTTTGCGTAGAGTCGAAATATCGTATTGGCAGACGTTCGACATGTTCTTGAACGCTCTTACGCATTTCAGTGATCGCACGCTGTGCAGCAACGCCGAGGATTTGAGACAGTGAGAACGAAGTGATCGCTTGAATCAGAGTCGCTCCGCCCGCTGCGAGTGCGAGGGGAACCAGCAATTCTCCTTTATGTTTTAGTACTACATCATCGATCAGGTATTTCGAAGTGGTGGGTAAGACCAGGCCTACAAGCCGGTTTACAATCATGAGGCACATGCCAAGCGCAAGACGATAACGATGGCGCAAGATTAGTTCGCGCGCATCACGCCACGCGGTAGCAGGTGTGACTTTCTTTTTATCAGGCTTGGTAACGGCTGTACTCATCGAGGTGACACAGAGTAGCAGAGCGCGGGCCAAACAAGAAAAACTCGA
>DASROI010000536.1:0-2869 GCA_035646955.1 Pyrinomonadaceae bacterium
GCTTGATGGTGCAAAAGGAACCTGCGCCGAGTAGCCTTGGAGTGGCACCTCCTTATCTTGCCCTGTCCGTTTCGTCGAGGATGCTTGCGTCGGAGAAGATTTACCAGATTCTTAAAGGGGACTCGGACGAGTTTTGGTCCCACTTCAATCGTGTTCTCGGTTACCAGTTAGCGAGTGAGGGTAGATCAGCTGAAGCAGCCGAAGCTCGCCAAAAGGTGCTGAAGAGCACGGAAAGATTGCTGCAAGATAAGTCAAGGCAAGGAGAACTCAAGGAACTGCTGTACATTTGTGGAGCGATGCACCACTTTCTCAAAGATGATCAAGCTGCGGCGAAAGCATTTGACGAAGCAGCCGGACTCAAATATTCCAATCCCAAACTAGAAGCCGACCGTAACAAGGGGTACGACGAATATCTTTCGCAGCTAATCAAGGAGTACATCGATATGTTGAAGAAAGGCTCTGGCCCACGCGACGGGACCAAGAAAATCGCAGAATGAGTCGAGGCATGACAACTGCTGAAATTGCCGAACACTTAAACGGAAGTCTGATTGGTGATGGTTCGGTAATGGTTGAACGCATCGCCGCCCTGGAAAGTGCTGGTCCAGGCGACCTAGCTTATGTAGACAATCCGAAGTTCTTTGCAGTAGCAACTGCTAGTAGCGCTGCATGTTTGCTCGTCCCTGATTCTTTCGAAAGCGTGTCCACTAGTTCAGCTCTTATCAAGGTCAAACAAGCAAAACTTGCGTTTGCTCAAATAGCAAAACTTCTACATCCGCCAATTGCCCGGGAGCCGGCAATTCATGACACCGCCGTTATTGCCGGAACAGCTGACATAGCACTTTCCGCATACATCGGCCCACATACCACTGTCGGCGAATACGCGCACATCGGTAATAACTGTCGAATCGAAGCTGGGGTTGTACTCGGAGCGAACGTCACGGTTGGCGACGACTGCGTACTTCATCCGAACGTGGTGTTGTACGACGGTGTCTCAATTGGTAGTCGTGTAATCCTTCACGCGGGAGTGTGCATCGGAGCAGATGGGTTCGGTTATGTAAGAGACGACATGGGGTATCACAAGTTTCCGCAGATCGGGACAGTCGAGATCGAAGATGATGTTGAAATAGGCGCGCATACCTGCGTCGATCGCGCTGCTTTAGGTAAGACGCGGATCGGACGAGGCACAAAACTCGATAACATGGTCCATGTGGGCCATAACTGTGATATTGGCGAGCGCGTTGTTATTGCAGCCCAAACCGGAATAAGCGGTAGTGTGGTTATTGAAGATGACGCCGTTATCGGTGGCCAGGTCGGATTCGGCGATCACACTCGAGTTCAAAAGGGCGCAATCATCGGCTCAAAAGCAGGAATACTTCCAGGAAAGATTGTCAGACCAGGTGTTTGGTGGGGTATTCCTATTCAACCGCTCGACGAATACAAGCGGATGAACGCCCATCTGGGACGATTGCCACAGATGCGTGACGATCTTAAGGAATTGAAAGCACGAGTGAAAGAGCTTGAAGAGAAGCTTCGCTAAAGTGGTTCTGTTTCTACCGTTCGTCGACCTCCTTCTTAGAACTTCGAACGGAGTGGGAGTGTTTCTGAATAGTTGTTTGGCTAAAACATGTCATCCCACCGGGGGTGAACCCAAAGCTCCCAAGAATGTCACAATCGACCTGGCTGCACGTTCAGACGCTTCGGATTCTCCCAGTTGATTTTTGATCTCATGTAACTGGGAACGCATCTTTTGGTTTTGATCCGGATCCAACAATCCAACAATCTCATTACAAAGCCGTTCACCTGTTAAGTCATCCTGCATCAGTTCGGTGACGAGACGTTGACCGGCGATCAGATTTACCAGGCCATAATGGTCCACAGTGATCAACCTGCCCAGGGTGTGCCAGTTGATCGCCGATTCCTTGTAGACAATCACCATCGGAGTTCCTAACAGAGCAGCCTCCAACGTCGCCGTCCCACTTGCCACCGCAGCTACGTCAGCAGCGGCGAGGGCTTCTCGTGTTTCATGTTCAACTATCGTTAAGTGGGTCGACTCTCGGCGGCTGAGAATGTTTGTCACCTCGTCACGATGCCGGCTTGGTGCCACGACGATTACTGGTTGAACATCAGGTCGTTTACGGATGAGCAATTCGACCGCATCCAACATCGGCGGCAGGATCCTCACCAATTCTTTATGACGACTGCCGGGAAGAAGAGCGACCACCGGTTTCGAAGGGTTTAGACCATTTGATCGACAAAACTCTTCTCTACCGTAACGCGCGTGCACCTCGCCCGACAGCGGGTGCCCAATAAACTCCACGTGGTCCACGCCACGGGCCTTGTACCAATCGACTTCGAACGGAAGTATTGCAAGCAACAGATCCACGTGACGTTTGATTGTTTTAATTCGACGTGAACGCCAGGCCCAGAGTTGTGGGCTTATGTAGTAGATAACTTTGAAGCCGCGCCGATGAAGAGCCGCAGCCAGTCGCAGGTTGAACTCAGGCCAGTCTACAAGAATTATTGCATCGGGTTTTTGCTTTGCCGCAGCGTCTTTCAAGTTCCGAAATGCGCGCAGAAACCGTGGAAAGACTCGGCCCACCTCAACGATTCCCATAATTGCGAGGGAATCGGAATTTACGCTCGTTTCGACGCCTTCCTTTCGCAGCAAGGGACCAGTTGCGCCAAAGAATTCAAAGTTGATTTGTGGAGCCGTCAAGCGAAGCGCTTTGACGAGAGCTGCAGCGTGAGCGTCGCCGGAAGGCTCGCCCGCTACAACCATCAATCGGTATGTTTCAGACACGGAGCAGAATAATAACAAACGATCCGTTACAGCGTTTTCGAAATTTCGTGCTAGCATCCACACGCTTTA
>DASROI010000537.1:0-7873 GCA_035646955.1 Pyrinomonadaceae bacterium
TACGCCCCCGGCATTAAGGACGTGATCACTTCGTTACAAGTTATTACTCCGGTTGATCTGGAATCGAACTATGGGTTGACTGGCGGCCATATCCACCACGGCGAACAAGCGTTGGACCAGTTCTTTACATTTCGTCCTCTAATTGGTTTCGCACAGTATCGAACTCCTATCTCTCGCCTTTATTTATGTGGCGCCGGAACGCATCCTGGCGGTGGGATAACGGGCTATTGTGGTGCTAACTCTGCCCGCGAAATAATGCGGGACGTGAAGACAGGAAAGATTTAATCAGATGCCCAGGAAGCAAACACGCAGAAGTTTCGCAAGTGATAACAACGCTGGTGTGCACCCCGAATTAATTGAAGCGATCGCTGAGGCTAACGAGGGGCATGTTATTGCGTACGGTGACGATCCCTATACTGCGAAAGCGGTTAAGCAATTTCAAAAACACTTTGGGAAAGACGTAGCGGTTTATTTTGTGTTCGGCGGAACTGGTGCGAATGTTCTTGGCCTCCAGGCGATAACGAAATCATACGAAGCGATCATTTGCGCTCAAACTGCACATATCAATGTCGACGAATGCGGTGCGCCTGAGAAATTTACCGGCTGCAAGCTTCTGTCAGTTCCAACTCCGGACGGAAAGATCAGAACCGAGTACATCGAACGCTTCCTGGATGGAGTAGGCTTTGAGCATCACGTTCAGCCTCGCGTGATTTCCGTCTCACAATCCACAGAGATGGGCACTGTCTACACGTTGAAAGAACTCAAGGTACTTGCCAGCTTTGCTCACCGCAACAACATGTTTCTTCACCTCGATGGCGCACGCATTGGCAACGCCGCCGTTAGTTTGAAGGCGTCTTTTAGAGAGATGACGATCGACTGTGGAGTCGACGTTCTTTCATTCGGTGGAGCCAAGAATGGAATGATGTACGGCGAGGCAGTGGTGTTCCTCAACAATAAACTTGGCGGCGACTTTAAGTACATTCGCAAACAGGGGATGCATCTGCCGTCAAAGATGCGCTATATCTCGGCCCAATTCGAGCGGTTGTTATCAACGGAGTTGTGGAGACGAAGTGCAGAGCACTCGAACCTGATGGCGCAGATTCTCGCAAAAGAATTGGCAACTGTTCCGAACGTAAAGCTTACGCAGCCGGTAGAAGCGAATGGAGTATTCGCTTTAATCCCCCGGAAATATATCGCTTCACTACAGAAAGAATATTTCTTTTACGTTTGGAATGAAGAGACTTCGGAAGTGCGGTTTATGACGTCGTTCGACACTACTGAAGAAGACATCAGGGAGTTTGTCGCGTTGGTGCGAAAAACAGTCAAGTAGCCGGGCCAGCGTGCCGGGGTTACGAGACTCGATTTTCTGAAGCGCCGCTGGGCCGGCGCACTTCATAGAAGCCGTGCGCTGCGATTATGATCATCAAAATCCAAAAGAAGTAACGCAAGCGAAAAAGAGCGCCCAGGTTTATCACCGCGAGGCCGAGACTGACCATCCCAACAACTGCCACGAGAAGTATCAACCACATACTCAAACGCTTTCGCTCATTCCAAATCCCAACGGCAGCAAAAGCGTAGAACACGTACATTACGAGCGTTTCTAAGCCGCTTTCGATTCTGCTCACAATGAAATTAGGCCCTCTTAACCAAAAGCTGGGAAACGGCGCGAAGAACCCTATCTCAGCAGCTCGCGGGAGATATCTGAGAACATCGCCGACACTCCGGAGGGCGACGTTGCTGTCAATATTTGAAGCCTGCCCTTCGTAAACCTTAAACGCAGCGCGACGGATCTCGAGTTGCAAGATCAAGCGAGAAATCAAACTCCTGCGACTCGCGACGTACTCGGCTCCGTGTATCGAAAAGGCGGTAGTCGCCGACTGGATGTTTGGCATGGACGTACTCTTCATGATCGACGGCACAATCACCGCCGTGATGCTAATAAATAAAAATATGGCAACGTTGCCGGCAAGAAATCGTCTCTGCCCCACCATTCTAACAATCAGCAATACACCCGTTATAAGGATCGCTGCTACGACAATGTTCCACATATTGCCGCGGATTAGCCAGAAGATCGTCATGACCGTCGACAACGCTATCCCGCACCAAATCACTGGGGTGCGAGCAAACTCTCGCTTCAATAAGAGAGTCAACAAATAAAGAATTATTAACAAGCAAAGGACTGAAATTGGGTCACGCACCAACTGAGTGGTGTGAAGTAGAAAAGATGGCCAGAGGCCGACCACAACAGAAGCAAGAAAAGCTGTGCGAGCGTTGAAGACTTCTTTTGCCAGTAGATAAACAAAGGAAATTATTCCGAGGTAGTAGAAAAGATTCAGAACTTCAACAGCAAGAATGTTCTGGCCCAGGAGCCAACCGAAGAGAGCAAACGAGATTGAGTAGAGCCGGACGTGCAGCGACGACTGAGTGTGCGCCCACGCCGATATCCCTTCTGACTTCCAAACATTGACCATGTGCGCTGCCCAATTACGGTAAGCAATCGAGTCTGTCGCAAATGTCACTCCAATACCATTCGCATCGAATGTCGAAGGTATCAACTGAAAGTGGCCGATTGTGAATATGCTGATCGTCAGGCCGACATGAAGGATAGACGCGGCGATGAGCCAACGGAACGGTTTATCTCTCCAGTTTTGCGGCATTCGAAGGGGGTCGACTAATCGAACAGAATCCTTAAAAGATCTTTCGCCGACGAAATTCCTAAAAACTTCTCGTCCGCAGTGTGAGGCGGCCCGACACTATGCTCACTGATATCAGACATGAGCCGCTCTTGCTGTAACCTCCTGCGCTCTTCTTCAAGCGCGTTCTTTTCCCTCGTTCGCGACAGTTCCAGTCCTCCGGAACGAATAAACTCAACGATTCCGCTTAGCTCATCACGATCGAACCAGATACCGTGCTTCTTGCACAGATCGACTATCACACCTGAGCACCGGGCAAAGTTGACTCGATTCATCAGCTGCGCACAATCAGGACATGGAATGTAGCTGACCTTGGCGGCGAGATCAGGTGGCTGCATTGAGGCTTTTCCCAACACTGCGGACTGCTGTTCGCGATCGGCGCAGATGCGTTCAAACGTCGGCGGATCTACCCAAAGGCCCATGCATCTTTCACATTCGAGAACTTCAGCATCCTTCAAAGTCAATGTTGTCATGGTCAGCTTGCAACGCGGGCACTGTTTATTGCTGCCCTCCAAACTTTCGCGTCTTTGCGCCACTGCGCCGCATTTCGGGCAATGACGCGAGCCAAGGAACATGAGCCCAAAACATGAAGGACAGGAGATGGTAGCTAATCGCGCCTCGCAATACTGACATTGAGGTGCGTCGGTCGAGGTTGCCGCGCCACACATCGGACAGTTGATAGTTTCAGCTTCCATTCTTTGCATTCTACCAAAGTTAGTTTTCTTACTGGACAGGTTAATCGTTGGCTGCTTTCGATGCTCCGCGCCGGCGAGAAATCGAAGTCTGATTTCTCAAGTTGGCCTACTGCGCAAAACTTCGTACTCTGTCACCAAGCTTTTCCAGCCAAAGAAATTTCTGATCGGTTATGAGCGTCAGCGCACTTGATGAAGTTGGCCTGGGCATCCAGCCTGATTCAGATCTCGTTTCTCTAATGGACCAACCATTTCCGGCGGTTGTCCTTAGTATTGACGTGGGAACATCAGGCGTAAGGAGCGTCCTCTTCGATCAACACGGAAGCGAGCTCGAAAGCGCTCGGTACATCAGTCAGCGCGAGAGTTCCCTGGGAGATTTTGCCGAGGTAGATGCAAACGAGATCGTAACAGACGTCGTGAAAACAATCGATGAGCTCATGCTTAGAGCTCCCGATAGCCGGCCTGAATATCTGGCAATCTCAGCATTTTGGCACAGTCTTATGGGAGTTGATGCTGATGGAAACGCAACTACTCCGTTGCTGACCTGGGCCGACACTCGCGCGGCGAAATTTGCCCGGAAGTTACGAGCGGAGTTTGACGAAAGTGAGTGGCACTCTCGAACCGGATGTCGCTTTCACCCGAGTTACTGGCCGGCGAAGCTCTTGTGGCTTCGCAGTGAGTTTCCTGAGCGTGTTGCTCAAACTAACTTCTGGATGGGTTTCGCAGAGTTTCTGTGCCTCAAACTTTTTGGTACACCCGCAGCTTCCATTTCAATGGCATCCGCCACTGGACTATTCAATCAGCGAAACAACGATTGGGATTGGCAATCTGTTGAGGCTCTCAATATCTCGCCGGCGACACTACCGGAGATTGTAGTAAGGCCGTCGATTCGGCTCAGAAACGAATTCCGCGAACGATGGCCGGCGCTTTCAAACTCTCTCTTGACTACAATCATTGGTGATGGCGCCGCAAATAATATCGGTGGTGGCAGCACGACAAATAATCGAATCGCACTAATGGTGGGTACGTCGGGCGCTATGCGAACTATTTTTGCCGGCCAGCCGTCCTCTTCAATCTCCATGGGACTTTGGAGTTACCGGGTGGACCAGGATCGTGTGGTAGTTGGCGGAGCACTTTCTGACGGCGGTGGTTTGTATCGTTGGCTGACTCGCTCGCTGCTGGTCGACGAATTAACCTCAATCGAAAGCCAGTTGTCGAAACTTGAAGCCGACGCCCATGGTCTTACAATCCTTCCATTCTGGTCGGGCGAGCGAAGCACCGGTTGGTATCCTGACGCACGCGGCGCTATCTTTGGTTTGACTCAACGAACGACCACGATCGAAATTATTCGCGCCGCCCTGGAAGCAATCGCATATCGTTTCGCGTTGATTTCAAGAGCTCTTGAATCAGTGGCGCCCGGAGCAACCATCGTGGCCACTGGAAACGCTCTTCGTGGATCTCGGCTTTGGGCACAGATTCTTGCCGACGCACTTGGTCGCAAATTGGTTATCGGCGGTTCAGCTGAGGCGTCTGCCCGAGGAGCCGCCTTGCTTGCGCTTGAGGCCGTGGGCAAAATAGGGTCCATCGAAGACTTGAGCGTGGTTGAGGAACAGGTTTTTGAACCTGATATGTCCCTGCACCAGCGTTACGCCCTGGGCCTGGCACGTCAGGAAGAGCTTTATAGTCGGGTGATGGGCGAGTAAGTTGAAATTGGGATAGTTGAAGACAGGTTTCGTGACTTGTCAGATTTAGAATTGTCCGTGACGGTTGAAGGTCGAAAAATTGCTTCTATAGGAATCATCAAATGAGTGCGCCTCTGCAAAAAGAAAATACCGATCCAAAACTCGATCAACTTTGCATCAATACAATTCGGGCATTGACTCTCGACGCTGTTCAAAAAGCTCAATCGGGGCATCCTGGACTGCCACTTGGTGCTGCGCCGATGGCTTACGTTTTATGGACTCGTTTTCTTCGGCACAACCCGCAAAATCCAAAATGGGAAAATCGGGATCGATTTCTACTTTCGGCTGGTCATGGTTCGATGTTGCTTTATTCGTTATTGCATTTGACCGGTTACGATTTGCCGCTCGAGGAGTTGAAGAATTTCAGACAATGGGGCTCAAAGACACCAGGTCACCCCGAGTACGGCTTGACACCTGGCGTCGAGATTACTACTGGTCCATTAGGCCAGGGATTCGCTAATGGAGTTGGGATGGCGATGGGAGCGGCACATCTCGGCGCCAAGCTCAACAAGCCCGGATTTCCCATAATCGATCATCACGTTTATGCAATCGTCTCGGATGGCGACTTGATGGAAGGCGTGGCTTCCGAAGCTGCGTCGCTGGCAGGCCACCTTAAACTGGGGAAGCTGATCTATCTGTACGACGACAATCACGTCACGATCGAAGGGTTTACCAATCTCGCCTTTAGCGAAGATGTACCGAAGAGATTTCAAGCCTATGGTTGGCACACACGAACGGTTGAAGATGGGAACAATTTGGAAGACATCGAAGCCGCCATCTCCGAGGCCGAGGCAATTGAAGATCAGCCCTCTCTGATTTCCGTCAAAACCATCATCGGTTTTGGCATGCCCACTGAAGGAACTCGCAAAGCGCACAGCGATCCCCCGGGCGAAGAAGCGGTTAAAGAGACAAAACGACACCTCGGCTGGCCCGAAGATAAACAGTTTTTCATTCCAGATGAGGCGTTGGCGCATTTCCGCAAGGCACTTGAACGCGGTGACCAGCAAGAGGCTAATTGGCGAGCACGCGTGGAGGACTACGAAGCAAAGTTCGCGGATGACGGGAAGTTACTGAAAATGACGATTGACGGTAACCTGCCGGAAGATTGGGAGAAACACTTACCGACATTTGAAGATGCGAAACCAATGGCAACCAGGGTCGCCAGCGGAGAGGTTATCAACGCACTCGCTCCAGTTATGCCAATGCTGATCGGTGGGTCAGCCGATCTCGGCGTCTCAAACAATACGGACATCAAGGGCGGCGGAAGTTTCGAGGCTACCGAGTATGGCGGTCGCATCCTGCATTTTGGTGTGCGTGAACACGCGATGGGGGCAGCTTTAACGGGAATGTCGCTAAATGGAGGTCTGATTCCCTTTGGTGGAACCTTCATGACGTTTTCAGATTACATGCGTCCGGCGATCCGGCTTGCTGCTCTCTCTGAAGTTCAGGTCATCTATGTTTTTACACACGACTCAATAGGCCTGGGTGAAGATGGACCAACCCATCAACCGGTTGAACACCTGGCGGCTTTGCGTACCATCCCGCACTTGTTTGTAGTGCGACCAGCGGATCCGGCTGAGGTAAGTGAAGCCTGGAGGCTTGCTATCCTGCGCCGTGATGCACCTACGGCTCTCGCACTTACAAGACAGAAAGTAGCTGTGATAGATCGGAAAAAATTTGCGCCGGCGAACGGACTGCGAAAGGGTGCCTATACTTTGGCTGAAGCCGAGACCGCAGACGGTAGTAAAACTGGGCCAAAGCTACTCTTGTTAGCGACGGGTTCTGAGGTTTCGCTTGCGCTCGAAGCCAGGGAGAGCTTGCAAAAGGACGGCATTCCTACTCGAGTGGTTTCGATGCCTTGTCTGGAGCTATTTGAACAACAGTCAGCTGAATATCGAGGAGAAGTTTTGCCGAGCTCTGTCGGCGCGCGCTTGGCGATTGAGGCTGGCGTCCGACAAGGTTGGGACCGGTACGTTGGGCCAACTGGCGACGTAATCGCTCTCGATCGGTTTGGCGCATCGGCACCGGGTGAAATTGCTTTGAAGGAATTGGGATACAGCCTTGAAAATGTTTTGAAGCACGCTCGCGCACTGCTGTAAAGCTTGTTGTGGGTGGTAAGGAAGTCTATGAAAATCGCAGTCGGTGCAGACCACGGTGGGTATCCGTTAAATGAGCGCGTAATTGAAGAACTGAAACTTCATAATCACGAGGTCATTGATTTTGGTACTCACGACGGTTCCAAGCCTGATGACTATCCGGATTACGCGAAGAAAGTCGCCGAAGCAGTTCAGCATGGAACGGCCGAGATTGGGATACTGGTTTGTGGCAGCGGCGTAGGTGCGGCGGTTGCTGCCAACAAGGTTCGCGGAGTACGAGCTGCACTCTGTGGCGATACCTACTCAGGTCATCAATGCCGGGAACATGACGACTGTAAGGTGCTCTGTTTAGGGGCTCGCGTGACAGGAGTCGAACTGGCGCTGGAGATAGTTCGGGCTTTCATTGGGGCTAGTTTCACTGGCGAAGAACGGCATCGTCGACGCCTGGCGAAGATCGTCGCCATGGAGAGTGAGTTCAATAAAGAGTGATGGTTTGTCTGCGGTTTTCACTCCGCTAGGAGAGCGGCATGTTTATAGCCCGCCGTAAAATTGATCTCCAGCGCCGTTCAGAGGCGCGGGAACGTAACTAGCCACATTCCGACCAGAAGCCTCTCGCTCCTCAGAACGGCGCTCGCATAATAGTTTTGTCA
>DASROI010000538.1:0-11498 GCA_035646955.1 Pyrinomonadaceae bacterium
GCCATAACTCGCCAAACCAGCAGGCAGACCTTCGGTCAATCTGCATTTTGAGGCAAAAGCTGTTATTAAGGCAAAGCCGTTGTAGATGGTTAGCTAAAATGGGAATGGTCAGCAATGGTGGCTCATAGCGGTTGTCGCTGAGTTCGCGTCACCGGATAACGACCATTGTCCCTTCCGGGACTTGGTCGTAAAGCTTTTGAATGTCGTAGAGGTGCATCACCACACAGCCCCAGGAAAGATGGCGTGGCCCGCTATTGTCCCACTCTCTGATCCACCCATGAAAACCGATGCCGCCGCCAAGCTTCGTGGTTTCGAGTGTTGCGGCTCGCCTTTCCCAGGCAGCGGTAATCGTGGATTGCTGCTGTCGCGAGATCATCTGTTGCGCTACGGCTCGGTCCGCATCGTATTTGTTTGGGTAGTTGATCTTGATCCGCTACTGTTGGACCATTCGTCGGCGTTGCTCGCTCTCTTTTATCATTTCGCTTAAATCCGCAACAGGACGTATCACAACCGGGCCAAGTCCGTACTTAAAGCCTGGAAGCTGTGAGATAAGCTGAACGGCATGATTAAGGTCTCGCGCCTCAAGGATCTGAATGCCGCCGACCTGTTCCTTGGTTTCGGTATAGGGCCCGTCGGTGGTCGCGACTTTGCCGTTTTCCCAGTACAAGGTCAACGCGGTCTCCGGAGGCTGAAGCGGTAGTTCGCCAACAAGATGTCCGTTGGCGCGCAGATGATCGTTGTATTCGAAGCATTCGTCGAGCGTTGCGTGTAACTCATCCTCGGTCATGCCTTCGAATTTTCCCGGCTCGATGTATCCCAAACAGATGTATTTCATTGTTCTTGCCCTCTTCGTATAGATCAGCAGCCCAGGTGTCGCAGATTTTCTGTCACTGTTTCAGGTAACTAAGCGCTACACACCCTGACCTGAAAATCTTTGACTCAACAAGCTTTAATTGTAATTTCTCGGGCAGACCAACACCTTCCAACAACCGTCTACCTTCTCCAGCAACGATTGGTCCAACAACGAAACGATATTCATCGACCAGACCAAGCTCTATGAGTTGTGAAGGAACACTTACACCACCGAGCAAAATGCTTTTGCCTTGTTCTTGTATCAATTTAAGTAATTCGTCGCGAAGGTTCGTACGGACGATTCTTGTATTCTTGTCTTCAACGGTCTCTAATGTTCGTGAAAAAACGATTTTGTCGAGGGAGTCAAAGACTCGAGCAAATTCATTCGATGCTTTTGACAGCGACTGGCTTTTTGCGACTTCGGGCCAAAAAGGGACCATCAGTTGGTAGGTGATGCGCCCAAAGACGCCCAGGTCGCACTCCCGCAGCAGGTCCGTAAAATATTCATGTGTCTCGTCATCAGCAAGTTGCCTGGTCTGATCGACGCAGCCATCCAGGGTAGTGTTGATTGCGAAGATTAGATTTCTCATTTGAGTGCCCTGACTCCTCTCCTGGTCCAACGCTTAACAAAAATCAACGGTCGACGAGCTAAATGGCACTGCTCCGGAGCGCAATATGGTACGGGGCCTTCGGCTATAGACATGGCACTCCTCCGGAGTGAAGAAATGACTTTTGCAAGAGGCTCTACATTGTTACTTGGGTTGAATTCCATTTTCTAAAAAATTATTTCATCAACCTACCTTTTCATTCTGAGCCTCGACCCGATTTCGAATTGCGGCTTCAAGAATTTCGATGTTTATATCTTTTAGAGTTTTGAACCTGATGCAATATCCGGTCACGCTTGCCTTGCCGAGTGCTTTTCCATAAGTCTGGACCAGGTATTTCTTATCTTCGATACCAAGGATATAAACAGAGATCCCGGTTTTGTTTGCGCTCAAACCAATTTGATAAAACTCTCTGGTTGTTCCATCTGCATATTTCATCGTGCGAGATCCGTATCCAATATTAGGATTAGAAACAGTCTTACCATCACTGTCTTTACCATCCAGGAACCATAATTTAAATGCCGGCATTACTTGCAGAATGATGCGGTGCAACGCTTCCATATCGCTGCGTTTTGGTTCAGGTTGGCTGCTTAAATACTTTTGGATTTGTTCTTTTACGCTCATACAAAATGGAAATTTATCTTAATGTTTGTGCTCCGCCGTGTTCGGGGCCGGCGTTCCGTCGGAGTAACGTTCGACGGCGATCACGAACTGCGTCAGGTGAAACAGTGGATCAGCAATACCGATGACCGGAGAACCCGGTAGATTGGCTCCCCAGATCGCTGGGTCGGTGTCGGAATAGAAGAACATGAGGTGAGGAGGCCAATGCGGAACGACGTCGCCCCCATATCCTTGTTTTCCCGTCATGTAGCACATCGCGCCTGGCTCCATTGCCGGCAGTTCCCTTTTGGCGGTGGCCTCGGCGATGGCGTCGTTCACCTGGGCCAGGTTCCGTCCCGCGAGAGCCAGGTTGGTTATTTTCGTGATGGCTACGAGGTACGTACGCGCGGCTGGTGAATTCATACAAATGGGAACCCGCACTTTCGGATTCCAGAAGTCGGGATCGGCTGCGGATGTCCATCCACGCCCGACGATACAGACGAAACCGTTTTTGCCTTTGACTGCCGTTTCGAAACCATGACGGCCAAGAACCAGGACATCTGCATCGCTTGAGATGGACTCTGGTGCTGCGCTGCGTGCCAGCGCGATCTCGGCGGTTCGGTCCATTAGGTACTGCTCAATCGGCGCCATCTTCACATAAGTTGTTCCGGCAGCCTGAGCCATCGCCTGGTAAGCGGTACCGAGCAAAACGAACAGCGCCAAGCTTTTGATAGCGATTGCGTGAACCTTCTTTTTCCGCATTGTTTTCCCTCTCTTGAGAATGGGCCTTTTCTGTCAACCCGCCATCGATCGGGAATACGCTGGTAGCAAACTCCTCACCAACGAAGTAGCAGCAGGCGAGTCCCAAAGCTAAACCAAAGCGGCGGTCCGGATAGCGAAGTCCCGACGCCGTGTTCATCGTGCAGTGTTCTGTCTCCGTCGCTGCTCGCTTGCCCTCATGACTTCATTCATGTCCGCCGCTGGCCGAATCTCGAAAATGTTGCCATAGGTCAGAGCCGGATGCTGGCCCATGAGCTGTACAGCATGATTCATGTCCCTCGCCTCCAGGACGAGAATGCCGCCGAGTTGTTCTTTGGTTTCGGCAAAGGGGCCGTCGGTCGTTGCCACCTTGTCGTTCTTCCAATACAGGGTCAGGGCTGTCTCCGGTCCCTGAAGCGCTTCTCCACCAGCCCAGTGCCCGCTGGCGCGAAGATGGTCGTCATATTCCAAGCATGTATCGAACATCGCGTTTCGCTCGTTCTCAGTCATGCCATCGAATTTGCCTTTGTCGTAGTAGCCAAAACAGAGGTATTTCACTGTTCTTCTTCTCCTCTTCCTTCCCTGATGGGAGCCAGCGAAGTAGCTTCGCGTGGCTCGTTCATCCCATATTCAAGACGTTGCATATTCCCAGTTTGCTGCGGCCAGACTATTCCGTTGCTGCATTCGGGTCCGGGTAGAAAAGAAGCTCGCGCACTTCACCCGGCACATCGCAGGTGATGGCAGCCCTCTTCGCCCATGCAAGAGCCTCATCCAGATCGGCGGCTTCCAGAATCCAGAAACCGCCCATGTGCTCCTTGGTTTCGGTGTACGGTCCGTCGGTGACAAGCACCTTCCCGTCGGGCTGCTTCCGCACCGTCTTCGCGTTGGCGGCCGGGGAAATGCCGCAGGCGAACCTCCTGGCGCCGGCAGAAATCAACTCGCGGTTGAGCGCATGGATCTCTTCCATCATCGCTTCGGTTACAGTCGACGGGTCGAAGTTGTCGGGCAGGTAGTTGGCAACAATATACTGTGGCATTTCTTTTCTCCTTGTTTTCTGTGTTTTGTTTTCCGATGACCCGTTTCCTGTTCGCAGGGACCGTAGCGCATCGTTCTTTGTCCTATAGTCGTTGGTCAGACGGAAAATCGACAGCTCTCTCAATTTTTATTTCAGCTGCCGAATCCGCTCCTGGAGGAATTGCCGCTCTGGTTCTTGTTGGGTCAGCGCCAGAGCTCTTTCATAGGCGGACCGGGCCTCAGCTGTCCGGCCAAGCCTGCGGTACATATCTGCACGGGCTGAATGGGCCAGGTAATAATTTGCCAGTTCGCCTTGTTCCAACAACGCGTCGATCTGCGCCAGACCGGCCTCTGGACCATCGCACATGGCAATGGCCACGGCTCGGTTTAGCTGGACGACCGGCGAAGGGTGAATTCGTAACAATCGATCGTAAATCGTAACAATCTGCTGCCAGTCCGTCGCAGCGATCGACTTCGCCTGCGCGTGAACGGCAGCAATCGCAGCCTGCAGTGTGTAAGAGCCGAAGCGATTGGATTTCAGGGCTTTCTCCAGCAATGCTACCCCCTCCGCAATCTGCTGCCGGTTCCAGAGTGAGCGATCCTGGTTCTCGAGCAATATCATCTCTCCTGTCGGCGAAGTTCTCGCGGCGTGACGGGATTCCTGTAGCAACATCAGGGCAAGCAGTCCAACGACTTCCGGCTCTGACTGGAGTTCCATCAGCAACCGGGCCAGTCGAATTGCCTCGCCGGTTAGGTCGGTCCGCATCACCTCCTTGCCGGTCGCAGCGGAATAGCCCTCGTTAAAGACGAGATAGATGACGTGAAGCACCGCCCCCAACCGCTCGGGCAAGTCCTCCGACGACGGCACCTCGTACGGAATCTTAGTCTCTCGGATCTTTGCCTTAGCACGCACAATGCGCTGCGCCAGAGTACGCGGAGTGATGAGGAAGGCCTTTGCTATCTCCTCAGTTGTAAGCCCGCACACCTCGCGCAAGGTGAGCGCAACGCGTGCTTCCGGCGGTAGAGACGGGTGACAACACGTAAAAATCAGGCGTAGTCGATCGTCATCAACGCTGTCCTCTTCATTTGATTTCTCCGCCGAACTCAATTGCGCTTCGAGGTATCGCGCGAGTTCGTCTTGAGACGCATCAAATCTTGACCGTCGACGCAGAGTATCAATGGCTTTGAATCGGCCCGTCGAAATCAACCATGGTCGCGGGTTGCCGGGTACTCCACTCTCCGGCCACAGGCTCAGCGCAGCGGCAAAGGCTTCGTGCATCGCCTCCTCGGCAAGATCAAAATCACCGAGTAAACGGATCAGAGTTGCCAGGATTCGTCCCGACTCTGTGCGATAGAGAGAGTCGAGCAATTCGCGTATCTGGTCGGTGGAACACTCGGACATGAAGACGACTTTACCAAGCCAAATACTTAAAGAAAACCACACAAAGGTTGCGCAGGGTCAAGACACTACCCGAGATGCCGGCCAAGTAAGAATAGATGAAATTCAGATATTATTGCTGAATGTAAAATCATGAGAAAGGATCAACAGAAAATGAATCCCAAGGTTGATTTTTATTTCAATAAAGCCAAACAGTGGCAGGAGGAATTAGGGAAACTGCGTGCTGTGGTTCTCGGAGGTCAACTCTCCGAAGAATTGAAGTGGGGTGTTCCCTGCTACACGTTTCAGAAACGTAACGTAGTTCTAATCCACGCCTTTAAGGAATACTGTGCACTGCTGTTTTTCAAAGGCGCCTTGTTAAAAGATCCCAATAGTATTCTTATCCAACAAACGAAGAACACTCAGGCCACGCGACAGATTCGCTTCACCTAGTACTCTTCGTGCAACCTTTGGGTCCTCTGTGATTCTGTGGTGAAGATTCCTTGGGATTTTGCTCCACCACGGAGGCACAGAGAACACAAAGGTTGCACAGAGTCAGTTAACGAAGACACAAGCTAATCAAGCGGGCGACTTACCGTGCTTGGCGGCCAGATCTTTAAAGTAGGACTCAAGCTCCGCTGCGGTCTTGCAGGTCTTAAGAATCTCTTCAACTGTTCCCTGCGCTGCTACCTCAGCTTCTGACTGTCCGGTGATTTCGGCAACTCCTCGAGTCATCGATCTGAGCAATTCACGACGTTTGGCGACCCCGGTTAGTCCAGCACTGCAACTATGCTGCGCGAGGTTCGGCTTGCCCGGGTTGCTAGTGTTCGTAATCACACCATCGAAAGTCGGAGCGGCGGCCGTACGATTACCCAGGTAGTAGTTCGGAAATTGTCCCTGGTTCTTGTAATTAATTCCCTTCCATTTGCACAGCGTCGCCAACACTGAAGTATGGTCGAATGGCAACAGTGTCTTGTCCGCTACTTCCGGATAATACCCAGCTCGGAAAATCGTTCCCGGAGTCACCCATGGCGAAATCAAAAGCGTCGGAATCCTCACACCGTAGCGTTTGAAGTTGAAATTCGGATTGGTATTGGTGTCAGGTGGAATCGCGTTAGCTGGTGGCATCAGGTGATCGTAAGTACCGCCGTGCTCGTCGAAGGTGATGATAAGAAGCGTGTTGGCCCATACCTTCGGGTTGCTCGTAATGGTGTTAAAGATGTCCTTTATGAAGCCTTCACCTGCATAAAGACTCTCGGGCGGATGATAGTCCGTCAGGTCGCTTAAATCGAGAGTCTGCGGGAAAAACGCCGGCTCAATATAGCTGAAGCTAGGAAGGGTATTTTGCGCAACATCATTCTTAAAGTCGTCAATGCTCCCTATGCCTCCCCATTTCAAGTTATCAAACCCTTTCGGGAACATGTACGGCGTGTAGTATTTGCCCTTGGTCGCGTTGAAGCACAAGGCGCCAGCTTCGCCGCCAACTTGCCACGAATTCCATCCACTTTCGAAAGGATGGGCCGGGTCCCGAGCCACGTCGTGCCAATTCCAACGCGCGTATAGTTTCCAGGTGACCGGTGGTACGCCGGGATTAGTTGCATTGAACGAGTTAAAGACAGAAAAAATGTTGTTGATGTTGCCGTAAGATTCTCCGCAAAATCTGTAAGTCTTTAGATCATCGTTATTGTTAATTCGGCCCAACGAAGTTCCACATAAACTGAAGGCCCGATTCGGATTGGTTTGGGTTGGCACAGACGAAAACCACATATCCGAGACGGCGAATCTTGACGCAAGTGCACTGAGGCACGGCAATGTTTCCGGAACGAAAACTCCGAGGATGTCCCTTGCACTGCCGACGTCATAAACAGTGAGGTAATCGAGGTAGTAACCCATCGGCGTGGACGGAGCGTAGGATGCTGCTTTCAGTTGGGCCGTTACATGCTCGAACTCTTCGCCTGGATCGCTAGCCGGCATTTCGCAGTAATCCCAGGAACTACCAGGAATGATTTTTGTTATTGGTTCGCGTTTATAAGTAAAAGGACCGTTGGATAAAAAGTAGCTGTAGTTCGACGGTAACCATTCGGTTCCCTGCAAGCCGTAAAATTCTTTCTCGTTCGATCTCAACGGAGGTACATGGTTTTTAGGTCGCGCTTGACCGTCCCAACGCAGCCAACCTAGCAGGCTGTCAAAACTTCGGTTCTCGAGCATTAAATGGACTACGTATTTGATATTCGCTTGCATGTTCGACATGAGGTTTTCCTTTCAGAAGTGATATGAGAACCACAAAAGCGGGTCGTTCATATTTGTAGGAGTATCGTAAGGTCGCCAGCAACTCACACGGGCACCACCCAGGATCAGTGAGCGACTCTTATGGCGTTATTTGTGAGCGAGGTGAATGCGCATTGTCGCAGATCGAAAAGTTTTTGTCAGTTGAAAACGCGCTGGATCTAAACAGCTCTTAATGCGGGACGACTTGGACCATATTCAAAGCGGGATAACCATTGACTTTGAATGTCAGCCTCCAATAGTCTTTCCCGTCTATTGAATGTAGCTGGTCCTCAGAGCCTCGCACGCTCTCCTCGAACGCCAGCCGCAGGAACACCTCGAACTAAGGAGTTGGCCATGTCTAATGCAGACCCCGTTTCGCCGTTCGCTGTACATCTGCTGGATGTAGGACTCAAAGAGTATGGCGACGCATTGCTGTGCCAGTTTGGTGAAGTCAGTGTACTCATCGATGGAGCTCATCCCGGCGACCAGGATGGCAGTTCCGGACACGAGTCGATACCCGACCAGCTCTCAACTCTATTAAATCAGGCGAACCCGCCTTATAAAGTCACGCTGCTCATCGTTACACACGCTCACGACGATCACATTGGATGTCTGCCAAACCTGGTGGCAAACAACAAGCTCGCTGCTGATTTCGCCTTAGTCGCTGATCCACTCTTAGGCTGGGGCCGCACTAATCCTGACGACGGATCTGATAACGCCATTAATGACGACCGCGTCCGTGGAGTGGTTGCTGCACTCCGCGAACACGTCCTCACCGAAGGAACCGATGACGCTACTCTCGGAGAGATGATTGCGGACTTCGTCACACTCGAACAACGTTACAACCAGATGCTTGATACTCTCGCTCAGCGCGGTACGAAGGTCATCCGGCATGGCCGAAATAGTCCACAATCACTGCTTAACGCGCTGCTTGCAAAAGGTGTTGACCTGAAGATTCTTGGACCATCCCAAACTCTACTTGCTTTATGCGCCGAGCGAATCAGACAGGCAACTGACGCAATAGTTGCTGATGTTGCAGACGCTTTCGCAAACGACGCCGCGTTGACTCCCACTTCCCTTTACCGGCAGCTTGTTGGAGGTGGCGGCGATTTTGTCTCCGACGCCGGACGCCCAGGCGCTGCAGTCAATCTGCAAAGCGTCGTCACAAGCTTTCGCTACCAGGGGAAGAGATTCTTATTCGGCGGTGATATGCAATTTGAAGCGCCTGGAGTTGACGATACAGAAGACCTGATCCGGAACTTGCGGAAGAAGGTTAAAAATGAAGGGCCGTATGCATTCGTAAAGTTGGGCCATCACGGAAGCTTCAACGCATTTTCAGAAACGATCTATCAAGAGCTCAATGCCAATGGAGTGTCGAACTTGTTTGGCATCTGCGCCGGCGAACAGAGCACGTCGCATCCTAATCCAGCGACACTTGAAGTTCTCGAAGACCACCAGAGCCAGATCAGATGGGCGCGGACGGACCACAACAAACAATCGAGCTTCTTCTTCACTGCCACCGGTTCACCTCAAATTGAGATCGAGGAAGGACAACTTAACGACCCTGTACCAAATACTTCCGACATTACGCCTGAACCAGAATTGGAAACAGAAGAGACTGAAACGGCTGTTGAAAAAACAACTGTCGTCACTGCCTCGGAAGGATCTGTAGTCGAAGTAACTGCGCGAATACCTCACGCTTCTACTCGAGTGACGTTGACCATCGATGTTGAGCCGCGCGCTACTGCTGGTCCAAAGCCGGCTATGCCTTCAACTGGTTCGACTTCTGACCAGCTGCCGCCGATCAAGATTGCCGGAGGTCGACAGCTCCCAAAACTGTTATTCGTTACGAATAAGGACAAGCTCGCGCGAAACATTGGTGAGCGGGAAGCCCGGCATGTAATTACTGCGTTAAGAGCCCGGGGATTACAACTCATTGAACAATTGCCTGGTACTGACGTGGCGCAGGCGGCGAGTCGAGTGCGCCAAACGATTCGCGAGACTGGAAAAATAGACGGGGTGGTAATACTGGGCGGCTACGATGTAGTGCCCAGTCAGTCTGTCGACTGCGTACCTACCGTCCTCCAATCGCGAGTGTCGCGCTCGGGCGATGCCGATAATTTCATCGTTTGGAGCGACGATATCTATGGAGATGCGGATGGAGATCTCCTACCCGAATTGCCGGTGAGTAGGATACCGGATGGCAATCGCGCAGCACTTGTATTTGCAGCGCTTGAGGCGAAAGCCGATTCGCTGCCTAATCCGAGGGTTGGTGTGCGAAACGTTATGCGACCTTTCGCGGCGGAGATCTTCGGCAATCTGCCGGGATCAAATCAAATGCTGGTATCGAAACCAACGACATTCAATCGCACCCCTCAATATTCTTTGGACGCCGAGCGAATCTACATCATGCTTCATGGTGACTTTACCGACTCATCGAGATTCTGGGGAGAAGAAACCGAAGGCAACCAGGAAGCGATGAACATCGGTAACCTTCCTGCAAAGGTTGGCGCCGTTGTTTTCACCGGTTGTTGTTGGGGAGCGTTAACCGTTAATACGCCCGCAGGTAGAACCGTAAATGGTCGCATCTTTGGACAGAAGTCTCCCGACGATTCGTTAGCAATGAGTTTTTTAAAGCGCGGCGCGACTGCATTCGTAGGTTGCACCGGTTCACATTACTCTCCTTTGCAGGCGCCCTACAATTTTTTTGGTGGTCCAATGCACGAAGCATTCTGGGTGAACTACGCAACCAATCGATCTCCGGCGCAAGCGCTATTTAATGCCAAGCTCGAGTATCTGCGCGGCATGCCACATGGACAAACGAGCCCGAATTCTCAAGCGATTGAATACAAGATCATCAGGCAGTACACTTGCCTGGGACTCGGCTGGTAACGCGCATTCTAGGAGGCAACACCATGGCTAAGCTTTCACCTGAAGAAAAGGAAGCAATCGTCAAAAAGTATCTGCCGGGTTATAAGATCGTGTCGCAGGCCGAGCAAGACACCACTGCCATCGCTGATAGAGAAGTTGATGCGGGGACGCCTGACTTCGAGGCGCTCAAGGAAAAATACTTCGGCAGCTCTGGAGAAGGCGCAGACGCTGTGGCAGCGGATGCCGGCTCGGAGGACGACGATGAGATTGTCCAGGTCGAACCGGAGTCGCGCGCTGATCCTCTTGACCGCGGGAGTCGGGCAAAATCAATTGTCATCTCTGGCAACGAAATTAAGGGCAGCCAGGGATAAGTCGGCGCAAGTGGGTGATTCCGCTGAGTCTGATCGCGGTTTGACTGCTCCATCCGGTCGCTTCGCTCTCGGTACTGTAGCTGCGCCGCTCGGCAAACTTCGACTCCATGTCACGTCTTCCCATCGTTCAAAATCTAAAACCAACGCTGGATGTGAACTGAAAATTGTGGACCGTTTCCGTTGGGAGACGTATCACAATTGGAGTTACTGTGTTGCTGATGGCGTCAAAGGTCAGGAAGGTGTTAAGTCGGTTCGTGTACCTAATCATTGTGTCGCCGGCGTCGAAGCGCACAAATACTCTCTTTGTAGGATAAAACTCGACGACCGCGCCCAGATCAGCAGCAAAGTTGGTTTTGTTGTGCTGCTCGAAGTCAACAAATGGAAACTGGCCAACCGCATTTGAAATGATTAATGGAATATTTTCGCCTCTGCTGAAGTTAGCCAGACCTGGTCGTGCCTTTGCAAACACACCGAAGTGCTCAAATCGTTTACCTGCTTTGATACCCGCAAAAAATTCCGAAAGCCTGCCACGATTTTCTGGTTTGCAACCAAAACATCTATGAGGAAAAATTATTCCTTCCGCCTCAAGAGCAATACTCTTGTTTAGGTTGAAGGTGAAGCGCGCACCTACGCCAGCGTCTGTCTCTGTGCTCGAAAATTCTGGCTTTGTGATTGAGCTGAACAATGCTGCGGCCTCAAACTTCTTAAGCTCATCGTCTGTTTGACCCATGCAAATTGCCGCATTACCAAAAGCCAGAAGACACACTACAACTGTAAGAA
>DASROI010000539.1:0-5290 GCA_035646955.1 Pyrinomonadaceae bacterium
AATCGGTACCGTGATGCGCACCCGACGCTACCGCGACTCGGTACTGACCGTGATGCGCACCTAACGCTACCGCGAATCGGTACTAACCTCGCGTAGAACACAAACTCTTCAGACATGATCTATTTCTTCAAGCACTCGACTTACTCAACCGGTCCTACGAATGAAAAGATCAGCGGGCTTCAGGGCTATGGCACCGCGGGTGAAATGCTTTCGCTCTCCTTCTCTGTCTCAGCACCTGATGCGGTTACCGAACTTCTGATAACGTCAACTGATCTAAAGAACTCCAACAATGTCATCCGGAAGGATTGCATTGATCTTTTCGTCGTAAAAGTTTGGGAACAGGCCGGCATCGGTGTTTACCAATCCTCACCGGTACGAGTCGCAGAGTTACTACTAAAGGACGACCGTGCGATGCTCCGCGACAGTTACACCAAAAGAGGTAGCTGCGGCCATTTCAATCATTTCTTGCGCCGGTCCTCTCTTTACCAACCACCCGAAGTTCGCCTTAAGGGCGACGCATTTACTTCACTGAACGCCAACGAACCAAAGCAGATTTTTGCGTCGGTCAAAATTCCACGCGACACGGTGGCTGGCGTTTACAGCGGTCATATTCAGCTGCAAGAAAGAAATCAACGAACCTTCCAAACGCTGGAGCTCCAAGTCGAAGTGCTTCCGTTTAAGCTCCTGGAGGCCGACCAGGATCTCTTCATCTGGTTTAAAGGCACTTTGGACTGTAACCGACCGCAGCATTATCTAAATGAGGAAAGGTTCCGGGCACAACTAGCAGAGATTTACGATCATGGATTCCGCAGTATCTCTCTTAACGAAGATAATTCAGACTTGCTGCAACGCACCGTGGATATTGCCAACTCTATCGGTTTCAAGCGAAACGTCTTACTTACCGCTCCTTATCCTTCGCGGTTCTCAAGAGTTAACTTCAGGCAATTCACACCAATCTATTACATCAGCGATGAAATCGATGCTCGCGATGAATCTTTCACACGCAATCACGTCGAGCAGTGGCACAGGATCAAAAAAGGAGGCGGCCAAACCATGGCGTCTTTGGTCCACCAACCTTTTTCCCAACGTTTTTTCGACAACAACGACATTGGCTGTCCGCCCGAAATACTTAGCTATTACCTGCCCGCAAACTTACCTTACTTTTCAGCACACTCGGAATTTCCAGAACTTCGAGAAAGGAAAATTTATTACTACTGGCAAAGCCATATGGAAAAACCAGACGTCCATAGAGTGCTCGCCGGTGTGTATCTCTGGAAGAGCAAGGCAGATGGAATTGCGCCGTACTGTTATCAACATCTGCCGGCACCGCCTTTCTCTCCATTCAACGACATGGATGAATGGGAACCCGACTTCCATCATGGTTCAGAGAAACTTTCCTTCAAGGATCATATGACGACCTACCCGGCCGCGTCTGGCAGTATTCCGACCTTACAATGGAAGGGACTGGCTGATGGGATTTTGGATTTGCGCTACCTGACGACACTGGCGTCAAAGATAAACAGATTCGAAAGCTCCAGTTCGCCTGCGGTCCAGGCCTGCATTCGCGAATCGTGGCAGAGAGTTGAACAGTTTCTGAGACAAATCTCGCTCAAAGGGATCGAAATCACTTCCGCGACATGCTCGACTCCGTATAAACAGATCATGTCTGACGAATATCCACGTTTTCGTGAGCAGATAGCAAAAGATATTGTGGACATTGACGCGTTAACTGCAGCACTTCAAGCGAAGTAACTGCGACCACTACAGTACCGCGAGCGCAGCGACCGGATGGTACACTCAATGTTACGCGAGGATTCTGAAGATCGGGGGCTGAGTGTACCATTCGGTCGCTGCGCTCGCGGTACTGTAGTGCGTGATCACTCAGGGAGTTCCTTCACAATCAGATCGCTCATGGCCGCAATTAACTCGGTCCAATCATTTAATTTCGCGACTTTTGTTCGGCGAGCCATCATGGCGGCATCGCTTGCTGAACCTAAACTCGACTCTATCGCTCGAAGAAACGCTTCAGGAGTTGACGGGGCAGTCATTAGTACGTTGTGCTGCCGATTAAAATCGCAAATCGTCGGCAGCTCAGTCGCTACAACGGGCTTGCCTGCGGCCAGATATTCATTCAGCTTCGTGGGCACAACCGTTTCTGTTGCCTCGTCCCTTATATAAGGCACAATGCACACATCGAAATTCTGAAGTATTTTTCCAAGTTGCTCATGCGGTTGCTGTCCGAGCAACTGCACGTTTGCAAGTCGCGACAGATCAGCCAGTTGATGTTGGATTGGTCCGACAAAAACCCAGGACCAATCCGGTCGAGATCGTGCCATCATGACCAGGAGATCGAAATCTACAAATCGATGTAATCCTCCGACGTAGCCGATCACGGGCCGCCGCATGACAGCGAGGTTAGACTTTGGAGCTGAATCAGAATTACCGTTGAGATTGAACGCTTCAAAGTTGACTCCATTGGAAAAGATATGAACGTTACTATTGAAGATTGCACACGTGTCGGCCAGTTGACGGCAAGTCGCGAACACCAGGTCACTAATCTTCAAGAGCGACGTTTCACTTTCTCGCAGCCGGGGCACTTCAGGGATTAATTTGGCAAAATCTGCTGTGCAATGGTAGATGACGGTTGTCTGACCCTTCGAGCGAAACAGGCCGATCAGGTCCAACGCGGTGTCAGTAGGGAGAAAGGTCCATACAATTGGGTCTCGCATACCTAGAGAGCCGGCAATCAAAGGCACGAACCGGAGCAGCCATTTGTTTAAATAGCGGCGGCCGCGTCCACCGAACGGAGGTAGTAGAATCGGAGAGTAGACAAAGAGATTGTGTTCCACTTGCCGGACGCCACGACTCATCTGCGATCCGGTCCAACTCTTGACTCGACGGAGCACGCGCGTTTTGTCTTTCCAGGTGGGAGTTCGAACGCCCATGTTCTCGACGTAGATCACACGATTGCCGGCCTTTGCCAGTCTCGTCGCGATTTCATGTGAGCCTTGCCACAGAGAATCCCACTCGATACCGGAAATTAAGATGATGTCTTTACCGGTTATCATTCAATGGGCGGATGAATATTAGCTTGCGGTTCAGTTTCACTGGTGGGCGTCGCGGCTCGCAATAGTTGATATGGTCAAACCAACAATGTCCGACAATGCCGAAGGTGTGAAGCCCGTTGAGCAAGAAACCGCCCAACAACAGTCTTGGCATTGGAAGACAATTTTGACGTTCTCCGCCGCAGTTGGGCTTTACGTTGCTCCGCGGATTTGGTCATTGTGGGCGCCTCGTCTCTGGGGTGATGAAATCTTTACTTTCTCACTATCCCTGGGATCGTGGGTAACGCTGATTAAGCGGGCGGGACTCGACATGGCGCACCCTCCGCTCTTCTATTTTCTGCTCAAGCTCTGGATCTATGTGGCCGGCAGTTCGGTACCTGGATTAAGAGTCCTTACGATCACCTTTTCAATCGCCACGCTTGTTTCACTGATCGCGTTAGCTCGTCAACTCGAGTTTCGTGTACCTGTCATCATCCTCACATTGACCCTGATGGCAGTCAATAACTATTTGATTGTTTACAGCTATTATTTACGGGCATATAGCCTGCTGCTATTTTTCGCTCTGAGTTCTCAAGCATTATTTGTCATGTTTTTGCGGGCCCGCGCCGGAAAGCAAACACGGACACTCGTTTTCCTGACTCTGGTCAACATCCTATTCGTATACACACACTACTTTGCCTGGCTGGTCGTCGCGGCTGAGTGGTTATGGGTGCTCGTAATGGATCGGCGACACTTGCGCCAATTCACGTTCTCAACAGTAATTGTAGTTCTCTGCTTTCTTCCATGGGTTGGCGTTATCGCATATGTCTCGACGCAGGTTTCTTACACTTTCATAGATCAAATTACCTGGTACCGGCCGCCGGGACTTTACAATCTCCGGTTGCTCCTGCGTTGTTTCAACGGCGGATTTATTTCGCCGGACTTGACTCTCGCTGGAGGCGTCGTTTTCCTATTAATTGTATTGGCCGCTTTAAAATATTCGATTTCTCAACCTGATTCCTCCTCTCAAAATGATCAACCAAAGTTAAATCCCTATGCGTTGTTAACGTGGTTGTCCATCTTTCCCGTGATCACGAGCTTTGCAGTAAGCAGACTGTTTACCTGGATTTGGGAACCGCGGTATGTGATCGTGGCGACAGGATCGTATTTACTATTAGTGTCGGCTTGCGCTTTTCGTTTGCGCAATACCTACGTTCGAATAGCAGCCGTCGTGTTTCTATTAGTGTGGTCGTCCCTTGCAGGGTCTACCGATAATCTGGCGGAGGTTCTTCACGGTCCTAACGCTCCATCGTATTGGTTGGCCAGGGATTTATCGCAGCGAGAAACGCGCAGCGAGGGACCGATCAGCATCTATGGTATTTCTCCTTATGCTGAGCAAGGACTAAGGCTGGCTCTTAATCTAACCGGCGAGCGAAGATTTAAGACTATTCCCTGCCGACCCGACGTCGAACTTTCAGAAAAGTATTTCTGGATTGCTGTAACGGAGCATGACCCAGTTGCGTCAGCACGCGTCAAAGATCTTTCCTCGAATGGAATGTATGAGATGGGAAACCCAATCTATGCGGGTGAACCTCCACAACGGCACATACTAATTCCCGTGCAAAGAAAGTGATTGATTGTTGCGCATGGCCCAACTCTGCCGGCGGCGCGTCGCGCGATGGGTACAGTACCGCGAGCGCAGCGACCGGATGGTATGCGCAACCACCCACTCAACAAGGATCTAATTACACTGTCGTCCGTACCCTCCGGTCGCTGCGCCGCTGCCGTCATCCGCCTCCGGACTGGTGTGAATGAGAAGTCAAACCTTCACCCCGTACGATCGGTTTTCGCAGTCGACCAAGTAGCGGCTTTTCAAGGAATAGATAAAATAAAACACCGATACTGAGTGCAGTTAAAATCGCGCTCACTATGATCATCGACGGCCTCATCCATCCGACAATTCCTAAAGCATTACTCCCTCGTATCGAAAGATCCAACAATGCATAGTGAGTTAAATATATCGAGTACGACGCATCACCAATCAGCAACGAGAAAGCTGGTAGCATTCTCCGCTTACGCTGCTCCCAAAGAACAGCCCCCCAAACAATGAGCATTGACGCGAGTCCATAAGCAACAATGGAATGTTGCCGTCCAAATTGAGATTGTAGAAAGTTCTCAGCGAACCCGCAGATCAGAAAGAGCGCCAAACCGGGAACCGCCAACCATGGCCCAGCATAGGCTCGAAC
>DASROI010000540.1:0-11189 GCA_035646955.1 Pyrinomonadaceae bacterium
ACCCCCTACCAACCCAGGGTTGAAGCAACCCTGGGCTCAGGACGGCGAGGACGGAGCTTCACCCTGAAAGGGTTGGCGGCGCTAGCGAATCCCTTCGGGGTTTAAAGGTATACAGGAGCTTCTTTTGTCAGCCCAGGGTTGCCAAAGCTCAACCGTGGTCTGAAATTAGCGAACGCCGTTGGCGTTATCCGTCAGGCACTGATTGTTCGAATCCCAGAGCATAATTTGGTTGCGGCCTAAGCCGCGCTGCGAGATCTCTGCGTCCCTCTGCGTTGCCATTCTTTTGACACTTACTCTAAACGCAGAGAGACGCAGAGAGACGCAGAGATCTCGCAGGGGGAAGCAGAAAAAAAGGCCCGGTCGAGGGACCGGGCTTTTTCACGGAGCGTACTGCAATGCTCTTTTTTATTCTTCTGGCTTAACGGGAACGATTCCGTCGCCATCCGTAGCCGCCACCGCGATCGGTTCACGCGGCGGAAGAGTGATGTCGTGACCACCAACGATATCCGGAAACTCTTCCAAATCCCGCTCGCGGCCCTGATCAATTGTTTCATCTCGCTCAACATCAACGTTGCGGTAGTACTCCATACCGGTACCGGCTGGAATCAACCTGCCCATGATGACGTTTTCCTTCAAGCCACGCAGGTAATCCACGCGACCTGAAATAGCAGCTTCGGTCAGTACACGAGTCGTTTCCTGGAACGACGCTGCCGAGATGAACGAATCGGTTGAGAGCGACGCCTTGGTAATTCCGAGGAGCAATGGTTCGGCTTGTGCAACCTCGCCATCTTCCTGACGAACGCGTTCGTTCTCATCCTGGAAGCGGAAACGATCGACCTGTTCCTCGAGTAAGAACTCTGTATCGCCCACTTCTTTGATCTTCACCCAACGCAACATCTGACGCACAATCACTTCGATGTGCTTGTCGTTGATGTTCACACCCTGCAGACGATAGACCTCTTGAATTTCATTCACGAGGTATTCCTGCAGGCGGCTCATTCCGAGTACTCGCAGAATATCGTGCGGGTTGAGTGGTCCATCCATCAACGCTTCACCGGCGCGAACACGATCGCCATCCTGCACGTTGATGTGTGTACCACGCGGAATGTCGTACTCGCGCTCTTCACCGTCGTCGCCTGTGATGATGAGCTTCCGTTTACCCTTGGAAATCGCACCGAGAGTAACCGTACCGTCAATTTCAGACATGACCGCAGTTTCTGCCGGACGTCTCGCTTCAAAAAGCTCAACGACGCGCGGCAAACCACCGGTAATATCCTTTGTCTTCGTTGTTTCGCGTGGAATCTTCGCAATGATGTCGCCTGGCTCGACGTCTTCGCCGTCAGTCACCATCAGGTTAGCTCGAACAGGCATCTGATATGTCTTCAGTACCTTGTTGCCCGAGCTGCGAATTTCCAAACGTGGCTGTTTCTTCTCGTCGGGTGAGTCCTTCACAACCATGCGAGACTGACCGGTTACTTCGTCCACTTCTTCGTCAAAAGTTACGCCTTCCTTCAAGTCCTGGAACTTAACGTGACCAGCAACTTCGGTAAGGATGGCGAACGTGAACGGATCCCACGTAGCCAGCAGTTGATCCTGCGTTACGCGGCTTCCGTCTTCGACAAGAATGTGTGCGCCGTAAACGATCTGGTAGCGAGCTGCCTCACGACCTCGATCGTCAATAATTGTTAAAGAACCGTTGCGGTTCATCGCGATACGTTCACCCTTGCGGCTCTTAACCGTTTGCAGGTCAACGTACTTGATGGTGCCATCCTGGCGAGCTTCGTGCTTCGACGACTCCTCGAGACGAGCCGTACCACCGATGTGGAACGTACGCATCGTCAACTGGGTACCGGGCTCACCGATGGATTGAGCAGCGATAACACCCACTGCTTCACCGATCTCAACCGGTCGTCCCGTTGCGAGGTTGCGTCCATAACACTTAATGCAGCAACCGCGTCGTGATTCGCAGGTCAACACCGAGCGAATACGAACGCGCTGTACACCCGAACGTTGGATTTCAGCGGCGAGGTCTTCGTCGATCTCCTGGTTGGTTTCGACAATTGCTGAACCTTCAATCGGGTCAGTAACATCTTCCAACGCAGTACGACCGACAATACGATCTCGCAGCGATTCAATTTCCTCACCGCCCTCGACGATGGCGCTAGCGGAAATTCCTCGCAGCGTGCCGCAATCATCCTCACTGATGATGACATCCTGGGCCACGTCGACCAGCCGACGAGTCAGGTAACCCGAGTCGGCCGTCTTCAAAGCCGTATCCGCCAGACCCTTGCGTGCGCCGTGCGTCGAAATGAAGTACTGCAACACGTTCAAGCCTTCACGGAAGTTAGCCTGGATTGGAGTCTCAATGATTTCGCCCGATGGACGAGCCATGAGACCGCGCATACCCGCGAGCTGGCGAATCTGCTGTGCGCTACCACGAGCGCCAGAATCGCTCATCACGAGGATTGGATTAAGTTCGCCACTGGTGCGTTCGCGATCATCCATCGCCTTGAACATCTCTTTGGCGACCTTGTCGGTTACTTCAGACCAGATAGCGATGACCTTGTTGTATCGCTCACCGTTGGTGATGACGCCGTCGAGATACTGTTGTTCGACCGCGATGACATCCTTGTCAGCCTTTTCCACGAGGGGTTTCTTCGCGGCAGGCGTAACGAGGTCGTCGATACCAATCGAGATTCCTGCTTTTGTGGCATACAAGAATCCAAGAGTCTTGAGATCATCGAGCATCTTCACGGTCATTTCATGACCGAGCCGGATGTGCGAGTAGTTAACTAGCGACTGCAAGCCCTTCTTCTTCAACGTACCGTTGATAAAAGGCAAACCTGCCGGGATTGAGTCGTTAAAGATCACGCGACCTACAGTGGTATTGATTACGCGTCGAACATCGTCCTGAACCGTGGCCCGGAGAATGTCTTGCGGGTCGTGTTCCTGAACGAGATCGATCAAATCGCCCTGTATGCGCAGCTTGATCGGCGTCTGCGTTGTCACTTCATTTGAATCGAGTGCGAGTAGCACTTCTTCCAACGAAGCGAATACGCGACCTTCGCCCTTTGCTCCCGGTCGATCGCGAGTCAAATAATAAATACCAAGCACGATATCCTGTGAAGGAACAGCGATTGGCTGACCGCTTGCGGGACTGAGAATGTTGTTGCTGGAAAGCATCAACACTGCAGCTTCAATCTGAGCCTCAGGACTCAGTGGAATGTGCACGGCCATCTGGTCACCGTCGAAGTCAGCATTGAATGCCGTACAAACGAGTGGGTGAATTTTGATTGCCTTGCCTTCGACGAGCACTGGCTCAAAAGCTTGAATGCCCAGACGGTGAAGGGTTGGAGCACGGTTGAGTAGTACCGGGTGTTCGCGAATGACTTCTTCGAGAATGTCCCAAACTACCGGTTCCTGTCTTTCTACCATTTCACGAGCTTGCTTGATCGTGGCGGCATGTCCCTGCTTCTCAAGCTGGTTGTAGATGAATGGTTTGAACAGCTCCAGCGCCATCTTCTTAGGCAGGCCGCACTGGTGCAGCTTGAGCTCTGGTCCAACCACGATCACCGAACGGCCGGAATAGTCGACGCGCTTACCGAGCAGGTTCTGGCGAAAACGTCCCTGCTTACCTTTGAGGGTGCCGCTCAGCGACTTCAGCGGGCGATTGTTCACACCGCGAAGTACGCGCCCACGACGACCGTTATCAAACAGGGCATCAACAGCCTCCTGGAGCATGCGCTTTTCATTTCGCACAATGACCTCAGGCGCTCGCAGCTCCATCAGCTTTTTCAAACGATTATTACGATTGATCACACGCCGGTAGAGGTCGTTTAAGTCAGACGTAGCAAAGCGACCACCATCGAGTGGCACCAACGGTCGCAACTCCGGTGGAATGACCGGAATCACGTCAAGAATCATCCAATCAGGTCTGTTACCAGACTTGAGGAAGCTCGTCGCAACCTTGAGTCGCTTGGAGTACTTCAACTTCTTCTGCTGTGAAGTCTCTTCCCTCATCCGTTTGCGTAGATCGGTGGCCAACTCTTCAACGTCGACCATTGCCAGCAATTCCTTGATGGCTTCGGCGCCCATCTTGGCGACAAACTGAGCGGGATAATCACGCACGAGCTCGCGGTAACGCTCGTCACTGACGAGCTCACGCTCTTTTAAACCAGGAACATCACCCGGATCGATGACAATATAAGATTCGAAATAGAGAACTTTCTCGAGCTCGCGCAGCGGAATATCCAGAAGGTGTCCAATGCGACTCGGCAGTCCTTTGAAAAACCAGACGTGCGAGCAGGGGCTGGCCAGATCAATGTGACCCAGACGTTCACGTCGCACCTTTGCTTGAGTAACTTCCACTCCGCATTTGTCGCAGATCACGCCGCGGTGTTTCATGCGTTTGTACTTACCGCAGAGACACTCCCAATCAGCAACCGGACCAAAAATACGAGCACAGAACAAGCCGTCTCGTTCTGGTTTGAATGTCCGGTAGTTGATTGTCTCGGGCTTGGTCACCTCACCATGCGACCATTGCCGGATCTTTTCCGGTGACGCAAGTGAGATACGGATTGCTTCAAAGTCGGGGGCCAATTGCGTCTTTTCTTGTTGGAATCGAAACACTTTATTTTCTCCGTTGCCTTAGAAACCAAAAATGGTCTTTGATCTTTGGCCTTTGGCCTTGGCCTTTTTAATAAGAGCGGCTTATTTCAAAGGCCGAAGACCAAAGACCGAAAACCTCTTTATGCTTCAACTGCGCTGGTGGCAATAGCTTCACCGACACCCTCTTCCTGTCCGGTGCCGTCTCCCACTGCTTTCTTGTTGATCAGCTCCACATCCAGGCACAGCGACTGAAGTTCGCGGACCAGCACGTTGAACGATTCAGGTAATCCTGGATCGAAATCGGCTTCACCTTTGACGATGGCCTCATAAATCTTCGAGCGGCCGGCAACGTCATCGGATTTCGCGGTCAGGAGTTCCTGAAGGATGTGAGCTGCGCCATAAGCCTCGAGTGCCCAGACCTCCATTTCTCCAAATCGCTGTCCGCCAAACTGGGCCTTACCACCGAGCGGCTGTTGCGTGATTAAGCTGTATGGTCCAATGGAGCGAGCGTGAATCTTATCGTCAACAAGGTGCGATAGCTTCAGCATGTAGATGTAGCCAACCGTCACCTTCTGTTCAAATGGGTCACCACTAAGCCCGTCGTAAAGAACCGCCTTACCGGATTCGTTAACGATCTCTGGAAGACCAAGCTCACGGGCCCTGGCGCCCGAGTCTTGTAACTTCTGCTTAATCTCGTTTTCTGTCGCACCATCGAATACTGGCGTTGCGAAGTGCAACCCGAGTACGCGAGCGGCCCAACCCAGGTGCGTTTCCAGGATTTGTCCGACATTCATTCGCGAGGGAACGCCCAGCGGATTAAGCACTATCTCAACGGGCGTACCGTCTGGAAGATAGGGCATGTCCTCTTCAGGCAGGATTCGCGCGATAACACCCTTGTTACCGTGACGGCCGGCCATCTTATCGCCCACTGAAAGCTTGCGCTTCATGGCGATGAAGACTTTGACCATCTTGATAACGCCGGGACTGAGTTCGTCGCCCTGTCGCAGCTTCGCGATCTTCTCTTCGTAGATATCGGAGAGGATCTTGATCTGACGCTCGGTCCGATCTTCGTACTCTTTAATCTCTGAACCAATGTCGAGCCTGGAAGAAGCCAGCTCAACTTTCCGCAAGAGCTTCGGTTCGACCTCCTTCAACATCTCGCGGGTGATCTGTACGTTCTTCGGTAACACCACCTCACGATTCGAAGTCAGGTCTACTGAAAGCTTGCGACCTTCCAACAGTTCGTAGATGCGTTCATCGCGTTGCTCGCGAAGAATACGAATCTCGTCCTCAAGGTCTCGCCGCAGGCGATCTTCTTCTTCCTGTTCAATTGAGAGTGAACGCGTGTCTTTCTCCTGACCTTTACGAGTAAAGACCTGAACATCCACAACGGTGCCGTCAATTCCCGGAGGGCTAACCAGCGATGCATCCTTCACATCACCAGCTTTCTCACCGAAGATTGCCCGCAAAAGCTTCTCTTCTGCAGTGAGTTGAGTTTCGCCTTTGGGAGTAACTTTACCGACGAGAATCGAACCCGGCTTAACTTGCGCGCCAATTCGAATAATGCCGCTCTCGTCCAGATCACGAAGCATATTCTCGCCGACGTTCGGAATGTCCCGGGTAATTTCTTCGGGACCCAGCTTGGTATCACGCGCCTCAATTTCCAGCTCTTCGATGTGAATTGAAGTGTAATAGTCTTCCTTCACCAGTCGCTCTGAAACCAGGATTGCGTCTTCGAAGTTGTAACCGCGCCAGGGCATGAATGCGACCAGGACGTTGCGACCGAGCGCCAACTCTCCTCGGTCGGTACAAGGTCCGTCTGCAATCACCTGTCCCTTTTCCACTCGTTCACCAACGTGAACAATTGGGCGCTGATTGATACAAGTGTTCTGGTTTGAACGCTTGAACTTGATCAGCGTGTAGATGTCAGCGGTGACCTCGCGCGAGATCGTGCCGTCAACATTGTGATCGGCTTTAACGATGATGCGCTCTGAATCCACGTAGTCGACAACGCCGTCTCGTTTTGCAGCGACTACCGCACCCGAGTCACGCGCAGTTACCTTCTCCATACCAGTTCCAATGTAAGGAGCTTCAGCCCTGAGTAATGGAACTGACTGGCGTTGCATGTTCGAGCCCATCAGCGCGCGGTTCGCGTCGTCGTTCTCGAGGAACGGAATTAATGACGCGGCAACCGATACGAGTTGCTTTGGCGAAACGTCGACATACTCGATATCTTTTCGCAGGGCGAGGATGAACTCACCAGCCTTACGCGCTGCGTTGCGATCGTTGACGATATGGCCATCATCGTCGAGTTCGATGTTCGCCTGACCTACAACATGCTTGTCCTCTTCCCACGCTGTGAGATAGAAGGGCCAGGGTTCTGACTCGGCCTTACGTCCGTCGCTGGCGACCTTCTTGTTAGCCGTATCGACATCCTGTTGCGGGATGTGATCGCCTGGTTTGAGCTTGGTATCGCCTCCGTTAATGACCCGGACATATTCAACTACCCGTCCGTCCGTCACCTTTCGGTACGGGGCTTCAATAAAGCCAAACTCATTGATCCGAGCGAAACAGGAAAGACTTGAAATCAAACCGATGTTCGGTCCTTCAGGAGTCTCGATAGGACATATGCGACCGTAGTGCGTTGGATGAACGTCGCGCACTTCGAATCCGGCACGTTCACGTGAAAGACCACCCGGTCCAAGGGCCGACAGGCGGCGCTTGTGAGTGATTTCAGAGAGCGGGTTCGTCTGGTCCATAAACTGTGAGAGCTGGCTGGAACCGAAGAACTCGCGAACTGCGGCAGTCACAGGCTTGGCGTTAATCAGGTCCCGAGGCATCGTGGTCTGCATTTCCTGATGGATCGACATCTTCTCTTTGATGGCTCGTTCCATCCTTTCCAGGCCGATGCGGAACTGATTTTCGAGCAACTCACCGACCGCGCGAACACGACGATTTCCGAGGTGGTCGATATCGTCCGCCTGATACTCCGACGGGTTCTTCCTCATTTTCAGCACATAGGACACTACCTCATAAAAATCCTCGGCTGAGAGGAGCGGATCTTCGATTCGATTACGCTCGGGCTTACCCATCTTGATATTGAACTTGAGCCGGCCGACACGCGAAAAATCAAACTTTCGCGGATCGAAAAACATCGCTTCAAGCAACCGATAGGCGGTTTGAACAGTTGGCGGGTCACCAGGGCGCATCTTGCGGTAGATCTCCAACAACGCATCCACCGGCTTGGTAATAACGTCTTTCTTTAAGGTGAGTGATAGAACTGGGCCAACGTCATCGCGCTCAGGGAAGAAGACGGAGAATCCGGTGATCCCAGCTTCTACGATCTCCTGCAGTTTCGCCGGCGTAATTTCGTTATTGGCCTCAAGAACAATTTCGCCACTCTCAGTGTTCACGATGTCCGACAGCGCAAACGCACCTTCGAGCTGAGATGAGTCGATTTCGACTTCGCCGATCTTTGCCTTTCTTATTCCATCCAAACCTGACGAAGTAACCTTCTTGCCGCTTCGAACGATAGGATCGCCGCCCTTACCCTTAATATCGAAGTCAACCTTCATGCCGACCAGATTGGTACTTCCCTCCTCAGGAACCTGGAGTAGAAGCCTGCCTTCCTCCATCCGAATCGCATCGGTGACGTAGATCGATCGCAGCATGTCCTCATCTGTAAATGAAGCTCCCTTTACGACTTCTTCAAGCTGCGAGTCCGTCCGGAAACTCTTCTGGTCTGATTGGTTGAACCAGAGGCCAAGCGCCCGTAGAAAAATGGACGCGAGAAACTTTCTCTTGCCTACGCGAACGTAGAGCAGATTCTTCTGGTCATATTCAAATTCCACCCAGGAGCCACGATAAGGAATAATCTTGGCAACGTAGAGTGCGCCACGCTTAAAGAAGACACCAGGCGAACGGTGCAACTGTGAAACGATCACCCGCTCAGTACCGTTGATGATGAAGGTCCCGTTATCGGTCATCAGCGGAATTTCACCGAAGAAGACCTCTTCTTCTTTAATGTCGCGAATTGAGAGAACTTCCGTATCGGGATCTTTGTCAAAAACCGTTAACCGAATTTTGACTTTAAGAGGAACGCTGTAGCTCATTCCTCGTTCCTGACACTCTTGCTGGTCGTGCTTGTGTTTTAGGCCGACGGGCTCGCCGCAGTTTTCGCAGAGCTGTGGTCGCACAAAGTTGAATGTGCCGCACTTATGACAAAGGGTCTCGCCCGCTGCCAATGGATTGACCTTGATCGTCGAGCCGCAGGATTTGCAATTGGCTCGCAGATAATTCAGGCCTTCAAGGCGTCCGCATTTACATTGCCAGTTCCCGATCTGGTACTCGACAAAGTCGAGGGTGGCGGTGCCACGGAAGTCAGAAATCGGAAAGACCGACTGAAAGACGGCTTGCAAACCGGTGGCTTCGCGCTCCTCCGGCAACAAGTCCATTTGAAGAAATCTATTGTAGGACTCTCGTTGAATCTCGATTAGATTTGGGATTCGGACCGCTGTTGCGATCTTGGAGAAATCCACCCGTTGAGGCGCCTGACTCGTGCGCCTTCCCAATCCCGTATTAATAGTTTGAAGCAGATTTGCTGACATGTGAGATTCCTTATAAATTGCCTGTTGCTAACTACGAAATCTGGCAATCTCGACCGAATCATCCAAGTGGATAAGACTCGTCAGACCGCGGAATTCCGGTACCTAGCTATCAATAAAGTTAACGAGACGCCAAATGGCGGTCGGAGCGCACAATGCCCCGACCGCTTCTTACACAAAAGCGGTGCTCTTCCGTCAGATTTTTTGGGAGTAACGCCAGCGCCTCAATACTCCCTTAACTTAGCCAGTAACAGATTGACTGTCAAGCGGCCAACGGCCAAAACACTCATGCCTGAGTTCGAAGCCCCCTTAAAGGACGTCGAACCCAGGTGCATAAGTAAGCGATTATTTGAAACTACTTAACCTCTACGGTCGCGCCCGCGTCTGAAAGCTTCTGCTTAATGGTTTCAGCTTCTTCTTTCGAAACGGCTTCCTTTACTGCTTTTGGCGCAGCTTCTACGAGATCCTTAGCCTCTTTCAACCCGAGAGCGGTGACTTCGCGAACGACCTTAATAACGTTGATCTTGTTTCCACCAACATTCTGAAGGATTACGTCGAATTCAGTCTTCTCCTCGGCTGGGGCTGCGGCTTCGCCACTTGGAGCGCCACCGCTGGCTGGTGCAGCCACTGCTGCGGCTGCGGCCGAAACGCCAAAGGTCTCCTCGAGGTCCTTCACCAACTGTGAAGCCTCAAGAAGCGTCATACTCTTTAAAAACTCGATTACGTCTTCGCGTGTTGCTGCCATGATTACTTTCTATCCTCCTCAAAAGGGTTCTGGGTGCTGTTGTTTGTTGTTCGCAGCAGAAGAACCCACGGGACGCTTTGTCAAAACACCTGCATCGGAGTTTGGAAAAGGCGTCCGAGCCGTTTATGACGACCTGACTATCGTCTCGCTCGTTGTCCGCGTCGGCCCACTGACTGTTTGAACCAACTTATCCCGGCCAAAAGACAAGAACAAATTGATCCGTTTTCTCAAAAATCAAAAATTCTTAGGCGCTCTTTTGATCGCCAATCTGCCTGATAACCACCGCAAGGTTGCGCGGAACTGCTGAAATCACAGTCACCAATCTCTGCGCCTGGCAGTTGATCAAGAACATAACCTTCGAAATAAGTTCTTCCTTTGAAGGCAAACTCGCAATCGCTTCGACTTCATTCAGAGCGACGACCTTACCCTCAACCACTCCCGCCTTAAACTTAAAGACTTCGGGATTGGCTTTTGTGAACTTCGAAATCGCCTTCGACAAGCCAACCGGATCGCCAGTGCTGATCGCAACCGCAGTAACACCCTTAAAGTGATCCTGCGCGCCTTCGAGCGCTGTACCTTCGGCTGCCTTCCGAGCCAGCGTGTTTTTTACAACTTCATATGTTACGCCCGCTTCTCGAAGCTGATTTCGCAGTTCCTGGTCCTTTGAAACTGTTAGTTTTTCGAAGCCCACCAACATTGCCGCTTTGGCATTCTTAAACTGCTCGGTGAGGGCTTCAAGATCTTTTTGCTTTTGCTCTCTGGTCTTCATCTCTTTAGCTCCTCACTATTTCGCGTATGCCGCTTCATCAAGCAAAACGCCGGGCCCCATGGTCGATGCCAGGTTTACCTTCTTAACGTACTTGCCTTTAGCAGTTGCTGGTTTCGCCTTAACGACCGCGTCCAATAACGACTTGGCGTTCTCGCGAAGCTTGTCCTGGTCGAACGACACTTTTCCGATACCGACGTGGATGACCCCAGTCTTGTCGACACGGTACTCGACTTTACCAGCCTTGGTCTCTTTGATTGCAGTCGTCACGTCAAAGGTTACGGTACCCGTCTTCGGATTCGGCATCAGACCACGTGGTCCAAGGACCTTACCCAGGCCGCCAACGAGTCTCATCATGTCAGGAGTCGCTATCACTGCGTCAAAGTCGGTCCAACCGCCTTTGATCCGGTTCACAATATCCTCGCCGCCGACAATGTCAGCTCCTGCTTCTTCAGCTTCTTTAAGC
>DASROI010000541.1:0-40786 GCA_035646955.1 Pyrinomonadaceae bacterium
GGATTGCCCATGTCCAGAATAAAGATTTCACCTCCCTGCCCCATGGCACCGGCCTGCAACACTAGTTGGGCCGCTTCGGGAATGGTCATAAAGTATCGGGTCATCTCTGGATGTGTAACCGTGACAGGACCACCCTTACGAATCTGTTCACTAAAAATCGGTATCACCGATCCGTTTGAACCGATAACATTGCCAAAGCGCACCGCCACATAACGAGTCTTAGAGCGATTGCTCAAATCCTGAATGACCAGCTCAGCCGTTCGCTTCGTCGCACCCATGACGGACGAGGGTCGTACTGCCTTGTCAGTCGAGATGAGTACAAAGGCCTCGACGTCGAACTCAGCTGCCAGATTCCCTAATAGGCTTGTGGCCAACACATTGTTTTTGACAGCCTCGGTCGCATTACTCTCCATCATCGGCACATGTTTGTGCGCAGCCGCATGAAGAACAAGGGCCGGTTTGTAATGCTCGAAAATCGAGCGCATACGAGTTTCATTGCCAACATCCGCGACCAGCGGCACGATTTGAAGGCCCGGCCAATCATTGCGCAACTCACGATCGATATTGAACAGCGCAAACTCCGCGCGCTCAACCAGGAGGAGTGCTGAAGGTCGAAAGTGTGTTACTTGCCGAGCTAACTCCAGACCAATTGAACCACCAGCGCCAGTAACCATGACAACCTTACCGGCCACAAAACGCGCAACTTCAGGCTCGTCTAGTTGCACTGGTTCACGACCGAGTAGATCTTCAATTTGAACGTCGCGGATGCGGCTGACTTTTACTTTCCCTTGTAAGATTTCATAAAGGCCGGGAATGGTCCGTACCTTCACCGGTATCTGTTCGCAAATGTCCAGAATGCGTCGAAAATCTGCGCGACTAGCTTGGGCAACTGACACTACTACGTGATCTATATTTAGTTCACGAACAAGCGTCGGCAGTTCCCATGTAGTGCCCAGCACCTTGATCCCGTAAATAGCAGAACCTTGCTTCTGTGACGCGTCATCGACGAAGCCTGCGATGTGAAGGTCGGTATCGGAGCGGTTCTGAATCTCTTTGGCAACCATAACCCCAGCGCGTCCGGCTCCAATCAGGAGAATTGATCTCTTAGAGCTTTTCTGCCCGTTCTCGCGATGACGCTTCCCCCTGGTCTCGTACAGATCGCGACGCAGGACGCGGATGCCAAGAACTCCACCAAACCCCAAAACAGTGTCCATGAAGATGATCGAGAACGGTACTCGCAGACTTTGATATTCTTCCGATAGCAGCAGTCGCATTAATAAAAGGGGAACAGCAGAATAGAAGGCTGCTCTGAGAAAGGTCCTCAGTTCAGCCATGCCGACGTAGCGCCAGATAAAAGTGTAAACGCCTGCCAGGTTAAGGAGAGCAAATTGGACCAGGACCACAGGACTAATTTGAATTAGCAGATGTGGCCGCTCGTTGAGTGGTATCGCAAAATCGAACCTTACCAGATACGCCAGTATAAAGGCGGCCATCAGGACCATAATATCGAGAACGAATTGCAGTGGCCTTACTAGTGACTGGATCTGCCGCACAATTCTATTCTTGTTCGCCCTGGCACGGAACTGGTCTACTGAACAGTCTACGTCCATTGTATTTTTAACCAAGGTTTGGAGGGTTTCGTTTGACCGCCGCAGCTGGTTTACCTGTTGAGTCGAAGGTCCTGCACGGTAGTACAAATCGGGTGACGAAGCACAACACAAAAACGGGCCAGGTTTTCGTGGTCCACCTGTAACAATTTAGGCTGCAGCCCTGCAGCCGTGGAGACTCGACGGATGCGGTCCTTAATTCGACGGATGCGGTTCTTAATCGACATTTGAAGAATTCCTTGATGGGTGGATAGCGAGCCGGCTATCGGACAATGAGCGACTGCGGTTCTCTGAGACCGCTTCTTACATCTGTTTTCCATTCGGATTGACTATATGTCTGCGATTCTAGAATGGATGAATACGCACAGAAGATGATGACTACATGCAGCGCAGCGCGAGCAGCCGAGTTTTGGCCACAACGACTGCTCGTCACCGTGCTGATCGCGCGCAGAGCATCACGCCCTGCTGGTGTTGCCAAACAAGCGGCTCGGAGATCCCCGGGCAACGAGCCGCTTGGCCCAGCATGCCGATGATGCCCGCGCGCGCTTCCGTTAGGACTAGAGCAACACAAACCCACAACGCAACCGCGGCATTTACAGAACGCTTAATTCAAAGTTCAAGAACCTGGGGAAGTCGTTTAGCGCGAGCTCAGGAGGTTCTTTGTTGGCGGGTCGCTATCTTCGCATCATCATTCCTAGTGTCACCATTTTGGTAGTACTGCTGGCAGTAACTTCGGTAATAAGTATCAAGCGGTTGCAATTTTGTATTGTTGAGTAGCACGCCTACAATCACAGCATCAACATCGTCCAGCAACTTCATTGAACGAACCACGATTTCCTGCGGGCTCTTCCCACCCTGAACTACCATAAGGACTCCGTCTACTTCGGCGCCAAGGATGATGCTGTCAGCAAATGGAACTATCGGTGGAGAATCTATTACGATATGCGTAAAGCTGGATTCCAGCGTGGCCAAAAGCTGGCGTATTTTCTCATGGTCCAACAGTTTTATTGAGTCGGTTACCTGTGGACCGGAAGGAAGCAATGAGAGTCCTCCGATGTCAGTCTTCTTGATTAAAGAAAATATCTCCGAGCTGTCCATCCCGTTACTTAGCACGTTGCTTAGGCCACCGTCATTATTCACTTCTAAGATCGTGTGCAGACTGGGACGGCGCAAATCAGCATCAATTAACAAAACATTCGAACCGGATTTTGCGAAAGTTACAGCAGTATTAATCGCCGTGGTGGTCTTTCCTTCACTGGGAAGGCTGGATGTTACTAAAAGTGATTTCAGCCCAAGTCCCTCTCTGGAAAGTAGCAACCTGGCTCTTAACTGATGATAAACCTCAGCAATGACCGGATTGTGACTGCCCAAAAGTAATTCCGGGTGGCTTTCTGACTGGTCGCTATCCATCATTGAGGATGGTCGAATGGTGAAGATGCCGTGACCGGTTAAAGCTTTCACCGGTGGCACGACCGAAAGTGCCGGGACATGCAACTTCTCCTCCACATCGGTTATCGAGCGGAAGGTATTATCAAATTTTTCGCGAATAAGAACCCATGTCACAGCCAGGCCCATGGAAAGCACAAAAGCCAAGCCCACGTTCATTGCCCTTCTTGGACCAACTGGTCTATCCGGGACTGTGGCAAAGTCAATCACATGAATACTGTTCAACAGGCCAGCTTGAGCTATATCATTTTCCTTTGAGTGCTGAAGCAGTGATTGCAAGATTCCTTTGTTCGTCTCAATCTCCTGTTGCATGATCTTGTAATTGATCGCAGCTTGATTTTGCGAGATGGTGGTGCTGCGCTGTTCGGCGAAGGCATCTCGCAAAGATTGCTCCCGGGCAAGGGCCTGGCGGTAGCGAGTCTCCAGGATCATTCGTAAGTTTTGAGCGGCATTTTGTCGCCTGTCTTTTATCTGCCGTTCAACTTCCACTATTTGCTTATCGATTTCCTTGACTTCCGGCCATTCCTCGGTGTTTTCGACCAGCAGTTGGACACGGTGCTGGCGTAGATCGGCCAGTTTGCTTTCATCAGCATTGTTCTGATTCGTCGTGTCCAGAGCCATTGCCTCAGCCCCGTTTGGCGCCATTGCGGACTTATACGCAGCTTCAGCTTTGCGACGCTCATTCTCAGCGTCGAGCAATTCACGATTCAACCCTGCTAGACGCTCAACAACAGTATTCTCGTCTGCGTCAAGCGATATGATTTGGTTCTTTCCTGCGTAGTCCAGAAGTTCTTCTTCACGATGACGAATCTGGCTCTGCAACTCGACTATTCGCTTTTGCAGGAATTCCGCGGCTATTGAACTCGATTCGAACCTCCGTTCCATATTCATGCTAACCGCGGCGCCAGCCACTGCATTTACGACACCAGCCGCAATCCGCGGAACACTGTGACTGAAACTGATATCAATTAGCCTCGTTTCTTTGACGTCTGTACGGGTCTCTTTTATGGGATCGGCCTTCAGTTCTTTTGCCAGAGCATTAACGTAAGGTTCCAACTTTTTGGCATCGCTAAAATCGTCGCGCATCGAAGCACCAGGAATGGAGGGAGTAGGTAGGAAATCGCGCCTGTCCGAAGTGTTTGGATTGACGGTTCCACCACGAGATAGCAATCTCTGCCAAGGCGAATATTGAACCGCGGGGTTCGGGTGTAAGAAGACATCATCATGTTCGAGGTCCAGCGTCTTCACAACCCGCCTCAACAAAGCTGAACTAGTCAAAATTTGTAACTGGGTATTGAAGTAGACCGAATCGTCAGACGCGCCGGACAGCGTAGAATCCTTTAGACCTGGAGCAGACGTCTCATGACCAATTTCGACGCGAGCTCGAGCTTCATATTGGTCAGGCTGACGCATCTCGTAGACCGCTACGGCCAGAGTTGCAAAAATTGTAATGCCCGCAATTAACCAGATGTTTCGGCGCAAGGCGTGCCAAAAAATCCGCACCGAGTCGCGATTAGAATTTTCGGCTTCATCAGGCAAGAATGCCGTAATTTGATTGGGAACCAGTGATTGGCCGGAAGAACCTTCGTCGTAATTGCGGTTCTTTGGGCCGCGTCGGGTAACGTCTTTCATGTTAAACCGTCCCTGGATTGAGCGTTTTTTGGCCCCGATCAGGCCGAAGCGAGGCTTGAGTTTTAGTCAGGTAACTCGATTGGTTATTACGGAATTACTCTCACCGGCATCTGAGTAACTGCGGGAATAACCGACCCAACAAGGTTACCCATGAATTTCTTACTCCCGGACACAGGTACATCGACGATATCGTTGGGCTGCAAAACTATATCGGTGGCGTTTTTCTTGACGATCGCTTTTAGGTCAACGATCAGTTCTTGCTTTGGCAGATCGCCCGGAGGCTGTCGAATGATTCTGACCTGGTCCATCTTTGTATAAGGTAGTACTCCACCTGACATGGCGATGGCTCGTGAGACAGTTAGAGGTTCCTTGAGGGGAATACTTGATGGTCTGATTACATTGCCAACGACGAAAATCTGATCCGCTTCCAATACACTTATTACGTCCCCGGGTTGCGCAAAGGGATTGGATTGGTCGCGGCCCGCAAGAACGTCTGACAAGCCGTAAGCTGTGAGTGCGGATTCTTTTGCTGAAGCACCGGACTCACCGTCGGCACAACGCTGCGAGTTTTCTGCGTGTACAATCTGAACCGTTCGGCCAGCCCGCTCAGTTGGGCCACCGGCGAACGTTAGTAGTTCAAGTAAGCGAACTTGTCGCTGTAACTGGAATCTTCCCGGTTTACTTACTGCCCCAACCACGGCGACCGGTTGAGAGTTGTATTCTCTGATGAATACATCAACCTGAGGTCTTCTCATGTACTTCAGGTATTGTGCAGTGACGTACTCAGCCAGACTCGCTTCAGTGCGACACGACGCTTGAATCTCCTCCTCTATAAGAGGCATGCGAATCTTGCCTCGTGTGTCGACTCGCACTGCATCGCGCGTTAATTGGGGCCGACCAAAGACCCTGATGTCCAGTACATCACCAGGACCAATCAGATACTGGCCATGATCTTCGGCGGTCGGACCGGCCATCGTTTGATTTGACGTGGGGGCAGTGGAAATGGATGACTCTTGTGATTGGCCCTTCAAAACAGCAGAACATGCCACAACAAGCATCAATGCGGCGAGCTGCAGTCGCAGGTAAATTAAGTCGACGCTCCCGGACACTGCATGGTGCCACCGTCCCATTTTTGCCTCCTTTAAGTACCTTTTGGCTTCTTCAACCGACGAGATGACAAAGCCTCTCGAAGGTGGTTTGGGTTGGCAAGGTTAAGCACGGTGTTACTCAACACAACCATCAACTCATCGTCTTCGCGGACGAAGACACCCGTGAGCGGTCTATCCTGGATCTTGGTGATTGTTCGTTCTCTCGCCCACTGCCAGAACTGTGCTTGAGTAGTCCAGAATGGTTTTGCGTGCCGACATACAATTAAGGCGGTATGTTTACGCCTCTTTTTCCTCTCCTTCTTTTCCTTTCTGTCGCTCATGGTCCTGTCCTTCGGGTAAAGTTCATTATGGGATTTGCTGCCACACTCTCAACTAGGATGGTTGAGACTTCTTGTCAGTGATGGACTGCCTTGGCTGTAATCCCCCGAGAGTGGCCCCGTTAGAGATCTAATGCTGGTTGATGTGTTTAAAAGTCGACGAGATCCGAGATCCCCGTTTTCGCAATGTATGACCTCGACTCCCGATGGGTGTCCAATTGTTCGGACATCTATTCACGGCTGCTATCACCTGGTTCTTGCAATGGGCTTACTGACCTTTTATCTATGGACCGCTGATGGCGTCGTGGTTTTCGTTTCTGAGGAGTGGGTGCCGGAGAGACTTCAGTCTCAAAGTTTTCATCTACAGTAACACGCGGTTCCATTGCATTCAGGTTCACGAAAACAATCTGATATAGACATAGCGCGCCTATTAGACCCAGTACACAAATCAGCAACGCAAAAGTGGCGTTGTTTTGCAGCGGATGTTTAAGCGATTCCAAAATTGCGGCTCCCCCAGGGATGAGGGGAGAAAATTCAAATTGACGTACGTAAGCAAGAATTCGTCGCTTGTCACGTCGCATGGCACTTTGCCATGCTGTTAACCATCTTTTTGTTAATCGCAGCGATCGCGTTCCGACTTCTGCACTTTTCCAAAGCGCCAACGCAGCCGTGGTGCACGCTAGACCGCGCTGACCAATCCGCGACGCGGTGTGGTTCAGACCTTGATAGGCCTTTGCAGCAGCTAGTTCCAACTGGCGAAAGAATCGCGGGGTCCCGGACGCTAACGCTTGTTCCGAGACATGGTAAAAAGCTGTGCTCCTGGAACGAAACGTACGGAACTCATTGCCCATCGTTGCGAAGATGGTGAGTCGCCTGGTTCCAAGATAGGCGTTTGTGCAGAACGCGAATGCCGCAATGGTCCAAGCGACAATTCGTTGTTGCACACTCCGTGCAGTATTTTCAAAAGTCCGGTAAACGGCTGGGGCGAAAAGCTGGGACTGCCTTAGCACACCATGGGCGAGCGCTGCCAAGGTTCGTTCAGGAAGACGGTAGGCTGCTGCAGGATAGGACCGAAGGTGACCGAACTTACTTATTGCGGTCGCGACAGGAATAAATGTCGGGTTGGTTGCCAGGGCGTTTGGACCAAAGTTTAGTTGCCAAACAACCTGCGCATAATCGGTCGGCTCAAGTGGTTTAAATCGGAAGGATCCATCAACGAATCTTCCCACCAACTTTACAGCTGCCGCTCCCCTGCTTGTCCCTATCTGGCCATCTTTTACTTTGCCGTTCTTGATGTAGAAATAGCCGGATTGTTCTGGTGATGACACCTCAAGCAAACCGGTTTCTCGACGGCGCAGAAATATTTCAAGCAGGAGGGAAAACGGATACTCACGAAAACTCCCTGTGAGTAACATATATACATCCCCGCACTATTCACCGGAGATTAATCTCGGCGAATGGATTTCTAATCATTAGTCAGTCTTCTCGTTACTTGAAAGCTCGCAAGGGATTCGCCATCCAAAATTTTGGCCAGACTTCTCCTTCCGAAAAATACCCAAAAAAGGGAAGCCTTGTGGCAAGGCGAGGAAGTGAACTCCGGTGAGTCCGTCCTTTGTGAGCGCTTCTCGTCTCGCATCTGGGGGTACGAGACGGAAACTGATGTTTAGAAAGTGGCCCTAATTATATACCAATCGGAAGCGAGGCGAATTGGAGGATCCTGCCATGCTCGATACTAGTTCTCTGCCCTAAGCATTCATGAAAGCTGGTCTATAAAGCATTCAATTCCTATCGATGTTGGTTGATCAGTAACGCCTCTTCCGATTTCGACTATCGTACTAGGCCAGCTATTTCCATTGTGTTTCGCTGATCGAGCAATCATCGTGCCTGATTTCTTGTTGCAGAACAGCCGGGTAATTTCAGCGATCATCGCCTATTTTTCAAGACTTCTTACGTCGCTGAATTTATGCAAGCTAATTTTGAGGTTAATAAAGTGCTCGCCTACGAGCACCTGTTGTGAAACAAAGCTGTCAGTCGATTGCAGTTTGAATGACATCACGTTTTCGAAACAACATTGGCAGTTTCAGTCGACGATTATCATCAAGTTTGTTGTTACAGAGCCGAATCCTGACCTTTTTGGTGGCGGTCACATCATATCTGCACCACAACTTTTGAAAAGTGCACCATTCAGAGGTTACCAATCAGATTAAATTTTGAAAGACGCGCAAGTAGTCAGGTTCCTTGCACGGGTGTAAACCAGTTGGTTAATCCTCGTAACTGATCACTCACCTGGATTCAACTCTCAGTCATTCGAAGCGCTTTCCGGATCCACATGCCGGTAGTGCGAGAAGTAAGCTCCCTGGATTCTTGACTCGTTCAGTTTCAAACACAATCGACGATGACTTCTGCATACCACCAAGCGTAGAATAAGGCGCCGGAGGAGGATCAATAAAATGGACGATTCGAAGAAATCTAGTTCATCAAGCGTGCAAGCGGATCCATCGTCTGCGCCTACCCAAGCGCTGCCTCGAATTGTCTTGCCTCCTGTCGAGGACGACCCAAAGTTCCAAGAAGGACAGAGTCGAATTTTGAGAATGGTCGCGGCAAACGCGCCGCTCAGTGAAATCCTGACAAGCCTGGTACTCCTGATCGAGTCGCAGGCACCCGACATGCTCTGCTCAGTATTGCTGTTGAGCGCTGACGGCAATCATATTGAACACGGAGCCGCCCCCAGCCTTGCGCCGCAATACGTTAACGCGGTAAATGGCTCTGCCATTGGTCCCAAACATGGTTCGTGTGGAACGGCGATGTATCGCGGCAAGCCGGTGATCGTTACTGATATATTGGAAGATCCGCTCTGGGAAGATTATCGGCAACTTGCTGAAGTAAGCGATTTGCGAGCATGTTGGTCAACACCAATAATGTCGGGCCGCGGCAAAGTTCTCGGATCTTTTGCGATGTACTACCGCGAACCACGAACTCCCACCGGCGAGGAAGCCCATTTAACCAACGTAGCTACTTACATAGCAGGACTCGCGATCGAACGTAAGTCGGCAAAGACTTAAACCCACCCTCCTTCCGTTTCAATCAAAGCTCAAATCGTCGCTGCGTCTCTGTCCGATCTTGTGAGAGTCTCACTCCAGGATCATGGTCCAAAACGTTGGCGATACTCAGCAGAGTTGAGGAAAGCCTTCACCATATCAGCCTGTTCAAAGTTTCCACCAAACGAATTCAACTTGGTCAGCCAGAACTGGTAACCACTGTCGTCAACATCCGGCGCGTCCGTTGGATTTCTCCGGAGATAGCCGTAGTACTGCAGTAAGACGAACGCCGGATTGAATTCAGCCTCACGCACTGAGTCCGAATCCGCCACGCTCCGCAAAGCTGCCACTCTGCCACTCGTACCTCCACCTCCAAAAGCAGTGGCCGCTGCGGTGGTCTCGTCTACTGTTAAAACCACATCCGCAGAGACAGCTAGAGCGGCGACATACTGTGCTGCCGTTTGTGACAGCGAGAATCGAGCTATGAACGCTGAGCTCTCAACAATCTGCGTGGCATACGCTTGTTTGTTTGCTTCCAGTAAAGCCTCTGCACCAGGTTGTCCGATTATGACTCCCCTGCCGATCTGTTGAGCGTCGTGCATGAACTGCGTGTATGGCATTCGAGTGCTCGCACTCTCAGACTCTTTTCCGAACGCTGTGCGTTGCAGGCGAATAACCCCAAAGCCTGTTTCGCCGAATTCGGTGGATAGGAAGAAGGCCGCAGAAACGTTCTGCCGTTTAATTTCGATGCAGACCGGATCGGCGCCGCACGAAGTTATTTCGCCGGTCCAGAACGCGGCTCCACCAGCATCAGGCTCTCTATTAAGAAAGTCGTGATACTGCTGGCAAACGAAAGTTGCGGCATCGTCGATGGGATTTGGTCCTAGCACCAGATCGTCATCCACGATCGTGACTGTGCTTAGGCCTCCACCCGCAAGAGTGCCCGAACTCAAATTACTTAAAGTGATATTGATGGTTTCATTCGGTTCAACGAATGAATCTTCATTGATTAGAATGGGAATCACCTTGCTCGTTTCGCCCGGAGCAAAGGTCAACGTTCCCGAAGCGATCTCATAGTCAGACTTCTGAGTCGCCGTTCCGTCGCTGGTCGCGTAATCAACTGTAATCGTGCCCGACCCTGGATTTACGCGAGATACGGTGACGTTAGTTGCTGCACAACCTTCAGTACCATCCACGTTAGTCGCACTGAACTGGATTGTGTCGACATTAACTCCCACAGCACAGTTGAAGGCGATGACATTCCCCTGTTCATTGCCGGGAGGTACGCCAGCGGGTGCTGGGCCAGTGAGATTGCGGCTCGTACCACCTGGACCAGTAACAAAAATCAGGAATCTGTTCCCGAAGTTTGGTCCTCCAAAGTTGAACTGGGCCGTAATAATGTTATCCGAAGTAAGCACAAAACTGGTTGCTATAATCACATTTCCCGGATTGCCGTCTTCGACTGCAAAGACCGATGTCACAGGACCAGGTGAATTGAAGTTGACTCCCGAGATTGAGACGTTCTGGACCACACTGCAGTCTCCGGTGGTTTGCGAAACACCCAGGACAATTGGAGCACGAGTTCCCGGAGTGAGAGACCCTACTGCCGTTCGGATGTATGGTCCAAAGGTATTGTTATCACCTGACGAGAAAGTGGAAGTAAGGGTGATCGTGCCTGATCCCGTGAAAGCACTGAAGGGGAAGGCCGTTCCCGCGGCAGTAGCCAAAGGAGCCATTCTCGCAGTGATCAAATTCTTATTTACCGGCGTAATGTTCGTGAGCGCAATCGTAGCATCAACGATGCTATCCATGTTGTTATCCACAGCATATGTAATAGCTGTGGTAACCCCCTTGCCGGCTCTTGTAGTAGGTATGCCTGGAGCCGGAGGCTGCACTCCATTTTGACAAACCGTAGTCACCTCGTTCGGATAAAAACCGCTGCCCACAATGAGTACATCTACGCCACCAAGCGCATCGAGTAGATCCGTACCAGCGTTCGGCGTAAAGCCGACTGGCAACGGAATAACTTGCTGGATAGATGGAGGGGCGGCCGGGAGGCCGGCGATTCCAAAGAGATCGATCCGCTCGCGATTTGGATCCGGTTGATCAGGATGTGTGCCGTCGGTTGGATTATTTCCTTCAAAGCGCAGATCGAAATCAGGCTTCGCCTGAAAGACGTCGGCGCCCATGTTTTCGGTGTGCGCGGACACCCCGTTATTGAAGTATTCAAATACGGTCGGTTCGGTGCCCTCTCCAATAATCCCGGGCAGGATTCCTCCCGTTTGACCACCCGGCAAGACGCCAAAGGGCGAACCATCTGCAGCAACTGCCAACTGAGTTAGATTCTCTTCACACAAACCCGGAGGATTGAGCGGGTTAAGAGCACCAATTGAATATCCAGTCAACACGGGTGCGTCCGGTGATCCAATCAAATCCATTCGACCATACACGAACGAAATGAAACCGGAACCCGCTGGTCGCGGAAATTCAAAGACCGGACCAGCCCCATTGACTGGAGGAGGTGCGAAACGGCGGTCCGTTGGGCCTTCTTGCAAGTCAAAAGGGACGGCGTTATTTCCGATCGGATTTGCCGGATTTAGAGGCTTATCGGAATTTTCGTCAATCGTTGTTCCGTCGTCATAAAGTGTCGCGCTGAAGGTGTTCGCGGTACCGCCTTCGGCCGCAGTGCATTCTTCGTTACCAAACGAGGTGACATTGATGTAACGAATCTTGAAAGCGTTAACGTTTGAGAACCCAAGGGCGAGAACCGGGAAATTTCCAGGATTCGAGCTACGCGCACTTGCGTTTAAATCGGCCCATGCGGGTGCAATCTTCGGCAAGCCCTCTCGGAACTCAAGTATCGTGTCAGAAAAATCGTCGTCACCGTCCGTGAAAGTGATGCTGCCATTCGAATTGATGAAGAAGGCATTCCAGACAGATGCCGCCGTACCAACCGGACCTCCAAAAAAGAACTCGAAACCCCCGTCCAGCGGGCTGACAAGAGGGGAACCTCCGGCTCCACCATCATCATCACCGCGGAATGGTGTGTTTTGATCATCGCCACCAGCGACCTGATGCCCCGGATCAAAAAGATCAAAGAACAATGGTCCGGCGTGAGAGTCGTCTCCCAGTACTGTGTCGCCACCAGTCATACCAAGAGTAACGCCCGGGCTCATTGCAACTGGAGCGAGACGGTTGGTGTAGCGAAGGAAACCGCGGGCCAGTCCAGAGATGCCCATCGGTGAAGTTGTTACTGGATCGTTGGGAGCCTGATAGAAAATGTGATCGAAGCGATCGGAATCACCGTCGCCCTGGTTTCCACCACTCGCGGGTGGCACAGGTGGATTGTCGCCACGGAAGTCGACGTAGTCGGCTCTACGGTCGGCTGGTTGTCTGTCTTCGAACCCAAGTATCTCAGAGAACGATGGCGAAGGATTATTGAGTGCACCGCCGGGAGTGCCACCTGAGACTACAAACACCGTTCCTTCTTCGTTAACAGTGATGCCTGAGTAAATATTGAAGTCGATCTGCATCGACAACTTCAAAGTGTTTGTTGGCGTACCGGTGATCGAGGCCAACGGGGCGGTTGTAGTTCTGACATCGGCTCCATTACCGAGCACAAATGCGCGCCAACGAACGGTCGTGCCTGGACCAGCCGGATCTGCAAGACCATCACCGATCGGCATCGTTCCATCAGTGCCGCCGGTTGGTGACGAGCATCTGCTCACCCCACCCGCAACGTCTGCAAATGTCATGATCATCGAAGGCAGACCATTAGGAAACGCGCCTGGCGCCTTGAACAATCCTTGAGTGGGACTTGAGGTACCCAGGTTTGACGCAGCAGTCGCCGCGTAGATCGCATTTCCTGGCCCAGCGGCAATCGAAGTGATGTTGCCGAACACCGAGGAAGCTCCTGAATAATTTGTCAGCTTGACGCCATTGTTAGCGACCGCTGCTGGTCCTTGTGTGATTGTTGCGGCAACAGAGCCATCGAGGCCTGGAATATCTGAAATGTAGCGATTAATCTGGCCGGGATGGCCACACGATGTATGCGGCAACTCGGTTGCTTTAAAGATTGCTCCGCCAACACCACCAAGGCCGGTTGCGGGGTTAACCGAGGCAAGATCAGCTAACGAAAAGTAAAGGCTTCCATCATCATCCACGGCGAGGCCACCGAGGTTTGGTGCTGAGGTCCGAGCAATTTGGCGTACCTGTGGCGCAATAAACTCGGTTCCCCCAACCTCAAAAATGTGGAATGCAAATATTCTGGTTCTTATCTTTTCAGCGACGCCATTGACCGCACATCCGGTGCTTTCCATTGTGGACACGTAAATCACTTCGCCGACCTGTCCACATAGTGACGCATCGACGTCGGACAAGTCCGCGACCGGATTTACGGCGATTCCCGTGATTGTAAGTTGGGGGTCTGCGCAATCGCCCGGTGTTGGATTATTAATCGTGAACCCAGCGTTGGTACCGGTGTTCACAAGTGCTGGGAGATTCACGGGAAAAATCGTGTCGGACAACGAATCTCCAACAAGATCAAATTGAAACAGCAGGTTTCCAACCGAATCCGCCGAGTAGTAACTGTTGAAATTATGGCCATTAGCAAAAGTGTGCTCAGAGATTGCTGAGCGAATAAAAAATTCGGTAGGTGGCGGTGGTATTTTTTCGCCGATTTTTGCTGACCGGTCTGAGGTCATATCTTCGCGACCATCCCAATCAGCAAGCAGTTGAGCCTCAGATTGTTGAGTGTTTGCACCGCCGATGTCTGCAATTAAAGCAGTCGAGAGAGCACTGCGCGGATTCAACACCGCAGGTAACCCACTACTAGACGCAGAGAAACCACCGGACTTTGTTTTCGGCGAGGTCACGCTACCAGGCTTAATTGCGAAAGATCCACCCGGCCCGGTTGGTGAAAGCGTGGTTGTTTGAGCACTGGTTGCTCTTTGCTGTGTTGTATCTGGTGCCTGTGTTTGAGCCAAACCCAGCGCTTTGATGACAGCAGGACTTATTTCTTGCTTCTCATCTCGCGTCTGTTGAGGAACAGGTTCTGCCCGATACGCACTGTGCGGAGCGCTTTCCTTCGCCGTTCGAACACGTTCAGCGAGTCCTTTAGGCCCAATGAACGTAAACGACATGAGTAATGCTGCAGACAATAACAGCGCCAGTCCCGTTCTTCTTTTCATGATTGGCTCCTTGAACAAAGTCACAGATGGTCCATCTCGAGATAATTTGAAGGTAACCGTCCGGAAGCTCGAATAAGTCAAGCTTCCGGGGTTGCGAGCCAGTACGTGCGGCATCACGGGCCAAATCGATGGCGGTATTCCGTCGCATCAAGGAAAGACTTGACCATCTGGGCCGCCTGGAAGTTGCCGCCAAACGAATTTAGTTTGTTAAGCCAGAACTGGTATCCGCTATCGTCCACATCTGGAAGGTCAGTTGGATTGCGACGCAGATAACCGTAGTACTCCATCAACACAAACGAAGTATTCAACTCAGCAGTGCGCACTGAGTTTGAATCGGCGACGCTTCTGAGCGCTGCCACTCGTCCGGCTGTACCGCCCACACCAAATGCCGTGACGGCAGCTGTTGTTTCACCAGCGGTGGGAACGACATCTGCTGAGGCAAACAGTGCTGCCACATACTCTGCTGCGGTTTGGGCCAGCGGGAACCTGGTGGTGAAGGCCGAGCTTTCCTCTATCTGAGTTGCGTAAGCTTGTTGATTGGCCTCGAGCAGCGCATCAGCTCCTGGTTCACCAATTATCACTCCTCTTCCCACTTGCTGAGCGTCGTGCATAAATTGGTTATACGGGAACCGTAGTGCAGCATCACCAGACTTATGTCCGAAAGCAACTCGTTGAGTGCGAATAACTCCGAACCCTGTCTCCTGGAATTCTCCAGACAGGAAGAATGCAGCCGAAACGTTCTGTCGTTTGATGTCGATACAAACTGGATCGGCTCCGCACGATAGAATTTCATTCGTCCAGAACGCCGCTCCCGCGGCATCGGGTTCGCGGTTTAAGAAATCGTGATACTGCTGGCAGACAAAATTCGCAGCGTCATCAATTGGATTGGGACCGGGAACAAGATCGTCATCGACGATATTAATCGTACTCAGGCCTCCACCAATCGCGCCGCTACTTGCGTTGCTGAGTGTTAGCGTAAACGACTCATTCCCTTCGACGAGAGAGTCTTCGTTGATCAGGATGGATATGTCCTTGCTCGTTTCACCAGGACCAAACGTCAGTGTGCCCAGAGCAATTTCATAATCCGATTTTTGGACAGCAGTACCGTCACTGGTTGCATACTCGACAGTAACGGTTCCCGCCCCAGGATTAAGTCGCGAGACGGTCACGATCGTCGCCGAACAACCTTCGGTTCCATTGACTGAGGAAGTTGAAAACTGGAACGTGTCGGGAAGTACAACCGGCACTCCCTGACAACTGAATGTCACCAGCACACCTGCCTCGTTTCCAGTCGGCGACCCTGGCGGTGCGTTTTCTGGAAGCACTGTCAAGTTTCTACTGGTTCCACCTGGACCAGAGGCAAAGATTAAGAACGTCTTGCCGGCATTCCCTCCTCCGAAGTCGAACCGGGCACTAATGAGATTATTGGTCAGAACCGTAAAGCTCGTAGCGTCGATCTCATTCGAAGAATTGGTCTGTTCGACAGCGAATACTCGGTTGACCGTTTGAGTTGCGGAACCAGTTGAGAATTGGAAGCTACTGCCGCTCAACATGAGGTCCTGTGAAGCAGAGCAGTCTCCCGAAGTTGCATTAATGGACTGCACGACTGGAGCGCGGGTCCCAGCCGCTAAAAATCCGTCAACGAGGCGTGTAAATGGACCAAACACGTTGTTGTCGCCGGCGGTGAAAGTTGTTGTCAGACTAGCCCTTCCAGCTCCTCCACTGGCAGTAAATGGAAATGCGGTGCCTGGAGCTCCGGGGATGGTAGCGAGCGTTCCGCGTACAAGATTTCGGTTAACCACCGTTACATTCGTCAGGTTGACTGTGCTGTCAGCGATACCGTCCCCGTTGGTGTCGACTGAGAAGGTTCCCGCAGTCGAGACCGTCTTGCCGGGACGTTGTGCCGCATCACCGGAACAAACAATCGTCGTTTCGTTTGGAAAGAAACCAGAGCCGACAATATTTAAGGTCACAGGACCAATTGCATTTGTGAGTCCTGTAGTTGTAGGTGTCGTAACAAATGGGTCAGGAACAACCGTGATTACTGTCGGATTGGCTGGTGGAGCACAACTCACTCCATAAAATTCAACGGTTGACTTATTCAGGTCGCGTTGAGCTAGAGGAGTACTTGCGTTTGGATCGTTCCCTTCAAATCTCAAATCAAAGTCAGGTACCGCGAGGGTTATTTCGCCACCTCCACCTATGATTACGTCGGATCCACTATCGAACAATTCATAGATTGTGGGTTCAGTACCTTCGCCAATCAGACCTTGCTGAATAGACGAGATTTGGGGTTGATTAGGAATGAGACCAAAGGTCCCAGCATCTGCTGATCTGGCTGCCTCGCCCAGGTTTGATTCGCAGAGCCCTGGCGGGTTGGCAACGTTCAGATTGCCCACCGAGTAACCTGCAATTACCTTACGGCCGGAGGTGCCAATTAAATCCATTCTTGAGTAGGTATCCAGGAAGTTGCCGCTTTCGGCTACCCGAGGATTTCGACCGACAAGAATGTTAGTTGTCGGTTCGCGTAGGAAACGCAAGTCGGTTGGCCCCTCTTGAAGATCAAATGGAACAGCGTTATTGCCGATGGGGTTTGCGGGATTCAAAGGCTGCGAGGCATTCTCATCGATACCGACGCCGTCATCTGAGAGCCTAATTGAAAACGTATTGCTTGGACCACTCGTACAGGCTTCAGCCCCAAACTCCGGGGCATTGATCCAGCGTACCTTGAAAGAATTAATATTTGTAAAGCCGAGAGCTTGAACCGGGAACGTAGTAAGGGAGCTGGCCCGGCTATTAGGATTAATATCACTCCACGCAGGAGCGATGCGCGGAGGTCCACTGCGAAGCTCCTCCACCGTTGGAGTATTGTCAGTACTCCCAACCCCGAAAGTAATGTTTCCGTTCGAGTTAAGAAAGAAACTATTCCACACACAAGCGGTAGTTCCGACCGGTCCACCAAAGGCAAACTCGAAACCACCTCTAAGTGGTCCAGCAAGGACTGTATTTCCAGCGCCGTCGTTATCGTCTCCACGGAACGGAGTATTCTGATCGTCGCCGCCGGCAACCTGATGGCCTTCATCGAAGTCTTCGAATGCCAGTTCACCAATTGTCGTCGAGTCGTCGCCTTGTACAGCGCCATTAGGAAGATTTGCTAGCGTTCCAGCATTGCGGTTTCTGGTGCGGTTCGTATAGAGGAGAAATCCGCGACTCAGTCCTGACAATCCGGTGGGCGTTCCGCTCAGTCCGTCCATCGGAGCCACTGAGAAGATGTGATCAAAACGATCTGAATCACCGTCGCCGACAGTTCCTCCGGACGCTGGCGGGTTCGGCAAGTTGTCGCCTCTAAAGTCGATGAAGTCTGCTCGGCGATCGGCCGGTAGCGAATCGGCAAACGCCAGGATCTCACCAGTAGCCGGAGAAGGATTTCGGCCGACTCCAGCCGGTAGTGCTCCTGATATAACGAAAACTGTCCCATCCTCGTCGACTGTTATTCCTGATTGGATCGCGTAGTCGATCTGCATATCGACTTTCAGAGTTGTGTCCAACACTCCCAGTGTACTCTTGACAGTCGCGTCAAGGTCTGGACCATTGCCAAGTGCAAATACGCGAAAGTTATTCAAGCCCGGCTGGAATGTTGTGCCTGAGACCGGATCTGAAATCCCGTCGGCGATCGGAATTGCTCCGGCCACCCCAGTTGGAGCGGAACAAACATCAAATTGACCGCGTGCGTCGGAAAACGCGATGATCATGGACGGTGTGGGGCCAAGTTGCGTGGCACTTTGGAAAGACCCTTCCGTGGACTGAGTAGCCGGGTCATCAGACGGAACAAATGAACGCGCCATGGCCGCGTAAACCACGTTGTGTGGTCCAGTAGCTATATTGACAATATTGCCAAAGCTTCTAGAGGGTCCGGAATAATTGGTGTTCCTGACTCCGTTCGCGATCACGATGGGATTCGCAGCAGTACCTTGCCAACTATTTAGAGTTGGAGGACTGGGAATCAGGTTTATGACTCGATTGACGCGGGGATCGGTGACCGCACAACTCGCTACTATCCTCTGGAGTTCTGTCGCCTTAAAAATCGCGCTGTTGGTGAGCTGCGTGATGTCGTAGAGATGATAGTAAAGGCTTCCATCATCATCTAGCGCGATACTGCTATTGGCAAATGGAGTCCGAAGAATTTGGCGTGCTCCAGCAGGAGTGACGGCGGCCGGTCCCGCTCCGTCGGTAAAGGCGAATTCAAAAATTCTCGTGCGGATCGGTTGATTAGAAGCGTTTGCCGCGCAACCACCAGTATCGAGCACTGATACATAGACCACCTCGCCGACTGTGTCGCAAGCGCCGAAGTCAGCAAGATCAGCAACCGGGTTTACCGCGATTCCAGTAATAATCACCTGGTCGTCGATGCAATCGCCGGCAGTTGGATTCGAAAGGGTGAAGCCCCCAGTGGCTCCGGTATTAACTAAGGCGGGAATGTTGACCTGGCGTAAGGTATCGACACCGCCGTTTGCGGTTATGTTCAAGGCCGGGTTTGTGTCAGTACCAATCCAAAAATTCCCGACGCTGTCGCCATAGTAATAAACGTTCTCGTTGAAGCCATTGGCGAAGGTGTGCTCGGAAATCGCGGTGCGCGTTAGAGCCTGATCGATGTCAGCTTCGACAAAAGAGAAGTCATCAACTTTGTGAGCTCGATCTGCCGCAAAGTCTTCGCGTCCATCCCAGCTGGCGAGTAATGAAACCTCTGAGAACTGCGAGTTACGGCCGCCAAGCGTTGTTAGAATCGCCGCCGAGAGTGCCGACTGTGGATTGAGAACACTTGGTTGCCCCGCAGCCGAGGCCTGAATTCTGTCTTTACCCTGGGCCATGACATTCGCGGGTCGAGTCACTACACCTGTTCGCAGGTCGGAGCCAGGTAGATTTTCGGAGCCTGAAGAAGGAACGTTCTTCGCTTCGGGTGCTGGGCCGGTTTTGCTGCTACGTTCAGCCTGTGTGGTGGGAATCAATAACGACGCCGCCAACACGAACAGAGTAATCAGCAGCAGAGCTACTGTAGTCCTTCTCATGATTCGCTCCTTTTTCCTTTTGATGGTACTGAGCAGCTCAACAAACGGGATGGTTATCCGTCGCCGACAAGCAACTCATTTTAAGATTGAAAATTCTTTGAGTTCGGAAGACTTCTGGGTCATTGCACGAACCACGGGAGATGGATCGAATAATTTCCCTGCTTGGTGTAATCACCCGAAAGGCGTCAGCTCAAGTTCAGCTGCTGGGTGTGATATGAAAAGAATGGAGCGCATTCTAACCTCTTTATTGCTGACTGTAAACCAGTGGGTCGCCCCATCGGTGATCGGTAAAGATGATGCGTGCTTCAGAGAGCAAATCCTTTCCCATGATTGCCCTCTTCGACTCAGAGTTTTGGCCCTTTTTCTGGTAAAGTTGCGCGTTCGGGTTTGAGTGTAATCCGAGCTCGGTGGTCTTTGGCGCAACCGGAAATAAAGACGGGGCATCATACCGGCCGTAGTCGTTTAGGTTTTTATCAAACAGAATTGGAGTTTTGATGAGATTTTTCAGTCTGAGAATTGTGATTTTAGGTGTGTTATTTTGCATTGGGGTTCCGCTGTCTTCAGCGGTTGGGCAGAATCCCTCAGCGGATGTGGTGATGGTTCTGCCTTTTGAAAACACCAGCAACCGGCCGGAATATAATTGGGTGGGTGAAAGCTTTGCCGATTCGCTTTCGGACCTCTTGAATAAGCCAGGACTGGTAGTGGTCTCGAGCGATGAACGAGAAGTCGCTTACCAACGACTCAGACTCCCCGAAACAGTCATCCCGTCTCGTGCGACCGCAATCAAACTCGCGCGCCAAGCGAAAGCGACGATGATTGTGATTGGGAGCTACGCGGTTACTCCGCCACCAACAACAAACGACAAGGATAAAAAACCAACTGATGCTTATGTCCAGGTCACAGCACGAGTAATTAAAGTAAACGAAGGTCGCACGCTCGGTGAGGTGATAGATGGAGGTTGGGCCACCCGACAGTTCGACTACGGTGCGCCCTTGACAACTCTCCAAGACATTCATGGCCGACTTGCCTATCAGATCCTTTATCAAAGAGACAAAGCGCTACCGTATTCTCAAAATCAAATAGTCCAGGAAGCGACCAAGATTCCGCAGAAGGCATTTGAAGCTTATGTAAAGGCAGTTCAGCTGAGCCTCAGGGATCAAGTGCGTCCTAACTATTTAAAGAATGCATTGCGTTACTACGCCGAAGCGCAAGGAGGATCTGTTTACCCTCAAGCTGCATTTGAGTTGGGTCGCGGATACATGGCCCAGGGAAACTGGAAAGACGCAACTGAATATTTCTCAAAACTGCAAAAGAAGGAACCGCATTACGCTGAAGCCGCCTTCTATGCGAGTCTTGGTTACACCAAGCTTGGCGATTACGGTCGTGCGCTCGCGACGGTAGTCCCGTTGTCAACTGACCTTCCTCTAATCGGCGTATACAACAATGCCGGAGCGGTCGCAGTCCAGGCCGCTCGCGATAGCAAGAACCAGGCTGAGAAAACTCGCCTACTTTCGCAAGCGACCGATTTCCTGGGTCGGGCCGTAGAATCAGCGCCCGACGATCAGATGGTCCATTTCAATTATGCTTATGCGCTCTTTCTGAGTAGTAAGTTCGAAGAGGCCGCCGATCAACTACGTCCAGTCATCACGTCTGATCAACGCGATGGTCAGGCCTACTTCCTATTCGCCAAGGCGTTGGAAAAGACTGGCAAAGCCGAGGCTGCGACCGCAGCCGATGACCAGGCTAGACGTTACTTGCAGAATTACGGCAAGTGGCAAACAGAATGGCAAAAATCACAAACCACCAGCGGCGTGAATTTGAGGATGCGTGACATTCTAAACCGCGATGACGTCTTTGATCTCGAGCGTCGAAAAGCCATTACAGCGGCGGTCGAATCGCCAAGCTCGGCAACGCAGGACCTGCTGGCAAAAGCTCGGGAGCTTTACCAGGCAGGTCGCGACGAAGAAGCACTTCCAGAGTTACACCGCGTTGTCATGATTGAACCCACTAACGCCGAAGCCTACCTATTGAGTGGGAGAATCAATCTACGGCGGAGCGATCAGGAAGCGGCCATCGCAGCTTTAAAAACAGCGATTTTCTGGGATCCAAAACTCATCGATGCTCACATCCTGCTCGGTAGGATCTTTCTTGACCGCGGCGATCGCGGTGAAGCAAAGAAATATGCTCAGAGCGCAATTACCATCGATGCAAATAACCAGGAGGCGATTGCGCTTCAGCGATTGATAACAATGGGTAATTGATTTTTTCGGAAAGGTTGATAGACGAGGCGATTTCTCAGATGAGATCGCCTCGTTTTTGCGAGCAATTCGATCTCTTGTATTACAGGTTCCGGTGCTCTAAGGAAATTGAACAGTGACCCTCCTGCTCACGATATTTGTAGTCATCATCGCTGCATCACTCTCTGCAGTTGCAGTCTTTTCACATCGGCAAAAAAGAAACCCAAAAGCAAAGGACTTAATCGCCGCCGTCGGAATAGTCGATAAGGCTTTAAATCCCACCGGCAGTGTGCTCGTCCACGGTGAACTCTGGAGTGCTCAGTCCAATAGCGGTAGCCCAGTGAGTTCAGGCGCGAGGGTTAAAGTCGCTTCCTATCAAAATGGACTGTTGTTCGTCGACGACCTGAACCAATCACCTCGTTAGTTCAATCGATTCTGAAGTTGTGGCATAGCGTGTGCTCTATAACGAACCGGCACGCACGGAATAAACGAAAGCGTTAACCGTGCCCCGCCGCCAGTTCCCCTGAGCGCCGCCTGCCGCTGCGCCATCTACCTTCCGAGCAACCCTTCAGTGCTTCCCCCCAAAACGTGAGCCCAGTCAGAAATGACTGGGTTCTCCCGCTTTTGGACCAAAGTAAATTTTCAGGATCGCCTGGTCTAATGCCAATAGGGTTCAGTTTCCAGAAAAAGTTTTTCGTGGCACAGAAGGTGCTCAGTATCTAGCCGGCACGCACGGAATAACGAAAGGCGTTGACCGTGCCCCCGCCGCCATCATCTCCCTGAGCGCCGCCTGCCGCTGCGCCATCTACCTTCCGAGCAACCCTTCAGTGTTTCCCCCCAAATCGTGAGCCCAGTCAGAAATGACTGGGTTCTCCCGCATTTGGACCAAAGTAAACTTCAGGATCGTCTGGTCTAATGCGAATAGGGTTTAGTTTCCAGAAAAAAGTTTTCGTGGCACGGAAGGTGCTCAGTATCTAGTCGGCACGCACGGAATAAACGAAAAGCGTTGACTGTGCCCCCGCCGCCATCATCTCCCTGAGCGCCGCCTGCCGCTGCGCCAGTTGCCTACCGAGCAATCCTTCAGTGCTTCCCCCCAAATCGTGGACCCAGTCAGAAATGACTGGGTCTTCCTGCTTTTATACGGAGCTTTTTAAGTAAATGGGTTTCAGAGGTTGGAGGTTCTCAGTTGCTGGGTGAGGACGAAATTTGTCACTTAGACGGTGACGGATTCTGTCTTTTTGAGTCAATCGGCACATCCTTTTGACAGGTATGCAGTCAAGTTAGCGAGTACTGAGAAATATTTTTCGACCATGTACTTTTTCTACCGCCGTGTACATTCGACCATACAATAGTGCCAGCCACTTCAAGCTTTCCAAATCCCTCCGCGTCCCTCTGCGGATCTCGGCGTCCCTCTGCGAGCCTCCTAAACAATCGCCAAGCCTGCAAACAAGAAGAAGGCTACGCAGAGTGACGCATGACGCAGAGAGTGTGTGTGCGGCCCGCCGGAGTTTGTTAAACTCCGCGCAATGCAGGAAGTAGTATCTGACGCGGTCGCGAATAAAGAACGGTCTCTAATAACTTCGCAATTTACGGCGATAGCCGAGCGCGTCCGCGCCGAATCACCCACTAGGGTTGAGTGGCTCGGAGCACTAGTAACCGCCGTTCTTCTAATCCTCTCGTTTCCCAACTTCAGTCTTTCCTTCCTGGCCTGGGTTGCACTGGTTCCTTTATTAATAGCGGTATCGCACCGGCCTTCGCCCATCAAGGCCTTTATTCTCGGTTGGACCAGCGGCGCCCTTTTCTTTTATGTCTCGTGTTACTGGCTGACCTATTCAATGATCCACTACGGCGGGCTCCCCGTCGTCGTTGCTTACTTACTCCTTTTGCCGGGTGGCATCGTGATGGGACTATTCCCGGCCTCCTTCGCAACAGCCGTAGCCGTGCTCGCCAAGCGCTGGAGAGTGTTGAGCCTCGTCCTGGCACCTGCCATATGGGCGGCGGCAGAATGGTTGAGACTTGGAATTACCGGTCAGCTGTGGAATGCACTTGGTTATTCTCAGGCAGGGGCCTTTAATAACTACTTCATTCAACCAGCATCATGGGGCGGAGTTTATGCGGTTAGCTTTTTAATTCTCTGCGTGAATGCGGGAGTCGCACTTTTTGTCCTTTACAGAACGCAGCGGGCATTAATCGCCAGCGTCTCGTTAGTCGTTGGGGCAATCATCACTATCTTCATCTCCAATCAGGCAAAGCCAGTTCCTCCAACCTCCGGTCCATCGTCGTTGTATGTTGTTGCGGTTCAACCGAACGTTCCAATGAGCCTGCTGAAAACAACGGACGAGCTGAAGGACCTTCTTGATCGCCACCTCATACTCAGTAAACAAGGACTCGATCACTTACCCAACGATCGCGTGCCCCGGCTGGTGATCTGGCCCGAGTCGCCGATGAACTTTACTTACGCTGGCGACAAAGAGTTTCAGGCCCTGACCACGAACTTCACGAGTTTGAATCACACCTATCTGATCCTGAACTCCCTTGAGCCGGCCCCCGGCGACGGCGGCTTTAATTCTGCCCTCCTAATAAATGAAGACGGTCGACTGATCTCTCAATATGATAAGATTCGCCTGCTGCCGTTTGGCGAATATGTCCCGCTGCCTCAATGGTTACCGGGAGCTTCTTTGATTAGGGGACTGGTCGGAGACTTCACTCCGGGGACTCGTTACACCGTTATGCAAATTGGTGCGGTACGAGCGGGAGTCTTCATTTGTATCGAGTCAGCGTATCCGTCAATAGCACGCCGGTTGAGTTACGACGGAGCCGGGTTGTTAATAAACATCTCGAACGACGGTTACCTGGGTCCAACAGCAGTTATGCGACAGCATCTCGCAAACGCTGTCTTTCGCGCAGTAGAAAATGGTCGCGAAGTACTTCGGGTGACTAACAGCGGTATCACAGCCAACATCAGTCCTGATGGATTGGTACAGGAACCAACTGAAGCATTTAGGCCGGATGTGCGCACATGGAAGATCAACCCGGCATTAACGCATGACACTTTCTATTTGAAACACGGCGATGTATTTGTGGCGTTTTGCCTGGCGCTTAGCACTCTTGCGATTTCGTTAAGCATACTGGGAATTAGAAATAGACCAAGACAGAGAGAGTTAAGATGAACGAGACTTTATCGATTCAGGAATTGAGACCATCGTTTGACAGCCTCAAGGCGCGAGTTGACCAACTCGGGAGGTTTCTTTGATGTCCCCGCACAGCGGGAAGAGTTAGCTAAGATTGAAACTCAGGCTTCGACACCTGACTTCTGGAACAACCAGGAAGCAGCGCAAAAACTTCTACAGGTGCGAAGTCAACTTGAAAAGAAGATCGAGCGTCAGGAACATTTTGTTTCTCAGATCGACGACGCCGGAGTGTTGTTTGAGTTCGCCGAGGAAGATCCTGCATCGATGGGTGAACTTCACTCTTTGATTGAACGACTTGATCACGAGGTGAGCCAGGCAGAGACCGAAATGTTACTGGCAGGTGATAACGATCATCGCAATGCCATCTGCACAATACATCCCGGCGCCGGCGGTACAGAGTCGCAGGATTGGGCTGAGATGTTGCTGCGAATGTATTTGAAATGGGCCGAACAGCGAGAATTCAAGACCGAAATTCTCGAATACCAACCAGGAGAGGAAGCAGGACTGAAGAGCGTTACATTCAGAGTTGAAGGCGAATATGCTTACGGCTTGCTGACTGCCGAAGCTGGAGTTCACCGTCTGGTGCGAATCTCTCCGTTCGATCAGGCGGCCCGCCGTCACACCTCTTTCGCGTCCCTCTTTGTCTATCCAGAAATAGATGAAGATATCGAAGTCGAAATTAATGATAAGGATTTACGCGTCGACACGTACCGCTCTACCGGAGCAGGCGGGCAGCACATCAACACGACTGACTCGGCAGTGCGAATTACCCACCTTCCCACCAACATCGTCGTTTCCTGTCAGAACCAGCGCTCGCAACATCAAAACCGGGCGGTAGCGATGCAAGTCTTGCGCTCGCGTCTCTATGAGCTCGAGTTGGAGAAACGACAGGCTGAAACCGCAGAACTGGAATCGAATAAAGCCGATATATCCTTTGGTTCGCAAATTCGAAGTTATGTGCTGGCACCTTACCAGCTGGTGAAAGACACTCGCACAAAACTTGAACGAGGAAATGTTGACGCCGTTTTAGGTGGCGACATTGACGACTTCATTAAGGCCTATTTGCTCGCACGAAAGGCTGCGTAGCGTTTGACGTTGGTTTCGGAGTCCGCATGTCAACTACACAAATTCAGGAGAAGCCGCGCGTAATCATCCCACGCGCCGGTCGTGGTAACGAAATAATTGCGATTATCCTGGTAGCGACGGGCATACTGCTCAGCCTCTGCCTGGTATCTGCAGCGTTCTATCCAAACGATCCTTCGTGGAACTCGGTTGGTCAAAGTGAAACGCGAAACTGGGCCGGGTTCATTGGCGCAAACGTAGCAGCAACAGCTCTGCAGTTTGTCGGCCTCGCCGCGTATCTGTTACCGGTACTTCTGTTCGCCGCTGCATGGCGGAGATTCCGTTCTCCAAAGTCTGCGAGTCCCTCAACACGCATAGCCGGTCTGGTTGTGCTTGTGGTAGCAGTCTCAGCGCTGCTGTCTATCTCGCATCTTCGCCCGCTCTTTGATTCCAGTGTGCAACCCGGTGGCCTTCTAGGTGCCATCGTTGCCGAAAGCCTGGCGAGTGGTCTCAATCGAGTAGGCGCTACCGTAATCCTTGTGGCAATCGCGGCGACCGGTGTCTTGCTGGCAACAAATCTTTCGTTTGTTCGCTTATATCAGATGATCGAGGGATTGCTCCGAACTCGCTTTGCTTTCGTTGGCGCCATCCCTGAAAAATTCCGTGCGTGGCAACAGGCTCGAAGCGTTCAAGCACACATCAAAAAAGAGGCGAAGGCCGCTCTTAAAGCTGAACGAGAAGCCGCCCGCGCTAGTCTACGACAAACTCAAAATTTGTCGGCGGCGGAGCGAGTCGCCGACTTCATGAAAGAGCCGATTCCAGCAGTGTCTACCTCACCTATTAAACGTGTTGAGACGGCGGCTCCAGTCGGTGAACCCCAGGCTTCAATCGCCGCTGCCGCAAGTGCCGGAGTCAGCCCGCAGCCGATACCCATCGTAACTGCTCGCGCAACTAAGCGTTCGATTATTCCGCCTTCCACAATCGAAGAAGAAGAAGGCGCCGAAGAGATGGTTAAAGGCGCTTCCGTTTTACGCACCAAGATCGAAGCACCCGCTGCCACAAAACTTCCTTTTGACGCGAACCGTGAAGTCAATTACTCAGACTACACGCTTCCGCCTCTTGCTTTTCTGAATGAAGCTCCGCCTCCCAGTGAACAGGCGGACGCAGAATTGCTGGGACTTGCGACGCGCCTTGCTGAGAAGTGCAAGGAGTTCAACGTCACGGGTCAGATCAAACACATCTGCCCTGGTCCAGTGGTAACTACGTATGAGTTTAAACCTGACCCTGGAGTCAAATACTCGAGAGTCGTTTCGCTGGTTGATGATCTATGTCTCGCTTTGAAGGCCGAATCGATCCGCATCGATCGAATGCCCGGCAAACCACACGTTGGAATCGAAGTTCCGAATCCCCGACGCGAAACAATTTTTCTCCGCGAAGTGATCGAATCGCGAGCATTTCGCGAATCCGGATCGAAATTGACCATAGCGTTGGGTAAGACTATCGATGGCCTGAACTACATCGCCGATCTCGCAAAGATGCCCCACCTGCTAATTGCGGGAACCACGGGCGCGGGAAAATCGGTTGGCGTCAACTCACTTATCGTCTCGATCCTTTATCGAGCCCGTCCTGACGAAGTTAAGTTCATACTGATAGATCCAAAACGCCTGGAACTGGGCCTGTATGAGGACATACCGCACCTGGCGGCGCCAATTATCGTGGATCCAAAACTTGCCTCGCGCTCGCTGAAATGGGCGGTCGCGGAAATGGAACGCCGGTATCGTGACCTTGCTGGTTGGGGCGTCAGAAATATTGATGGTTACAACACGGAAATTCTGCGGCGGAACCTGGTTCAAGAATTCGACGACAACGGAAATCCATGGAAACCACTGCCCTACATCGTAATCATCATCGATGAGCTGGCAGACTTAATGATGACCTCGGGGCGCGAAGTCGAGGAATCAATCACCAGGTTAGCCCAGATGGCTCGCGCCGTGGGTATCCATCTTGTGCTAGCGACTCAAAGACCGTCGGTTGATGTAATTACGGGTCTGATCAAAGCAAACTTCCCATCTCGAATTTCTTTCAGGGTGTCATCAAAGATTGATTCCCGGACAATTATCGATACTAACGGTGCGGAACAATTACTGGGTCGCGGCGACATGTTGTTTCTGCCGCCAGGTACGTCCCGCCTTATTCGCGTTCACGGTGCTTACATCGACGAAACTGAGATCAGTCGCATCGTTGCCCACGCCAAGACGCAGGGTCCACCAGCTTACGATGAGACCATTACGCAATCTGAAGAGGAAGCGCTCGGACTCGAGGCAACACAAGGGGAACACGACGAGTTGTTCGAGGAAGCTCTGCGCATCTGTGTAGAAATGAAGCGAGCTTCGACTTCAGTACTGCAGCGTCGCTTACGGATTGGTTATGGGCGCGCGGCCGCAATTCTTGACATCATGGAGCGCGAGGGTTTGATCGGACAGGCTGACGGTTCACGTCCAAGACCAGTGCTTGGTCGAGCGTATGAGATGGTTGCCGATTGGGACCAACAGGGCGCAGAAGTTTAGCGACGTCTGTTTAACACTTTCGTGAAAATTCCACTGTTAGTTGTGGAAAACCCTGTGGAGAAATTCGGTGTTAACGAGTTAAGTTTTTGATTCGTTGGAACTTCTCGCAGAATGCACACTCGAAAGGCGTTCACCAACTGAGCGTTCTGAATTGATTTGGACACTCGTGCTGCTCTTCATTCGTTAGCTCGCTCTATCTTCACCTCCGCACTTAAAGCCGCAGACGCGCGAGCCGCAACCCGCAAAGCAATCAAACTTAAGAACGGCGAGCTTTTCGTGCTGGATAGGAAATTGACTGCGCCACGTCCTTATGTGGTGAGCATTGGGAAAGCATCACTCTCGATGGCCATGGGTATTGACGACGCTGTTTCCGGCCATGTCGCGCAAGGAATCGTTGTCAGTCCTGAAGGCGCGGTGCAACCAGAAGCTTCTTTGAAGAATTGGCAACTCCGAACTGGAGGTCATCCACTTCCCAATCAAAACAGTCTTGATTCAGCTCGAGCCATCTTCGGTTTACTCTCGCGTGCCAACGCAGAGCGTGCTTCGATCGTTTTTCTTATCTCGGGTGGCGGCTCGGCAATGGTGGAATGGCCCGTTGATGAACGTATTTCGCTTGAGGATTTGCGAACCACTAATCAGATCTTAGTGACTAGCGGGGCGAGCATCTTCGAAATAAATCTCGTTAGACGGGCGTTTTCAGCGGTCAAAGGCGGAGGCCTCGCGCGAGCACTTCCAGACGCTGACGTCATCACGCTGATCGTTTCAGACACCAATCAGGGCGATGAAGTAAGTGTGGCTTCCGGGCCGACATTAACTCCACCTTTAGGCACACTGGACGCAATGGACGTGGTTTCGCGATATCACCTCCAGCAGCGGCTCCCAGAATCAGTGATGAATGCAATTACGCTGTCTCCTGCTACTCAAAGCATCAAGCCTTCGCCGTACTATGTGCTTCTGCAAAATCAAACGGCGCTTGAGGCTGCATCGGAGGAGGCTAGAAGACGCTCCTTTGTTCCGTTTATAGACTACGAAATTAATGAACAGCCGATTCAAGAAGGGTGCGAACTACTATTGGGACAATTGTCCAGGAAAACAAATCGAGAAAGTGTCTGTTTAATTTCGGGAGGCGAGTTTTCGTGTAAGGTTCGGGGCGACGGAAAAGGAGGGAGAAACCTGGAAACGGTGTTACGCTCCGCAATTGAGCTTGACCGAAATCCGCCGAGTGGAGAAGTTGTAGTGTTGAGTTGTGGTACTGATGGAATCGACGGAAACAGTCCGGCGGCGGGAGCAGTTGCAGATCAGACCACTGTCGCACGCGCAAGAGGCCTTGGAATGGATGCCGCCGAGTATTTGGCTCGCAGCGACTCTTATTCGTTCTTTGAAAAACTCGGGGACGTTATCATGACCGGCCCCACCGGAACCAACGTCAGGGATGTGCGACTCATACTGAAGCAGAACTAAGATATTCTCTGCGTCCCTCTGCGTCAGCCCAGATCACTCTAAGAAGTTCAACGCCGAGAGACGCAGAAGACGTTCAGAGAAATTGATACATTTCCACTATTCTTCTACTTGACTCGTTCGGCGGCACGACATATAACAAATTTGTCGCTCATTCCTTCGGCGATCTCAAATCCAATGGTTGGAGCTTAACTTGTCCACTTATCTCAGAAACGAAGAAAATACGCCCGCCCAACGTACTAACGCCTCATCACTCACGTTTGCTAAGCTAACTGAGCTACTACAAAGCCAGGCCACACCGCCCGATCTAGATCAAATAAATTCATGGCTATCAACAGTAAGCATCTCACGCGCTGATCTCGAGCCATACCTGGGATTTAAGGAAGGCAACTACTGGCGTCATCGCGTCTGTCGCAATGAAGCGGTTGAGATGCTGGTGATTTGCTGGCGACCTGGACAAAGAACCCCAATCCACGACCACAACGGATCTCATGGTGTCGTGCGCGTGCAGGAAGGGTTAATGTGGGAAACCATTTTTGTTTACGACGATGAGCGCGGACTTTGTTACAAATCAAGTCGCGAGTGTCCCACTGGCGAAATAACCGGCGCAGATGTTCCCGACATCCATCAATTAGGTAATCCTGACGTCAGTGGACAGGACCTGATCACGATTCACGTCTACGCTCCGCCATTAGGTGTTTTGAAAACCTATAAAGTCGGTAGCGCCACTGTCGAGTCCTATACTCCGAACGATTTTCCCACCTAACCAAACGAAGAAACCGGTAGATTGTTTTGACACGTCCCCGCAGCACGATCGCAGTTAGTGTCTTGCTGATCGCTACTGCCCTGCTCCTGCTCAATTGCCGCTCTGGTTCTCAACATATTGCTCCCAGTAACGAGTTAACCGTGGCAGCGGCCGCGGATTTAACTCCTGCCTTTGAGGAGCTCGGCAGGATGTTCGAAGACAGGTACAAGATCAAAGTGACGTATACTTTCGGCTCGACCGGAATGTTGGCCCAGCAGATTGAGAACGGCGCGCCGGTTGACATCTTCGCCGCGGCAAACGTCAGTTACGTCGAACAGCTGGAATCGAAAGGCTTGATAGTGCCCGGTTCAAAGGCCATCTTTGCACGCGGCCGAATTACTCTCTGGGTGCCCCGGGAAAGCTCGATAAAAGTGCAGGACATCAAAGAACTGACTGCTGACGAAGTCAAACGTATCGCGATCGCAAATCCCGACCATGCTCCCTATGGAATAGCGGCTCGCGAGGCTTTCGAGAGCGCCGGCATCTGGTCCACTGTTCAACCAAAACTGGTCTATGCTGAGAACATTCGACAAACTCTCCAGTATGCGCAAACGGGAAATGTCGAAGTTGCCATCGTCGCCCTGTCATTAAGTAAACAGAGTGATGGTCGTTGGACACTGATTCCTGAAGAACTGCACAAACCTCTCAACCAGGCGCTCGGCATCATCAAGGGAACAAAGAATGAGAGTGGGGCTCGCCAATTCTCAGATTTTATTCGTGGTCCCGAGGGTCGTGCCGTGCTTAGCAAGTACGGTTTCGAGTTTCCGTCAAATTAAGGTTATTCCGAGCCAAAGTTTTCTCGCTACTCTTTCTCATTCACAAACCAATCAACTAGCAAATCCTTTCCATCGGTCGAAACGGTGATCGTGCCGCACAATCCAGTAGTAAGGACTGTCGCACCGGCTGCCTGCCAGCGTTGAACTACTTCCGGGTGAGGATGACCGAACATCGAAGTACGTCCAACTGAGATGATGGCCCACTGAGGCTGAGTAGCAGCAATGAATGCCGAGCTGGAGGAAGTCCGACTACCATGATGGGGCACCTTCACCACATCAACTTTCAATTGCTCTCCAGAACTCACAATCGCTTGTTCCGCAGTCTTTTCAATATCGCCCGTGAGAAGTATTGAGCGCTCGCCATTCTTAATCACCACTACAACCGAATCGTTATTTTGCGATGGTGCTTCCGGATTCTCACTGGCCCGAGGCCATAGCACACGAACACTCACGTCACCAAAATTTACGATATCCCCTGCCTCAATGACTTGTGTATATGTCCCTGTTGTTTTTGCCGACGCTGAGAATTGTGCGTACTCTGCGTCTTGCGAAGGTGTCCTGGCCACAAGGGCGCCTCTCACCCGGAAGGCTCGCATAACATCATTCAGACCATCAATATGATCAGCGTCCGCGTGTGTTGGTAAGACATAATCAACCGTATCAAGACCGCGCCACCACAAATACTCGGCCACTACAGCTTCCCCAACGCGTCGCGTATCCGGTTCGAACCTGTCAATAGATTCATCGTCATTACTATTAGAAGCATTTCGGAAACGCGGTCTACCGCCTCCGTCGATCAGGAGAGTCTCGCCGTCGGGCATTGTCACCAGGGCCGAATCTCCCTGACCAACATCCAGAAAGTCTACTTGCAGTCTCCCAGGAGCGTACTTTGCGCTGAAAGGATGCAACACGACTAGACCCGTCAATAACACGTGGGCCAGCAATGCGAATGGAATGCTGCTGGCTCTGGTTCTCATCGACTGTGGACCAGAGAGTGGGCGCCAGCACTCTAACTTCACGATCAACCAAAGGATCGGCACGAAGTACATCACGTAAAGCCATGAGGACTCGCCTGAGTATTCAGGAAGCCGAAGCGAACCCAAACCAACTCTGGAAAATGGATCGACACTGTGAATCATCAAATCGCTTATGATTTCTGAAAGTTTTAAAAGCGGAAGGGCTACCACAGTGCTCACCTGGGCCAATAAAATTGCTACCAATGCGAGACCGGCCAGCACCGCCAACAAGAAACCTACCACTATGTTGAGCGCGAAGCCTGCGAGCGAAAGGCGATGGAAGTACAGAATTTGAAATGGCAACAACAGACACGCAACTGCGATGGAAACTATGCAGGTTCCAAACACGTAACGAACGAGTCTTTGCAGGTGGAATTGTTCGAGCGCTAAAGCAACGGGGGTTTTAAATAGTTTATATCGTTGCGGCGTAGTTGCTATGTGTTTCCGAAAGCCGGCCTCACTCCAAAACAGACTCTCTGAAAGTGTCCTCACCCAACGCGCGCAATCTGGAGGATAAGGTGTCAAGGCTGTTGGTTTCCAACGCCCTATTTCTGAAAGGCGCCTTATCAGCGGCCAGCAAATGACGGTGATTGCGGTTACCGATAGAAAAGTTAATTGCCACGACGGATCAAAAAGCTGTTGTGGATTGATTACGAGCGTCAACAAGGCTGCAGCACCGAGCGCGTTCAGTGATGAAGCGGATCTAAACAGTAGCTGGCCAAGCGCGACAAAAGTAAACATTAGCGCTGAACGGACCACGGATGAGTCAGCACCAACAGCCAGCGAATAGGACCACACAACCACAAACGGAACTGTAAAGTGCAAAATTCGTCTCCTGGTGATGCGTCGCACCAGTAACAAGACGACAGCCCCGATGAGAGTGATGTGCACACCACTAATCACAAGCACATGAAAGGTCCCGCCTTCGCGAAATCGTTCGGCGGTTGCTTTCGACAGGTTGTACCGGTTGCCCGTCAAGGTGGCTTCGAGTATTCCAGCGGTTTCTGCAGAAAAACGGGAGTCGATCTCGCGTTGCAATACTTGTCGCCAGGCGTAGAGCCAGTCAGTGGGACGAAACCCAGTTCGCGGTTGTACTAGAACAACGGGGCCTTTTATAACACCGACGCCTACGTAGCTTTTTCGGTCCAGATACTGGGCAAGCTTGCTACCGCCTGGATTGAGGTATTTGTTGCGGCGGCTCAGAGAAGCTTTGAACCGAACTGTGTCCCGATGACGAAGATTCAAACTTAACAATCCCTGCTGTTCGGAGGTCCTCTGGAACGCCTTGAACAACGACAGCGTGCCGGTTAAGTGAAGGACTGAACCGTCTCGATTGATTGTTTTGACTCGTACCTTAAAGTAAGCACCGGTGCGTGAGAACTCTGGTGGACCATCAAGAGTTCCCGTGACGTCAAAAGTTGACTCCGGATTCGCATCGATCAACGCCACCATCTCCCTTGATTCATTTTCCCCTTTTCTCACGGACATCAACGTCGCCCCCGCAACGATCATGAGCGCCATGAGCAAGACTGTAGGGGCGGCCCTCCGTGGCCGCCCTTTGCGCTGACGCTCGCGACATCGCAGGAGAATGCGGCTGGACAGAGAGGCTTCCCTACAGAACAACAACGTAACCAGCATTGCTGTCAGTGCGACTGTCAGGAACAGTGAATAGGCGAGTGGCAACGGTAAGCGTTCGCCGCAAAGAATTCCGGCGATTAAGGCCAGAGCCAAAAAGGCAAGAGGATGCGAGCTGTGCTGGTGAGGAGCAACTTGCATAGAAAACCAGGTTAATTCGTTTCAGTTCAATTCAATATGCGCAATAAATGATAGTGCTTCTGTCCTTTGCGAAGAACAAGAACGGCACCGTCGATAAAATCGGCGAGCGTCACCGGTTGTCTGGGATCTCCTATGCGGAGATTGTTTAGGCAAATACCGCCACCTTCAACCAATCTACGTGCCTCACCTTTGGAACTGGCAACACCCGACCGGGCCAGTAGATCGCTAATCGTGAGGTTATTAGCTTCAACGGCCGACTTCTCGATCTCTGAAGAAGGCACATCTGCAAAAATATCCTGGATATCTGCGGCGCTTAGTCCGCTGATCTCTTTCCCGAACAAGACCTCAGAAGCTCGCAATGCAGACTCCAGTGCTGTTGGGCCATGGACCATCTCGGTGACGTAGCGCGCCAGCTCACGTTGCGCTTTTCGAGTGTGGGCTTCTGATTGTACGGACGATTCCAGCTCATCGATTTCTTCATGGGTAAGAAACGTAAAGAATTTGAGATACGGAATAACGTCGCGATCGTCTGTGTTAATCCAGAACTGGTAGAACCGGTATGGAGACGTGAGCGAAGCATCGAGCCAAACAGCGCCTGCTTCCGTCTTCCCAAATTTAACTCCCGCGGACGTAGTTACCAGTGGCGAAACCAGACCATGAGTTCGTGCGCCCCGTAAACGTCGAATCAGATCAATTCCAGCGAGTATGTTGCCCCATTGATCGCTGCCGCCCATTTGCAAGACACACTTGTAACGATCGAAAAGCACTAGAAAATCGTAGGCCTGGAGTAACGGGTAGCTGAATTCAGTAAACGAAAGACCATCTTCGCTCTCCAGCCGTCGCTTGATGGCTTCCTTCCCCAGAAGATAGTTGACGGTGAAGAATTTTCCGACGTCGCGTAGGAACTCCATCATAGAAATTGGAGCCAGCCAGTCGGCATTATTTACAATTCGTGCGGGATTGGCGCTTGACTCGAAATCAAGAAACCGGGCGAGCTGTTCCTTAATTCCTTCTAAATTTTGTTCGACTTGTTCGCTAGAAAGTAGTTGCCGTTCCTGAGTTTTGCCGCTGGGATCGCCGATGAGGCCGGTACCGCCCCCCGCAATCGCAATTGGATTGTGTCCAGCGCGTTGCAAGCGGGCCAAATTCATTATTGGCAACAGCGAGCCGACATGAAGACTTGCGGCTGACGGATCGAAGCCGATGTAGCCAGTGAGCTTTTCCTTGCCAAGCACTCCCGGCAACTCAGGAGTGACATCGTGGACAAGGCCGCGCCATTTTAATTCTTCGAAAAGAGTCATTGTGTATGTCAGTCCAGGGTCTTTGATCTTTGGTCTTATAATCGCTACTGCCGTGACCTCAAAATACTATTAGGTGCGGGGCAGTGACAAATGCACCACGGTCTCGACGTGATGGGTTTGCGGAAACATGTCGAAGGCTTCAACGGAACTGAGTTCATAACCTCCGGCAATTAACTTCTTCAGGTCACGCGCCAGAGTTGCCGGATCACAGGAGACATAGCATAAACGAGCCGGGCGCAAATCTAAGATACCTTTAATCACAATCGATTCTGCTCCCGCGCGCGGTGGATCCAACAGCAGAAAATCGACCGAACCTGGCTTGCGAGAACTCTCACGGAACCACTCAGTTGCCGTGACGCTTACAACCTTTGCGTTCTGTAGCTCAGCTTCCCGAAGATTCGCCCGAGCAAAGCGAATGGCTTCGGTGCTCGACTCAACGGCAACGACTTTTGTAAACCGGCGCGCCATTGCAATTGTAAACAGCCCCACCCCGCTGTAAAGATCGATCGCAAAGTCTCCGGAAGCATCAGCAATGGCGGCATTGAGTAAAGGCTCCAACAGAAACTCATTTGCCTGGAAGAACGCGGCCGCATTGTACGAGTAGTGCTCACGGGCAATTTGTACCGTCACGACATCAGTCCTCAGATCCCCCAGTTCTGGCGAAAGCGAACTTCCCTTCCCGCTCGCAGTCACCTCCAGGTGCTTCAGATCACCGGGGATATTGGACCAGTCAGTAGACCGAACTTGTTCCAGCACCGCCTGTAGCTCAGGTCTCAAAACTGCGCAGTCGGAAACATCACAGACCTTTCGTGAACCACGTTCGTAATATCCGATTGTCTTTTCCGTTGTGTCGAACTGCCAGGTCGCGCGGCCGCGATATCGCCACTCTTGCGGCGACGGAGTAACAGTTATTTGCGGCACATTTTGAAGTTTCGTAATTCGATGAAGACAGTCTTGAATGATGTCAGCTTTGGCCTTCAGTTGCGCGTCATAACTTAGCTGTTGAAAGTCGCAACCACCACAGCGTCCAAAGTAGGGGCAAGGAGGTTCGATTCGCACCGGAGAAGGCAACACCACTTCGACGACCGATGCGAAAGATAAATTTCCCTGAATCCGGTCCACTCGAGCTCGTACTCGATCTCCCGGCGCGGCAAGCGTTACAAAGAATGTCCGGTTTTCTGCATGGGCCAGGCCCACGCCGCCAGGAAGAATTCTTTCGATTTCGAGCTCGATGATTTCACTCATGAAAAGACATCTAACCTTTGTTCACGAATAACAATAGCTGACCCGTTGATCTCGCCGGACGAACATTATCGAGGTTCAATTGTCATTGCTGGACTATTCGCATCTTTTGCGAGCTCAAAGATAGAACAAGCTCAACCGTGGCACATTGAATCTTTCACGCACTCGTTTTAAGAGCAGATTATCGAACGTCTGTTGATAGGCGCTCTTTTCCATTTGAGCGCGATACGGTTTCAATTGGGCCTTTATTTCTGCCTTTAATTGATCAAGCTCAGGACCCGAGTTGGAAAGCATTGCTTCATTTAGTAGTCTTTCGAGTCCGGTCAGCGAGTCTTCAAGCTTGCGCGTTTCGATTGAGGATGAATTGTCAATTTCTTCTTCAAGGTCAGCCAGGATTCGCGTCACTCGAAGCATCGCCTCGGCAAGTTCATTTTCCTCGGGCCCAAGCAGTTCAGCGGTCTTGGAGAGTTGATTTCGTTTATCTATCAGGTGCTCCTTAACAGCGACACTTGAAAACGGGTTGCGATCATTGTTCTCCACAACTGCAGCGACTTCGCTCTCAGTGTTGGAGCCGACCCTGGATTCAAGCCATTCAGCAAATTGCGCCTCAACTTCTTCCTGACAATACAACAACGACTTCACCGATCGTTTTCTAGGCTTTGCTTCAAAGGAGTCAAACGATTTTTCAATTCCTCTTAAGACGATGTGAAGCGGAACTTCCTGAGACTTCCATGTCTCCATCAATGCCCAGTCCAGGGGACTAAGAAAGAGATGTTTACCTCGACGCCTGACGAAAGCATCTTCGATTTCGGTGAAATAGTTGAAGTAGTTCAAAGTTGATGTTAGCTGATCGGGGAAAAATTTGACTATTGGTGGATTCTGGGTTTTGGGGCTTTGATCTTTGGTCTTTGACTTGAGGTTCAGAGCGCTCCGTCGCCATTCTCTTTCTCAGAGCGGGCGTACAGTAGACGTAAACCTTCAAGGGTAAGGGTATCATCGATCGTCTCAATAAATCTGGAAGACCCAGCAACAAGTTTGGCAAGACCCCCAGTCGCGATTACTTTGGGACGGTCGTTCAGTTCCTCAATAATTCTCTCCAGTAACCCATCAACGAGACCCACATATCCGTAGTAGATACCTGACTGCATCGACAACGTTGTTGAGGAACCAATTGCTTTTTTCGGCTTCACGATATCGACTCTCGGCAGTTGGGCCGTCCGTCCAAACAAGGCTTCAGCAGAAATAACCAGGCCTGGCGCAATTGCTCCCCCAAGATACTCGCGATCTGCATTGACGACATTAAAAGTAGTTGCGGTACCAAAATCTACGACGACACATGGAGCCCCATACTTTGTGACTGCCGCGAATGCATCTACGATCCGATCAACACCTAACGAAGAAACAGCCTCATAGTTGATCCTCAAACCTGTATTGGTGTGATGGTCGATAAAGAGTGGTGACAGATGAAAATGATGTTCTGATATTCTCCTCAAAGTATCGTTAAGAGCGGGAACTACCGAAGCTATCGATACTCCCTCAACATCTCGCACCTTCAAATTCGCGGCCGAGAACAATTCGAGGATGTCGTTGCTGTAATTCTCGAATGTGCGCGACGGATCTGTGAGCAAACGCCACTCGGCAATCAACTCAGCCTCACGATAGAGACCCAGAGTCACATTGCTATTTCCCGCGTCAATTACCAGGAGCATATGCCATTTCCTCTTCCGGCAGTCTCGACTTTGTGAGTAGCTCTTCAATCAAGTCAGATGCGGTTCCCGGTCCGTCCTCAACTTTCAGCCGACCACTCACGCTGCGGGCGTTCTCGACATAGCTCTTGTCAGTCAGGAGTTCTTTCAGCTCGCGGGCAACCCTTGGAGCAAAGTACTTACTGCGATAAACAGTACGGCTCGTACCGATACGCTTAGCGTGAGCGGCATTGTCTGATTGATCAAAAGCAAACGGGACGATCAGTGTTGGAACTCCAGCAAGTAATCCCTGGGCGGTAGTGCCCACTCCTCCGTGATGAACAACTACACTCGCTTTTGGCAGCAACGCCTGGTACGGCGCGTAGTTAATAGCAATCATTCCCTCCGGTATTTCGGCTGGAGAGTTCCGTTCATCACCGATTATTAGCACTGCGCGTTGGCCCAGGCTTTGTGCGGCTTTGATGCTCTCGCGGAAGAAATCGCGAGCAACCCAGACTGCGGATGAGCCCAGGGTAAAGACAATGGGAGCGGGTCCTGCTTCCAGAAATGAGAGTAAGTCACTTGGTATAACTTCCTCATTATTCCCGTCGTAAAAGCAGAAGCCGGTAATTCTAGTCTGCGGAGGCCAGTCAGGCTGTGGCGAGGCAAACGACCTGGAAAACATTGCCAGCACAAGTTCTGGCGAATGCTGCGCGTCAAACATCGGATTCCCGTTATCGCTCAGTCCTATTTCTGAACGAAAATCCACAACCGCTTTAGCCTTGTAGTTGTTCTTCATGAAATCAAGGAACGGTTTCATCACTCGTGGGCCAAGCAATTGCAATTTACTGGTCCACTGCCAGTATGGCGGTACCGGTGGGTCGTACGCGGAGAAAAACGAGAGTGGTGCAAGAACAGTTGAGATCCACCTCATGCCGGTCTTCCTTCCGACCAGTGGGCCTGCAGGCGCGGCAGGATGGGTCACCAGCAAATCGGCGCCGTTAACAGCCTGCACGAGATCCTGGTAACTATCTCGTACTGCGGGAAAGATGACCTCCTCCGTTAAAAATCGTGGACCATTTTTGGGGTCCATAATCTTATCGATCAGGCCAGGCTCCTGGTCCTTCGGCTGAGGAATATTTGGTCGAACTGCGGCAAACTCGAGACCTGCATTGCGTACCTTTTCATGGTAGATCTCCATTGTGGCAACAACCACGCTGTGACCGCGAGCGCGCAACTCCATGCCCAGGGCCAGATATGGGTGGATGTCCCCATAAGAGCCAAAGGTGTTGAGAACGATTCGTTTTGCTTCCATGAGTTTCAATTTATGGCTCGCAAATTGGTTACATCACCCGCCATGAGAGTGACGATTTCCCCGGTTCGCTGTTTCAATATTAGGCCGCCTCGGCCATCGAGCCCCTGGGTTACACCTTCGAGCGCTCTTTCTCCATCACGTACCGAGACGGACTTGCCGAAAGCGTAAGATGAACGCTCGATCCAGACTGCAAGTAATCGCTCTGGACCACGCTCATTCTCAAGCACTGTATACCAGTATTCAATTCTGCCAAGGAAAGTAGCCAACAAAGAGTCTCTGTCCGGATGTTGGCCCGAAGCCTCGGAAATTGATGTCGCTACATGACGCAGTTCAGACGGTACGGCAGCCTCCGTGAGATTAACACCCGTTCCCACCACCACAGCTCGGCCGTTACCAGTTTCAACTACCTCAGCCAGGATCCCGCAGAATTTTCTTTCATCTGCAAGAAGATCGTTTGGCCATTTGATGTCCGTTTCCAGCTGAAACTTCTCTCTAACCGCATCGCCCACAGCTAACGCGGAAACGAAAGTCAGTAAAGGCCAGTAATCAGGCGAGATCTTAGGCTTCAGGAGAATGCTTACATATAGACCAGCCCCCTTAGGCGAAGACCAGGTGCGGGCCAGGCGACCACGGCCCGCAGTTTGCTCATCGGCTACGACAGCAAGCCCTTGGCCTGCGCCTTCGATTGCCAGGCGAGCTGCCTCAGTGTTCGTGGAAGGTAACGATTCGTAATGCAGTACTCGTGGGACGAAACAGGTCATTCTTATGACGGATTGTAAGCTGCCTGACGAAACTTTAACCAGTGACCGTTACTATCTGATCCTCATTGGAAGGTTGATGATATGAACTTGCGGAAGTTTCAAACTCTTGGGGTTTTCCTCCTGCTCTCACTTGGGTCGGCCTTTCTGATGAAGATGTGCTATCTGTCACTCATCTTCAACAGCATCTTTG
>DASROI010000542.1:0-4662 GCA_035646955.1 Pyrinomonadaceae bacterium
GAATCGTGGTGTCCATTCCGACCAGGACATAGACGCTACCTTTAGTTGTGCGGACCTTCCTGACACTGATTTCGTCGCTGATCTGATCGCCGGCGTTCATGGGATCTTTCTTGTCTCCCAGAAGTTGCACTCCGTTGTTCAGTCCTGCAACCCAGTCGCTTCCGTTCCAGACTTTCCATGTCGATGCGTCCGCCACACTATCTACGCCTGCGCCCGGATTGACTCGAGCAAGATAAGGAACTTTTCCATTTATCGTCTGCTTATTTTGAATGCCATAGATGTAAAGTAATGGGCCATCATTACTATCTTCGAGCATTGACGCCGAGCCCCAGGCTACACTTGACTGTTCCGTGCCGCGCAATTTTTGGACAGATTCGATTTTGAGATCAGGCAGCGATAACTGCGCGATGGAAGTACCGTAATAGGCAAGAGCCGAATCGAACTCAAGCAGGAAAACCCAGAGCTTATCAACACGTGGGTTACCCGTCTTGAGGACCACCGAGTCGCCCATCCAAAAGTAACGCTTTGTCTCTGCAGCTTTCTCAGGCGTAAATAACGACGTCGAATACCCTGCCTTATCCGGTGGGCCTGTGAAAGCCGTCATTCGGTTCAATCCTTTGCTTAGGACCACCACGCTGTTTCGCGATCTGAATAGCGAAGTGGCTGGACTACAAAGCGGTGGCAAACAGTTTGCCTCCCGCATTCGTATGCCATTTGGGCCAACAATAACTTTGCCATCTCCTTGCACTGGCGGCGACTCTGCAATGTATCCGTCGGAAAAAAAGAACGCCGAATTGCCGTTCGGTAGAACTACTGAATATGTGCTGTCGGCTCCGGTCCACGCTGGACGATTCGCCGGTTGTAGTCCGCTACCTGGTCCATTCTGAGAGAAGATCGCCTCAAATTGTTTATCAATCACACCGGGTCGAGTCTTGAGGCCGCAATTTTGAGCTGCGACAAACCCTACGCTCAGGAAACACGTCAGCAACGCAATAAACCGAAATGTCATCTTCGTCGACATTATTATTAATAGGAGATTTCAGGTATACGGTCGTCGTTTGGATCCGCCCAGCGACTGTTTGGGACGATAGGAGTCCAATCCGGACGCAGCGGATCGCGATCGTATGAGTAGTTACCTAAACGCTTGTAGAGTTCACTGAATTCCGCCAGCTTGTCACGATCGAGTTTGACTCCCAGGCCTGGACCATGCGGTACGGCAATTTTCCCATCTTTGTAAATTAACTTTCCGCCGTCGATCACGTCGTCCAGCAGATGGTGGTAATGAGCGTCCGCTGCGAAGCTGAGGTTTGGAATTACCGCGCCGAGATGAAGCATCGTCGCCAGTTGTATTCCCAGCTCGCCCGAAGAATGTACTGCGACGCCAAGCTGAAAAGTCTCACAAATGCTCGCCGCTTTAACGCACGGTCTGATACCACCCCAGAAAGTTGTATCAAGAAGAATTACATCAACCGCTGTATCGAGGACATTGGCCGCCAGTTGTTCAAAATTAACCACTACGGTGTTAGTCGCTAAAGGCATGCGCACTTTCTCGCGGGTGCGACGCATGCCGTGAAGTCCAAACACCGGATCTTCGAGGTAGTCGTTGCGAATATCTTCGATCTGCTGACCAAACCAAATCGCCTGCTCGGTGGACCATGAGGCATTGGGATCAAATCGAAAACTGTCGCCAGGCAAAGACTCTGCAACCGCTCGGTAACAATCGAGTTCATATTCCGGCGCGAACACACCACCCTTTAACTTGTGCGACGTGAAGCCGTATTGCTTTTTAAGCTCGGCGGCGTGTTTCACGAGTTGATCGACGGTGCGGACTTCGCCTTTTCCATCTTTCGAATAGCGAAAGAAAAGGTACGAAGCAAAGGGTACTTCATCTCGAAGTTTGCCACCCAGAATCGCATGAACAGGTACATTCCATTTCTGGCCGAGTAGATCGAGACAGGCAAACTCGAGCGCTGCAAGAATTTGAGTACGATTGTTGTAAAGCGACGCGGTGGGGTTGGCGATCCGAAACCGCAACTCCTCGAGGTGCGCCGGATCGTGTCCAACTAGATATGGTTTCAGAGCGCGGAAAGCATTTTCAGCTGACTCGCCACCGCCACCCATTTCGCCGAGACCGATTAAGCCTTCGTCAGTTTCAACCTCGACAATGGTCCGAACGAACCGTCCCCAATGCGCTCCGGCCGCATGACGCAGCGGTGCCTCGAGTGGCACGGTCACCGTCGTCGCTTTTAAATCAGTTATCTTCAAGGTATCTGTTTTCTTCTTCGCGTCACTCTGCGGTTCTCTGTGTCTGCGCTGAAGGCACACCAACGGATGATCTCTTAGAAACGCCAAGAAAACACATCAGAGTTACATCATTCAACATTCTCTGCTGGATTCTTGAGATTCGACAATTCAGCGGTTTTTACCCCGGAGGGGTTTCATGTTTATAGCCCGCCGTGATCTTCCACAAATGCGCCGTTCGGAGGAGCGGGAAATAGACTAGCCCTATCACAACCAGAAGCCTCCCGTTCCTCCGAACGGCGCTGAGTGCTTAGTTTGCAGAGGGCTATAAACATTTCACTCCTCGCGGAGTGAAAACTGTCTGATCTAATTCGCTCAAGAATTATCAACTAATTGATTATTTTGTTCTGTTTTAAAAAGTTCCAGATCCTGTCGTAACTCTTCACGAACTGCTCTTGAGTGAAACCGCCGTGACCGCCACCCTGGATCGTCAACAACTGATTCGGAACTTTCACTTTATCGAGCGCTTCATGAAGTCGCGTCGCATGACTATAAGGAACAACGTCGTCCTTATCGCCATGTATCGTCAGAATTGGAGGAAGCCCAGCGCGAACGTAAGTTAATGGCGACACCCGATGCGCAATCTCTTCTGCGTTTGACTGACTCCCCATCCACATCGCACCGTAGTTCTTAAGATTTGGTCCTTTAATTATGTCGTTGACATCAGTGATCCCAAACCAGTTAATAATCGCCGCGACGCTTAACTTCTCAGTCCCATAACACTGATTGTCGAGACCTGTTCCCTCAGGCAACATCGCCGTGATCAGCGAGAGATGACCACCAGCCGAGTGGCCCATCAACACTACCTTGCTTGTATCAAAGTGCCATTGTTGCGCGTTACGAAATACCCACCGCAACGCACATCGAGTATCTTCAACTGCAGCCGGCGCTAAGGCAGTATTCGCCATTCGATACTCTACGTTGACAACGGTCCAACCTCGTTCGAGAAAAGGTAGAAACTGTAAAACACTGCTCTCTTTGGTCCCAAAAATCCATCCGCCTCCGTGGATATAGACGAGGGTCGGACTTGTAGTCTTAACATCGTGTTGATACCAAACGTCCAGCTTCAGCGACTGTCCGCTCGAACTCTGGTAGACAATATCTGGCTGAACCCAATATCTACTTCCCGCATCAGTGGCCCATGGTGAACTCGCTTGCTCTTGAGCACTCGCGGTAATAACAAACGTTAAGAGACAAAGAACAGCTGCGATTACAATTTTCACGTGATTCATCAGAATCCTCTTAAGTCGTCGGTTCGACGCCACGCTTGGATGCCTTGTACTTCTTTCCCTGGTAAGAAATGTTTCTGAGCTCCGCACCGCCTTCCAACGGACCAAAGCTCGGGCGAGCGGTTATTCCACCAAACAAGCCCGCGTTAATACCAAAGATCGAGGTCACCACTGGCTCGAGATAGTTGCACCCCGACACGCACGCCCAGTCATTAATATAAGGCTGGTCAGATGGAGCCTTGATTGCGGCTTTGTTCGATTCAGGAGCGACGAATACTTCGGTGAAGTGCGCTTGAGCAATTGGACCTTGCATCGTGGTTGCTGCCAGGCCTTTCATCCAATTGAACGCAACCTCAATCTCTCCGGCATAAAAGAGAGCGCTCAGCGCGAGCGCTGGCCATGCCGTATATGCGCCGGTCCATTGGTGATCGGGTCTGATGCTGAACGTAACATCCAGGTCTTTCGTGGAGAGAGCTCGCATCCACGTTGGTGTTTGCAGTTCCGCACGGAAAAACTGGACCATCTCTTTCTTCTGCTTTTCAGTCATCAAATCGCCAATCGTGGTGAGCGTGGTGCCAAAGTCGTAACAGTGATGGACCTCGTTGTAGCTGCCGTCAGGTAAACGACACCGCCAAACGCCTTTTCCATCCACATAAAGCTCATTCACACGTTTACCAAGTTCAACTGCCTCCTGACGCAGTGCTGCTGCTTTCTCTTTTTGTCCCTTGTAATCGAGCAGCTCGGCTGCGAAGCGAAGATTAAATACATTCGCTGCGTTCAGACCTGCTACTTCATGTACGTAGCTCGAAACGGCCTCTAATAGATTATTTACCCCACCGTAGTCCGCCAGCCCATGCTTGTTTGTGTCGAGAGCGCGCCAGTGCTCGGCATACGAGACCAACAGATCGAGCACTTTCTTTCCGCCTACTTCCTTATCCAACCATGCCTTATCGCCGGTCCAACGTAGGTATTCCCTCGCCATGCGCGACATCGCAAAGTCATTCACGGAATACCATGGTCCGATACCAACACCAGTCAAAAACTCCGTACCGAAATGCTGGTGAATGTCCACCGTCATCCAGGTCTCCATCATGCGACGCAGGACGGCGGGATCCAGCATCGCCAAAAGCAT